>JBEKKH010000610.1:0-4975 GCA_050010815.1 Streptosporangiaceae bacterium | reverse complement strand
GTCCTCGCGCGCACCCCGATCACGCCGAACGCCATCACGGTGATCGGCACCGTAGGCGTGGCCGGCGCAGCTCTCAGCTTGTTCCCCATCGGCGAGCTGTTCCCCGGCGCGTTCACCTGCACCATCTTCGTGTTCCTGGACATGCTGGACGGCGTGCTGGCCCGGATGAAGGGGACCACGGGCATCTGGGGGGCGTTCCTGGACTCGACCATGGACCGGATCGCCGACGCCGGCATCTTCAGCGGGCTCGTGGTCTGGTTCATGCTCGGCGGACGCAACCCGCTGCTCGCCGGGGTCTGCCTGTTCTGCCTCGTCGCCGGGAACCTGGTGTCCTACGTCAAGGCCCGGGCACAGGGATTGGGGCTGCGCTGTGACGTGGGTCTGATAGAACGGCCCGAACGTATGGTCATCTCGCTCGTCGCGGTCGGGGTTTCCGGCCTCGGTGTGCCGTACATTCTCAACATAGGGCTGTGGGCGCTCGCCGCAGGAAGCGCCTTTACCTTCGGCCAGCGAGTGCACGCGGTACATAAGGCAGCGAAGGCAGTAACGGGATCCGGAGATCAGGGTGGCTCTCCCGGGGAGCAGAGCCTAGGAAAGGTTGACGGTGGCGGTACTGAGTCCCCGGCTGAGTGAGCGGCTGACGGGGGTCGCTTACCAACTGGGCTGGAAAGTGATTTGCCGATTTCCCGAGTCGTGGGCGCGGTGGGCCTTCATGACCGCGGCCGACCTGGCGTGGCGGCGGCAGGGACCGAAGGTCCAGGTGCTCGAGGCCAACTTGCGCCGGGTGCTCACTTATCAGGACTCCAGTCCCGATGTCGATGGTAAGGAGTTGCGCACCCTGTCCCGGTCCGCGCTCCGTTCCTACGCCAGGTACTGGCTTGAGGTGTTCAGGCTGCCGGCCATCGGAGTCGAGCGCCTCGTGTCCGGGATGCATTTCCGCGGCTCGGGTGAGGAAGCGCTGTTCGCCAGCTTGAAGTCCGGCCGCGGCGTGCTCATCGCGCTGCCGCACATGGGCAACTTCGAGCAGGCAGGCGCGTGGGTCATCGCCCGCGGGACCGGTCCGCTCACCACGGTCGCCGAACGCCTCAAGCCCGAGTCGGTCTACGAGAGCTTCGTGCGGTTCAGGCAAACCCTGGGCTTCGAGGTCCTGCCGCTGACCGGCGGATCCGCCCCGTTCGGCACGCTGGCCCAGCGGCTCCGAGCCGGCCACCTGGTCTGCCTGGTCAGCGACCGCGACCTGAAGGAAAGCGGGATCGAGGTCGAGCTGCTGGGGGAGAAGGCGCGGATCGCCGCGAGCGCCGCGCTCGCCGTGCACACCGGGGCGGCGCTGCTGCCGACCGCGACCTGGTTCGACGAGGACGGCTGGGGTGCCTGCATTTACGACGAGGTGCCGATGCCGGCCACCGGAACCCGCGCGGAGAAGATCGCGGCGATGAGCCAGCAGCTGGCCGACGCGTTTTCCGAGGCGATCGCCGAGCACCCGCAAGACTGGCACATGCTGCAACGGGTCTTCACCGCCGATCTGGATCCCGCCCGGGCGGGCAAAACATGAGGATCGGCATCGCGTGCCCGTACTCCTGGGACGTTCCCGGCGGCGTCCAGCAGCACATCAGGGACCTGGCCGAAGAACTGATCTACGAGGGCCACGAGGTCTCGGTGATCTCGCCGGCCGATGACGACACCCCGCTGCCGCCCTACGTCGTCGGGGCCGGCCGGGCCGTGCCAGTTCCGTACAACGGCTCGGTGGCCCGGCTGTCGTTCGGCTTCTTGTCGGTGAACCGGGTGCGGCGCTGGGTCAAGGAGGGCGGGTTCGACGTGCTGCATGTGCACGAGCCCGAGATACCCAGCCTGTCCCTGCTGGCTTGCTGGGTGGCCTCGGGACCGATCGTGGCCACGGTGCACACCTCGATCCCGCGGTCCCGCATCCTGCTGGTCACCTACCCGGTGGTGCGCACCGGGCTGGAGAAGATCAACGGCCGGATCGCGGTGTCCGAGGCGGCCCGCACCACGCTGGTCGAGCACATCGGCGGCGACGCCGTGGTCATCCCGAACGGCGTGGCCACCCGCCGCTACCGTAAGGCCGATCCGCTGCCGGGCTGGCCCGGGACCGGCGGCGCGATCGGTTTCCTCGGCCGCCTCGACGAACCGCGTAAGGGCCTGTCCGTGCTGCTCAAGGCATTCGAGATCCTTGGCCCGCAGCGCCCAGGGCTGCGCCTGCTCGTCGCGGGACCCGCCGGCGACGCCGACGAGGTGCTCCACAAGGTGCCTGCCGAGCTCAGGGACCGGGTGGTGCTGCTCGGGCAGGTCAGCGAGGAAGACAAGGTCCGCGTGCTGCATTCGGTGGACGTGTTCTGCTCGCCGAACACCGGGGGCGAATCGTTCGGCATCGTGACCGCCGAGGCGATGGCGGCCGGGGTGCCCATCGTGGCCAGCGACATCGATGCGTTCCGGCAGGTCCTGCGAGGGGGCGAGGCGGGTGAGTTGTTCACGGCCGGAGATGCCGCCGATCTGGCCCGGGCGGCCGGGGGCCTGCTCGACAACCGCGCTAGGCGCGCCGAGCTTTCCGCCGCCGCGCTGGCCGCGGTCGCTGAGTACGACTGGTCGGTGGTTGCCCGCGCCGTGCTGAGCGTCTACGAGACGGTCGTCCTCGGCAGCACTCAGGTCAAGGTGGCCGCGGCCGGGGGCGATTTCCCGTGATCACCGACATTGTCATCATCGTGGCGGCGGCGCTGCTGGTCGGGGTGTACGTGTCCTGGCGGGCCGGGCGCATCGACCGCCTGCACGCCAGGGTCGAGATGGCGCGCGCCGCGCTGGACGTGACCCTGCTGCGCCGCAGCTCGGTCGCCAGTGAGCTGGCGACCTCTGGATTGCTCGACCCGGCGACCAGCCTGCTGCTCGGCGCCGCCGTGCACGGCACCCGCGCGGGGGGGTACGGGGGGGCGGCTAGCCCCTCCGGCCGTGCTGACCTGGGGGGGGTCATCGTCCCCCCCGAGGAAACACGGCGCCCCCGTGATCTGGCCGAGAGCGACCTGACCCGGGCCCTGCGCGCCGCGTTCAGCCAGCCGGATTTCCGCGCATCGCTGAGCGGCAAGGAAGGCGCCGACGAACTGCTCGCCGAAGTCGAAGCGGCCGCGCACCAGGTGTTCCTGGCCCGCAAGTTCTACAATGACATGGTGGCGGTGACCAGGGACGCCAGGCGCCGCCCGCTCGTCCGCGTGCTCCACCTGTCCGGTAACGCCCGGGCCCCGGAGTTCTTCGAGATGGACGATTCCCTGATCGCCGACAAGGCCAGCGCTGGTCATACGATGGTGAAGAAGCAATCACGATGAACCAAGCGAGGTTTCGAGTGTCCACGGTCAACCCTGAGCCAGTCACCGGCACCGCCCGGGTCAAGCGCGGTATGGCGGAGATGCTCAAGGGCGGCGTGATCATGGACGTGGTCACGGCCGACCAGGCCAAGATCGCGGAGGATGCCGGGGCGGTCGCCGTGATGGCGCTCGAGCGCGTCCCCGCCGATATCCGGGCGCAGGGCGGGGTGGCCCGGATGAGCGATCCCGACATGATCGACGGCATCATCGCGGCGGTCTCCATACCGGTCATGGCCAAGTGCCGGATCGGGCACTTCGCCGAGGCGCAGGTGCTGCAGGCGATCGGCGTCGACTACATCGACGAGTCCGAGGTGCTGACCCCGGCCGACGAGGCGAATCATGTCGACAAGTGGAAGTTCACCGTGCCGTTCGTGTGCGGCGCCACCAACCTGGGCGAAGCGCTACGGCGGATCGCCGAGGGTGCGGCCATGATCCGGTCCAAGGGCGAAGCCGGCACCGGCAACGTGGTCGAGGCGACTAGGCACATGCGCTCCATCCGGTCGGAGATCGCGCGGTTGTCCGTCCTGCCCGAAGAAGAACTCTTCACCGCGGCCAAGGAACACGGCGCGTCGTATGAGCTGGTGGCGGAGGTGGCACGGGCGGGCAGGCTGCCGGTCGTGCTGTTCACCGCGGGCGGCATCGCCACGCCCGCCGACGCGGCGCTGATGATGCAGCTCGGTGCGGAGGGGGTGTTCGTCGGCTCGGGCATCTTCAAGTCCGGCGACCCGGCCAAGCGTGCCGCCGCGATCGTGAAGGCCGCGACCTTCCACGACGACCCGGACGTGGTGGCTAAGGTCTCCCGTGGCCTGGGCGAAGCCATGGTCGGCATCAACCTGGATACCCTGCCTGCCGACCAGCACTACGCCGCCCGCGGCTGGTAACTCCCGGCCCAGCCCGGCGCCCGCCATCGTGATATGAGGACTAATGCCGCCCGTGATCGGAGTTCTCGCCCTGCAGGGCGACGTGCCCGAGCACCTGCGAGCGCTGCAAGCCGTCGGCGCGGACCCCGTCCCTGTGCGCCGGCCTGAGGAACTCCATCGGGTCGACGGCCTGGTGATCCCCGGCGGTGAGTCGACGACGCTGTGGCGGCTTTCTGTGGCCTTCGACGTCCTGGAGCCGCTGCGCAAGCTCATCGCCGCGGGCCTGCCCGCGTTCGGCTCCTGCGCGGGGATGATCATGCTGGCGGACCGGCTGGCCGACGGCGTGCCCGGGCAGCTGACCTACGGCGGCCTCGACATGACCGTCCGGAGGAACGCGTTCGGGCGGCAGGTGGACTCCTTCGAGAGCGAGATCACCCTGTCCGGCCTGGATCAGGCTGACCCGCTGCACGCGGTCTTCATCCGGGCGCCGTGGGTCGAACAGGTCGGAGCGGACGTTACCGTTCTGGGCACGGAGGCCAGCACGGGTAGGATCGTCGCCGTCCGGCAAGGGCAATTGCTGGCTACGGCCTTTCACCCCGAGCTGACTCCGGACCGGCGCATTCATCAGCTATTCGTAGAGATTGTGAAGGACAACACATGAGCGGCCACTCCAAGTGGGCCACCACCAAGCACAAGAAGGCGGTGGTGGATGCCAAGCGCGGCAAGCTGTTCGCCAAGCTGATCAAG
>JBEKKH010000609.1:0-4992 GCA_050010815.1 Streptosporangiaceae bacterium | reverse complement strand
CGTGGCGTAGAACTTGGCGGGCCCGGGCGGGCTGTCCCGGCCTGGGCGGCCGGCGCCCGCGACGCCGGCGCCCGCGACGCCGGCGCCCGCGAGCTCGAAGGCGCGCCAGGTGACCCGGTGCGCCTGGATGTGATCGGGATGCCCGTAGAAGCCGTTGGCGTCGTAGGTCACCAGGACCTGCGGCCGGACCTCGCGGATGATGCCGAGCAGCGCGGTCGCGGCCTCGTCCACGTCGGCCCGCCAGAAGCAGCGCGGATCGTCGTTGGCCGCGGTGCCCATCATGCCCGAGTCGCGCCACCGGCCCGGGCCGCCGAGGAACCGCTGGTCGGTCACGCCGAGCGCGGCACAGGCGGCGGCGAGCTCGCCGATCCGGTACTCCCCCAGCCGGTCTTCGCGGTCCGCGGCCAGCTGCGCCAGCGACGGCGGGATGATCTCGCCGAGCTCGCCCAGCGTGCAGGTGACCAGCGTGACCTGCACCCCCTCCGCGGCGTACTTCGCCATCGTCGCGCCGGTGCCGATGGACTCGTCGTCCGGGTGCGCGTGCACAAGCAGCAACCGCCGTCCCGGCCCGCGATCGTCGGGCGGATTCATGCCCGCGAGCCTATCGGGACCCGGGTGCTACAGAACTGGCAAGATTCTCCTCATGATCGACAGTTTCCCGCGCCAGGAGGCCAGGACCCGGCGGTTCACGCTCGGCGTGCCGCACGCGTTCCGCATCTCACCCGACGGCGGCCGGGTCGTCTACCTGCGCACCCAGAGCGGCACCGACCCGGTGACCTGCCTGTGGGTGCTGGACGTCGGGTCCGGGACCGAACGGCTGGCGGTCGATCCGAGGACGATGGGCGAGGAGGAGAACCTGCCGCCGGCCGAACGGGCCCGCCGGGAACGCGTCCGGGAGCAGGCGGGCGGCATCGTGGCCTACGGCTGCGACGCAGGCCTCACGGTGGCCTCCTTCGCCTGGTCCGGGCGGGTCTGGGCGGTGGACCTGACCAGCGCGGAGGCGACGGCGCAGGAGGTGCCGGCGCTGGAGATCCCGACCCGGGGCCCGGCGCTGGAACCCAGGCCCGACCCTACCGGCCGGCGGCTGGCGTACGTCCAGGCCGGCGCGCTCCGCGTCACCGGGCTTGACGGGTCAGAACCGGAAACCCCGGACCAGGTCATCGCGGATCCGCAGGGCGCGCAGCGGGTGACGTTCGGGCTGGCCGAGTTCATCGCGGCCGAGGAGATGGACCGGTACCGCGGCTACTGGTGGGCCCCGGACGGTACGGCGCTGCTCGTCGCGCGGGTGGACGAGACGCCGGTCGAGCGGTGGCACATCGCCGATCCCGCCCACCCGGAACGGACCCCCGCCGAGGTGGCTTACCCCGCCGCGGGTACCCCCAACGCGGAGGTGTCCCTGCTGCTGGCCCGGTTGGACGGCACGTCTGTGCCGGTCGACACCGATCGCGCCGCGTTCCCCTACCTGGTCACCGCCTGCTGGCAGGACGGTCACGACCCGCTGGTCGTGGTGCAGAGCCGGGACCAGCGGACGATGCGGATACTCGGGGTCGACGCCGGCACCGGGCGGGCCAGCGTGCTGCGCGAGGACACCGACCCGCAGTGGCTTGACGTCGTCCCCGGCGTGCCCGCCTGGACCCAGGACGGCCGGATCGTCTGGACCGGCGACGACGGTGACACCCGCCGCCTGCTGCTCATCACCCCGGGCGCCCATGCCCAGGAGGCCGTCACCCCGCCGGGCCTGCAGGTGCGGGGGGTCGTCGGCGTCGACGGCGACACCGTCCTGTTCCAGGGGTCGGCCGAGCAGACCGAAATCGGCCTGTGGAGCTACGGACCTGACGGGCTGAGCCGCCTGAGCGAGGGCAGCGGCGTGGCCGCGGGCGTCCGCGCGGGCGGCACCACGGTGATCAGCGCCCGCGGTCTTGACCACGACGGGGCCACCGTCCGGGTGTACCGCAACGGCCAGCCGACGGTGAGTCTACGCAACGAGGCCGAACGGCCGGTGCTGCCCGCTCCCCGCCCGGTGCTGCTGAACGCGGGGCCGCGGAAGATCCGCACCGCGGTGCTCTTCCCGTCCTGGCACCAGCCCGGTCAGGGCCCGCTGCCGGTCCTGCTCGACCCGTACGGCGGACCGGGGGCCCAGCGCGTGGTCAAGTCCCGCGGGGCGTACCTCACCTCACAGTGGTTCGCCGAGCAGGGCTTCGCGGTGGTGATCGCGGACGGCCGCGGCACGCCGGGCCGCGGCCCGCGGTGGGACCGCGCCATCGCCGGCGACCTGGCCACGCCGGTGCTTGAAGACCAGGTCGACGCGCTGCACGCCGCCGCCGACCGCTTCGGCGACCTGGACACCGGGCGGGTGGCGATCCGGGGATGGTCGTTCGGCGGGTATTTGGCTGCGCTGGCGGTGCTGCGGCGGCCTGACGTGTTCCACGCGGCGATCGCGGGCGCTCCGGTCACCGACTGGCGCCTGTACGACACCCACTACACCGAGCGCTACCTCGGGCTCCCGGACACCGACCAGGAAACCTACCAGCGGTCCTCGCTGATGTCCTCGGTGGCCGCGGGGATGACCGCGCGGCCGCTGATGCTGATCCACGGGCTGGCCGACGACAACGTGGTGGTGGCGCACACGCTGCGCCTGTCCGGCGCGCTGCTGGCAGCCGGCTACCCGCACACGGTACTGCCGCTGACCGGCGTCACCCACATGGCGTCGCAGGAGACAGTGGCGGAGAACCTGCTCGGCCTGCAGCTGGACTTCCTGCGCCGCGCCCTGGACCGCTAAGCGCCGTCGGGCGGGGTGAAGGAGAACTGGCCGTCGGGGCCGGGGGTGAACGGGCGGGTCTGGACGACCGCGCTAGGGTTCAGCGGGCCGTAGATGTGCGGGTACTCCAGATCCTGGCCGGGCACGGGTTCGTAGCGAACGTCGGCGTCCACCCGGTCCGGGTCGATGACCAGGAGCAGCAGGTCCGGCTCGCCCCGGTAGAACGCGTTGGCCACCCGGGCCACCTGCGGCGCCGACGAGGCGTGGATGAACCCCTCCTGCGCCAGGGTCCGGTCCAGCGTCGACATCGTGTACTGGCCGTCCCGCTGCGCCTGCGCCCAGGCGGCGGCGGTCGCGATGTGGTAGATGAACGTCACTTGGCGAGTATCCCCCCGGCGGGGCCGGGAGTGTAGCAAGGGTCACACGCACGATGAGGTCTCGGTCACTGCATTCGGTGGACGGAAGGGAATAAGTTCAGTACACACACGCGAAAGGGCCGGCTTCTACCGGCGGGCGGCGCGTGGCGTTACGCTTACCATCGAAAGCAGCGAGGACGCTGAGGATGACACAGGCACCGGAAGCGCCAGGCAGAACGCGGGCGCAGATCTCCGAACGCACGTTCCGCAAGGACCGCTGGTGGCAGGCGCCGCGCATCACGGCTACCCTGCTGACGATCTGGGTCGGCTACGCTACGGTGCGGGTCTTCACCGGGCACTGGTACTACGTGCCCAAGGATCACTACCTGACCCCGTTCTACTCCCCGTGCGTCAGCGGCGAGTGCGTGCCGGGCTCGAGCAGCCTGGGCCACTGGATCCCGGCCGTGCCGCCGATCATCCCCTACGCGTTCGTGGCGCTGGTGTTCGTGCTCGGCTTCCGGACCACGTGCTACTACTACCGGCGGGCCTACTACAAGGCATTCTGGCGCTCGCCGGCCGCCTGCGCGGTGCGCGAGCCGCACGCCAAGTACACCGGCGAGACCAGGTTCCCGCTGATCGGGCAGAACCTGCATCGCTACTTCTTCTACATGGCCATACTCATCGCGATCCTGCTCAGCTACGACGTGACGCAGGCGTTCCGCGGGCCGAACGGGGACTTCGGGTTCGGCATCGGGTCGCTGATCCTGCTGGCCAACGCGATCCTGCTGTGGGGTTACACGCTGGGCTGTCACTCGTGCCGGCACATCACCGCCGGCCGGCTGAAGAACTTTTCCTCCCACCCGGTCCGGTACTGGACCTGGACGAAGTTCTCCTGGCTGAACGCCCGGCACATGCAGTTCGCCTGGATCACGCTGGGCACGCTGATGCTGAGCGACCTGTACATCATGCTGGTGGCCAGCGGCGCATTCTCAGACCCAAGAATCTTTAATTAACCGAACGGGCAGTGGTTATGAGCAACACAGAGATCGACCGCTATACCTACGACGTGGTGGTCGTCGGAGCGGGCGGCTCCGGACTGCGAGCGGCGATCGAGGCCCGGCTGCAAGGCAAGAAGACCGCGATCATCTCCAAGTCCTTGTTCGGCAAGGCGCACACGGTGATGGCCGAGGGCGGCTGCGCGGCCTCGATGGGGAACGCGAACCCGAACGACAACTGGCAGGTCCACTTCCGCGACACCATGCGCGGCGGCAAGTTCCTGAACAACTGGCGGATGGCCGAGCTGCACGCCAAGGAGGCCCCGGACCGGGTCTGGGAGCTCGAGGCGTGGGGCGCGCTGTTCGACCGGACCAAGGACGGCAAGATCAGCCAGCGGAACTTCGGCGGGCACGAGTACCCGCGGCTGGCGCACGTCGGTGACCGGACCGGGCTGGAGATCATCCGTACGCTGCAGCAGAAGGTCGTGGCCATGCAGCAGGCGGACGCGGTCGAGCTCGGCGACCCCGAAGCGATGATCAAGGTCTATGCCGAGACCACCATCACCGAGCTGATCTCCGACGGCGGCACGATCGCCGGGGCGTTCGGCTACTTCCGTGACACCGGCCGGTTCGTGCTGTTCGAGGCGCCCGCGGTGGTGCTCGCCACCGGCGGCATCGGCAAGACCTACAAGGTCACGTCCAACTCGTGGGAGTACACCGGCGACGGGCACGCGCTGGCGCTGCGGGCCGGGGCCAAGCTACTGAACATGGAGTTCGTCCAGCTGCACCCGACCGGGATGGTGTGGCCGCCGTCGGTGCGCGGCCTGCTCGTCACCGAGTCGGTGCGCGGCGACGGCGGCGTGCTGCGCAACTCCGAGGGCAA
>JBEKKH010000608.1:0-5014 GCA_050010815.1 Streptosporangiaceae bacterium | reverse complement strand
GGTGGCCGTGCGGCGCCCGTGCCGGGTGGTGCAGCCTGCCCGGCCAGGACTGCGGTGGATCCGGGCTCCGGGGCGGATCCGAGGCACCTCAGCAACACCTATGGTCCTTCGTTGCGGGTCAGTTCGGGGTTAGGACTTCTGCCCGGCGGCGAGTTCGGCGATCTGGGCGCGGGCGGCGGCGATGAGCTCGGCGTTGGTGTTCGCGTGGCCGCCCAGGCCCCAGCCGCCGTCGGGGGCCTCGGTGATCAGCACCCAGGTCCGGTCGGCCAGGCCCGGGTCACCGGCCGCCGCGGCGATGATGTCGGTGAACTGCCGCACCACCTGGAGCTGCTTGTCCCGGTCCAGTGCGCCCGCGTTGGTCAGCACCTGAACCCGCACGTAGGTGCTGTCCCCGTTCACGTTCGACAGCGAGTCCGGCGGCAGCTCGTGCACGAACGCCGCCGTGTTCTTCCGGAACATCGGGATGTCCGGCACCTGCTCGATCCGCATCAGCGTGCTGGCCAGGTTCACCGCCAGCTGGTGCTTATCGGCGAACGTCCCGGCGCTGGCGTAGGCGTCGATCATGGGCATGGCGGCCTCCCGCGGTCTGATGCCGTCTGATGCGTGATTCGCATCGCGTGCTGACATCCTCGATTATGACGACCATCATAGTCAAACCGCCAACCGCGCGTTACCACCGGGCCGCCTGGTCCCGCAACTCCCGATGCACGGTGTCGAACGGCGCGTAGCTCTGCTCGGCGCGGCTCAGCGCGACCGCGCCCTCGCTCGCCGCGATCAGCAAAAGCGCGAACGAGCCGGCGCTGGCCGCGGGAACCCCCCCGGCCGCCAGCACCGAGGCAAGCTCGGCCTGCCAGCTGCGGAAGACCTGGGCCGCCGCCCGCAGCAGCACACCGGAATCAGCCGAACCCCCGTGGCTCCCCGCCACGGTCACCGCCAGCACCGCGCAGCCGGCGGAGAACTGCGAGCGTTCGAGCACCGCCCGCCACATGGCAAAGAAGCCGTCCACGATCTCGACCGGGCCGCGGCCGGAGAAGCTGCTCAGCAGCGTGACGGCCCGAGCGCCCGCCACCTCGATGGCCGCGGCGATCAGTTCGTCCTTCCCGCCGGGAAAGTGGTGGTAGATGGACCCCCGGGGGGCCCCGGACGCGGTCAGCACCTCGGTGAAGGACGTGCCGTCCGGGCCGTACTTGGCCAGCAAGATAACGGCGCTGTCCACCATCTGGTCCCGCACGTTGCGCGCCATCATCCGCCACCCTCCCTGGCCCCGGGACCGACTGAGAATGATCCTAAGCTCGCCCGCCGCGCCGGACGGGACAACGTGTCCTCAACGCCGCTGGTCACCGCAGGTCGCAGGTGAGAAGATGGGATGGTGAGCAGCAACCAAGACAATCCGATGCGGCAGCTGGCCGCGGCCTGGGATGCCGCGGCGGCGGTGGCGACCGAGTGGGCCGACCGGACCGCGGCGGTGACCGCTGAGGCGTTCCGTAAGCTCGCGACCGACCCGGCGGTCCGCGCGATCCTGGACGGCTGGCGCATCTCGCCTCTGTTTGCCCAGCGCGACTGCGACTGCGACTGTTCCGGGTCGCACCCGGCCGACGTCGGGGTTTGTGATCAGCACGCGGTGATCACCCGCCATCTGACCACCGACGTGGCCAATGGTGTCGACGTGCGGCTGTGCGCCCCGTGCGCCGTCGCGCAGGGGGTCGCCGAGCTGGCCTAGCCCGAGCTGGCCTAGCCCGGGCTGGCCTAGCCCGGGCTGGCCTAGCCCGGGCTGGCTCGGGCCGGGCTGCCTCCGGCCGGGCTGCCTCGCCGGGCCGGCTACTCGAGCGTGGCCCGGACCAGGTCACCGGGCATGGTCCCGGCTCGCGCGAGAACGTCCCCGGCCGGTGACCAGATCGCCGACGATCCGGCCGTGTGGTGGTATCCGCCCCCGGTCGGGCCCGCGAAACTGGCGAAGGCGACGTACGCCCGGCAGCGTGCCGCGATCGAGGCCGCGCTGCGCTCCTGCTCGGCCAGCTCGTCGGCTCGGTGGACCAGACCGCCCACGTAGACGTCGATGTCCAGCGCGGCCATCCGGTCGACGTGAGCTGCGATGCCTGTATCCCGGCAGATGCCGACGCCGACCCGCCAGCCGTCCACCACGGTGACGGTCGGCTCGTCACCAGGACTGAACCGGCCGGCCTCGTCGTCGCCGATCCACTGCTTGCGGTACAGCACCGCGACCCCGTCTGGGCTCACCGCGAGGGTGGCGATGTACGCCTGGCCGTCCGGGCCGGGGACCGGGGCGCCGACCAGGGCCATGGATCCGGTGGCCTGGCACGCCTCGACGATGGCGGCCAGTCCGGCGTCACCCGGCTCGACCAGGTCGGCGTCGAGCTCGTAACCGGTCAGCGACAGCTCAGGGAACACCACCACCCGCGCGCCGGCGGTCGCGACGGCGTCCGCGTGCCAGCGCCCGTTGGCCCGCGTGTCACCCGGCACGCACTGAGGCTGAGCGACGGCGAGGGTCAGCGGCAGGCGCATCCGCTCATTCTGCCAGCCGATGGGAAACAAGCCGGCCACACTGATGATTATGCGGCCGGACCGGGAGCTGGACCGCCGCATCGCGGCGCTGGCGCTGCCCGCGCTCGGGTCGATCGCCGCCGAGCCCGCGTACAGCCTGGCCGACACCGCGATCGTCGGACACCTGGGCCGGGTTCCGCTCGACTCGCTGGCCATCGCGACCACCGCGCTGAACATGGCGGCCTGGCTGGCGATCTTCCTGACCACGGCCACGACCTCGGCGGTGGCCGGCCTGGCCGCAGCCCGGGCGACCCACCGGGCGGGCCGGACCGCAGGCGCCGCCTACCTGGTCGCCGCGGCCGGCGGAACGGCCGTCGCGCTCGCCTTGCTGCTGGCCGCGCCGTGGCTCGCGGACCTGCTCGGCGCGCACCAGCGCGTCTGGTCCGGCTCAGTGGGATACCTGCGCGTTTCGGTGATCGGCCTGCCCTTCCTTTACCTCTCCTACGCCGGCAATGGCCACTTGATCGGGCTCGCGGACACCAGGACCCCGCTGCGGATCGCGGTCATCGCCAACGTGGCGAACGTCGCCCTCGAGGTACTCCTGGTCTACGGCCTGCACCTGGGCCTGCTCGGCTCGGCGTGGGGCACGGTGGCGGCCCAGGTGGCCGCGGCCGCGCTGTACGCCGCGGCGTCCTGGCGCCGGGCCCAGGTGCGCCCGGTCCGGCCGGGCCGCGCCGAGATCACCGCCCTGCTGCGTGACGGTCACCGGCTGTCGGTGCGGACCATCGCGCTGGGCGTGGTGCCGCTGACAACCACCGCGATCGCGGCCCGGCTGGGGGTCACCGCGCTGGGCGGCCAGCAGATCGCCATGCGGGTCTGGTTCCTGCTCGCGCTGTCACTCGACGCGCTGGCCGTCCCGGCCCAGGTATACGTCAGCTCATGCCTGGGCGCCGGGGACCGCGACGGCGCGTACCGGGTCGGCCGGCGGTCGCTGCGGCTGGGCCTGGTCGCCGGGGCCGGGCTCGGGGTGGTGACCGCGGCGCTGGCGTTCGGCGTGCCGGTGCTGTTCACCGCCGACGCCGGCGTGCGGCACGCCGCCCTCGTGGCCCTGCTGGTGGCCGCCGTCACCCAGCCGCTGGCCGCGCTGGCGTTCGTCCTCGACGGCCTGGTTCTCGGCCTGTCCGACTACGTGGCGATGCGCCGCGCGATGATCCTCGCCATCGGCGCCTACGCCCCGGTGGCCGCGCTGGTGCTGCGCTTCCACGGTCTGGGCCTGCCCGGCGTGTGGGCCGCGCTCGGGCTCTGGCTCGCGGCCCGCGCCGGGCTGCTCGGCCGCCGCTGGCGCGCCGAGTTCCGCCGCCGGCCGGCGCCGGGCCCCGAGCCGCCGGGCCCGGAGCGGATGGGCGTCCCCGAGCCGGAGGATAGACATCCCCGAAAGGGAGATTTAACCTCCCAAGGGTGAGCCTGACCCAGCGCTCGCTCTCCGCGGCGGTACACCTCGCTAGCGGTCCAGCCGGTGAGGCAGGCCGCCCTGGTCAGGGCCGTGACCCGGCGGCCTCCAGCCAGTTCCCGATGCTGCCGGCCAGGGCCGGCAGCGGCAGCGAGCCGTGGTCCAGGATGGCGGCGTGGAAGGCGGGCAGCGAGAACGCCGGACCCAGGGTGCGCTCGGCTTCCTCCCGCAGCCGCAGGATCTCGAGCTTGCCGGTGAGGTAGGCCAGCGCCTGGCCCGGCATCACCACGTACCGGTTGATCTCGGCGGCCAGGAACTCCGGCGGCATCGGCACGTGCGCCACGAAGAACTCCAGGGCCTGCTCCAGGCTCCAGCCGAAGGCGTGGATGCCGGTGTCCACCACCAGCCGGGCCGCCCGCATCAGCGACGCGCTGATCGCGCCGAGCAAGGCGCGCTCGTCGGTGTACAGGCCGGCTTCCTCGGCCAGCTGCTCGGCGTACAGGCCCCAGCCCTCGGAGAACACGGTGATGCTGCGCTGGCGCTGCAGCGCGGGTAGCTCGGTGAGCAGCTGGAGGCGGGACAGCTGCAGATGATGCCCGGGTACCGCCTCGTGGAAGGCCACCGCCTCGATGTCCCATCCGGTTCCGGCGGTGGGCCGCTCGGTGTTGAACCAGAACGTCCCGGCCCGCCCGCCGTCCAGCCGCGGCGGGGTGTAGTGGGGCGCGGCGCCGCTCGCGGCGACGACGTCCGGCATGGGCGTCACCTCGCACGGCGGCGGCAGCGGCGCCGGGAAAACCTCCGCCGCCCTGGCCTCGGCCCGCCGCACCGCGATCGTCGCCTGGCGGATGGCCTCGGCCGGGGGTATCTGCCCGGCCGAGTCCCGTACCGCGGCCAAGACCGCGTCCAGGCCGGACAGTCCCAGCCCGGCCCCCAGTTCCACCGCCCGGGCTTCCAGCGCGGCGATGTGATCGAGGCCGGTCTGGTGCAGTTCTTCCGGGCGCAGCGGCAGGGTGGTGTAGACGCTGATCGCCAGGGCGTAGTCGGCCGCGCCGCCGGGCAGGT
>JBEKKH010000607.1:0-5015 GCA_050010815.1 Streptosporangiaceae bacterium | reverse complement strand
AGCGCGGTCCCGCTGCTGGTGACCGCCGTGATCTCCATCGGCGTCGGGTTCGCCGCCTCGGCGATGTTCTCGGCCGCCCAGATCGGCCCGTTCCGGGCCCCGGGCGTCGTGTTCTACGTCATCGCCGGTGCCGGCATCGCGCTGAGCCTCGGCATCATCGCCGCGACCATGCCTCTCCTGCGCCGCATCACCGGCCCCGAGGTCGCCAGAAACGAGTAACCGCCCCCGGCGTGCCCAAGGTGTGTGACCCGTGATGCGCCTGAGTCCTGGCCGGCCCGGCCAGGACTGCCTTGAGCCGGCACGATGGAGCATCAGGCCGGCCCCGGCCGGCTCGGGTTTCCATCGTGCCGGCGCCGCCGCGGCCCGGAGGCCGCCATGGCAACCTGCGATGCCGCCCGGACAGCAGATGCCGCCCGGACAGCAGAGGCCTTACGAGGAGGGATCAACTTTGTCCACTGCGACCAGGGGGGCGGCGCTTGCATGCTCCGCGGCACCGTTGGCATGCGGCGCCGTCCCAACGGGGGCCTTGGCCTGCCCCTCCTCTGCTCCCGCGACGGCCGTGCTTTCCAGCAGCGCCCAGGCGCGGTTAAGACCGACGGCGAACGCGCTGATCAGCACGAAGGCGAGAAATTTGATGAAATCGACGTTGTCAGGCGCCACGATGACCGCGACGGCGACGCAGAGCTGGAACCCATAGGCGAGCAAGCTGGCGGCGAAGATCACGGTGTGCCTGACGCCGGGGTACGCCAGGTTCAGCCGCAGGGTGTGGTAGAGGCTGAGCAGGGCCATGACGGCGGCGCCGTAACCGAGGTCGTGGCCCGGGATGAGGGCCAGCAGCGATACGAAGAAGGCATCGACGAGGCCGGTGAAGCTGCTGGCCGCGAGCCGCCTGGCCACCGGGTCGGCGTGCCGCCCGATGATTCGCCCCGGTTTCAGCGCGATGACCACGAAGAGCAAGCCGATCAGCGCGCCGGCGGCTTGCGACGCGGCCTGGAAGTAGCCCGCGTAGGAGCTCGGGATCACGGCAGCCCTCCTGCACGCCCGCCTGGACGAGCGCGGTTGACGACGGCCAACCAGGAGACGGCTTCTCCGAGATCGGTATCAGGCGGGGCGTCGACGTACGGCCGTACCCCGTACTGAGCCTACGGCCGGATCGGTAGCGCCGACCACGGACGTCACCAGGGAACCGGTCCATCGACGCCGAAAAAGCCACCAGTGGGCCCATCCGCCCCGATGGTCGCGTACTGCACCGCCACCGCCGCGCCCTGCGCCGCAGTCAGGACACCCTGATGGTGGTTGAGATCCGTGGCGCAGTACCCGGGCGTGATCGCGTTCACGAGGATGTGGTCCGTCCGCAGGTCCTTGGCGTACTGCACGGTCAGCGCGTTCACCGCCGTCTTCGACGGCGCGTACACCCCCGACGCCGGCAGCTGCGCCAGCGCGGACTCCGGATCCGACGCCTCGGCGAGCGATCCCACCTCGCTCGACACGTTGACCACGACGGCCGCGCCCGACCGGCGCAGCAACGGCAGCATCGCGTTGGTCACGATGACGATGCCGAACACATTCGTCTCGAACACCGTCCGCAGCTGGTCCACGTCCGCCTCGCTCGGCCGGACCCGCCCGCCGGCGATGCCGGCGTTGTTCACGAGCACGTCGAGCCGCCCGTGCTCCCGGTCGATCAGCGCCGCCGCCGCGGCCGCCGACGCCGGGTCGGTCACGTCCAGCGCCACCGGGTGGACGTCCAGCCCGCCGGCCCGCAGCGACGCCACCGCGTCCTCGCGCCGCTGCTTGTCCCTGGCCGCCAGCAGCACGGTCGCGCCCCGCTGCGCCAGCTGCCCGGCGATTTCCCGCCCGATGCCCTTGTTGCCCCCGGTGACCAGGGCGATCCGCCCGGTCATCTCGTTGTCGTCTGTCATGCTGCCATGATCAGGGACGTTCGGCATCGGCATCCATGACTGTCTGGGTCGGTAACCGATACCCTGCGGGTATGGAACACCTGGAGACCCGTGAGCTGGCGTACTTCGTCGCGGTGGGCGAGGAGCAGCACGTCGGCCGCGCGGCCGAACGGCTCGGCATGGCCCAGCCGCCGCTGTCCCGGGCGATCAAGAAGCTGGAACGCCGGGTCGGCGTGCCGCTGCTCGAACGCGCCGGCCGTGGCGTGCGGCTCACCCCGGCGGGCGTGGTCCTGCTGCACGAGGGACGCAAGGTACTCGACGCCGCGGCCGCCGCGGGCCAGCGCGCCCGCCGCGCGGCGGAGGCAACGCCGCGGCTCGTGCTCGCGACCAAGCCCAACGCCGACGTCGGCCTGCTCCCGGACATCTTGTCCCGGTACGCCGGGCAGTACGCCCAGGCCGGCGTGGACGTGCACGTGTGCGACGTCGGCGAGCAGGCCGGCCTGCTGCGTACCGGAGCGGCCGACCTGGCCCTCATGCACCTGCCCTACGACGACGTGAGCGGATTCGACACCGAACTGCTGCACGTGGCCGGACAGGTGGCCATCCTGCCGTCCGGCCACCGGCTCGCCGGACGGACCGCGCTGCGCCTGGACGACCTGCGGGGCGAGACGATGCCCCGCTGGCCCGCCATGACCGGCCCCGGTCCCGAGGTGCGCGACACGTCCCAGCTCATGCAGCTGATCGCGCTCGGCCAGACGATCGCGCTCATGCCCGACACGGTCACCGAACGCCTCCGCCGCGACCTGATCGCCGTCCCCGTCCTGGACGCCGCGCCGGTCTCCCTCGTGCTGGCCTGGCCCGAACGCAGCCGCTCGACCGCCCTGGCCGCCTTCGTCCGCGCCGCCGCCGAGGTGGCCGCCCGCCACGGCACCGACGCCGGCGACGTGGGCGCGGCACCCCGCTGGGTAGGGTCGGGGGTATGGAATATCGCGCGCTAGGGAAGTCGGGTCTGCGGGTTTCCGTGCTCACCATGGGCACGATGACCTTCGGCGGCAGCGGGCCGTTCAAGAACGTGGGGTCGACGGACGTGGCGCAGGCCCGCCGGCAGGTGGACATGTGCCTGGACGCCGGGGTCAACCTCATCGATACCGCCGACGTGTACTCCGGCGGCCAGGCCGAGGAGATCGTGGGGGAGGTCCTGCGGGGGCGGCGGGACAAGCTCCTGCTCGCCACCAAAGTCCGGATGTCCATGGGAGATGGGCCGAACGACTCTGGCCTCTCCCGCCACCACATCATCTCGGGCTGCGAGGCGAGCTTGCGCCGCCTCGGCACCGATCACATCGACCTGTACCAGGTGCACGAGTGGGACGGCCTGACCCCGCTCGAGGAGACGCTGCAGGCCCTGGACCTGCTGGTCGCCTCGGGCAAGGTCCGTTACGTGGGTTCCTCGAACTACGCCGCCTGGCAGCTGATGAAGGCGCTGGGCACGGCGCAACGGCTGGGCCTGCCGCAGTTTGTCAGCCAGCAGATCTACTATTCGCTGCAGGCTCGCGAGGCCGAGTACGAGCTGATCCCGCTCGCGGTCGACCAGGGTCTGGGCGTCCTGGTCTGGAGCCCGCTGGCCGGCGGTCTGCTATCCGGCAAGTACCGCAGGAACACCGAGGCCCCGGCGGGCTCGCGCCAGCTCACCGACTGGGACGAGCCGCCGGTCTACGATACCGATGGCCTCCACGACATCATCGACGGCCTCGTCAAGATCGCCGACTCCCGCGGCGTGTCCGCCGCCCAGGTCGCCCTGGCCTACACCCTGGGCCGCCCGGCCGTCACCTCGCTGGTGATCGGGGCACGCACCGACGAGCAGCTGGCCGACAACCTGGCGGCCGCGTCGCTGACCCTGGCCGCCGAGGAGCGGGCCCAGCTCGACCGCCTCAGTGCCCCGCCACTGATCTACCCGTTCTGGCACCAGGCCAAGACCGCCCGCGACCGGTTGTCGCCCGCGGACCTGACCCTGCTCGGCCCGCACCTGTCGTGATCCCCAGATGTGTAATACGGATCGTGTTACGCTCGGCTCATGGAAGTTGTGACCGTACGCGTGGACGAAAAGACGCGCAAAGAACTCGACCAGGTGGTCGAGGAACTTGGCGGGTCGACATCTGAGGTGATCAGGAAGGCCATCCACCTGGCCTGGTTCACTACCATGCAGGAGCGGATGCGCCGGGAGTCGGCCGAGATCGCCAACGATCCGGCGGAGCGGGAGGAAGCGGAGAAGATCCGCGAGTGGGCCCGTTACCTTGCTTCGTAAGGGCTCCATTTTCCTCATCACCTTGCCGGTCCGTACCGGCGATCACACCCAAGAGGGACGCCGCTACGCGGTCGTCGTGACCGCCACGAACTTTATCGGCTCGGTCGTGACCGTCGCCCCCACCTCCACCTCGGCCCGGCCCAGCCTGACCCGGCCAGAAGCCGAGATCGACGGCCGGAAATGCCGCATACTCCTCGAGCAGATGCTCGGCGTCGATATTACGAAGCTGAACAATTGGATCGGCGTGCTCGACGACGGCGAGATGGACGCGCTCGACGACGCCCTCCGCCTCTACCACGGTCTCCTCTAGCGCGCGGTGCCGGTTTCAGGGTCGGTCCGCCGGGCGTCTTGGGGGCCGAACTGCTCCTCGAGGATGGCCGCGAAATCGTACCGCGCATCGGTTCCCAGTACTGTCAGACCGGCTGTCGCCCGCGGACCTGACCCTACTCGGCCCGCACCTGAAGTGATCCGCTAGGCCTTATGCCACGGGCGGGCTCGCTGCGCCGCGACGTCGACCAGCCGTTCCAGTCGGGGCAGGGCTACCGACTCCAGGAACTCCTCGCGCTGGTGCCCGGTTAGGCTCACCACCTCGCGCCACACGGAACGACCGGCAATGAAGCCGGAGGCTCCGCCCTCTTCGGTCGCGATCTGGATGATGTCGGTGAACTGGTCGAAGGGCACGCCCGCGGACAGGACCGCCCAGGGCCGGTCGAGGATCTCCGCCAGCCGCCGGCAGCCCTGCGGCGACCCGGGATATTCGAGCTTGAGCAGGTCGATGTCCAGGTCGTTGAGGGCCCGGGCCGACTCGATGATCG
>JBEKKH010000606.1:0-5015 GCA_050010815.1 Streptosporangiaceae bacterium | reverse complement strand
TCAGCTCGCCGACTCCGACGTCGTGGAACCGGTGGACGTGGCCAGCGACGACGGCCGGTACATCGTGCGGCACTCGGCCGCGCACGTCATGGCGCAAGCCGTGCAGGAACTGTTCCCGCGGGCCAAGCTGGGCATCGGCCCTCCGGTGGAGAACGGGTTCTACTACGACTTCGACGTCGAGGCGCCGTTTACCCCCGCCGACCTGAAGGCGATCGAGGCCCAGATGCGCCAGATCGTCAAGCAGGGCCAACGGTTCTCCCGGCGCGTGGTGACCGACGAGCAGGCCAGGTCAGAGCTGGCCGGCGAGCCGTACAAGCTGGAGCTGATCGGGCTCAAGGGCGTCCCGGCCACGGGTTCGGATGACGGTGAGTCGGTGGAGGTCGGCGGCCACGAGCTGACCATCTACGACAACCTGGACCCGGCCAGCGGCGCGCTGTGCTGGAAGGACCTGTGCCGTGGCCCGCACGTCCCGACCACCAGGGCCATCCCGGCGTTCAAGCTGATGCGCACCGGCGGTGCTTACTGGCGGGGGAGTGAGAAGAACCCGCAGCTGCAGCGGATCTACGGCACCGCCTGGGAGTCGCGGGAAAAGCAGGACGAGTACGTGCACCTGCTCGAGGAGGCCGAGAAGCGCGACCACCGCAAACTCGGCGCCGAGCTCGACCTGTTCTCGTTCCCGACCGAGATCGGCAGCGGCCTGCCCGTCTTCCACCCCAAGGGCGGCACCATCCGCCGGGTGATGGAGGACTACTCACGCCGCCGCCACGCCGACGCCGGGTACGACTTCGTCAACACCCCGCACGTGACCAAGGAGGACCTGTTCATCACCTCCGGGCACCTGGAGTGGTATAAGGACGGCATGTTCCCGCCCATGGAGCTGGACGGGGCCACCTACTACGCCAAGCCGATGAACTGCCCGATGCACATCCTGATCTTCGCCTCCCGCGGGCGGTCGTACCGGGAGCTGCCGCTGCGGCTGTTCGAGTTCGGCACCGTGTACCGGTACGAGAAGTCCGGCGTGGTGCACGGCCTGACCCGGGTCCGCGGCATCACCCAGGATGACTCGCACATCTTCTGTACCCCCGACCAGCTTCAGGACGAGCTGGCCTCGCTGCTGAACTTCGTGGTGGGGCTGCTGCGCGACTTCGGCCTGACCGAGTTCGAGGCGGAGCTGTCGACCAGACCGGACAAGTACGTCGGTGAGCTGTCCGAGTGGGCCGAGGCCGAGGCGGCGCTCAAGCACGCGCTTGACGTGTCCGGGCTGCCCTACGTGATCGCCGAGGGCGAAGGCGCCTTCTACGCACCCAAGATCGACGTGCACGTCAAGGACGCGATCGGGCGGCGCTGGCAGCTGTCCACCCTGCAGGTCGACCTCCAGATGCCCGTCCGGTTCAACCTGGAGTACCAGGCCGCCGACGGCACCAGGCGGCGTCCGTACATGATCCACCGGGCGCTGTTCGGGTCGATCGAGCGGTTCTTCGGGATCTTGGTCGAGCACTACGCGGGCGCGTTCCCGCCCTGGCTCGCGCCGGTCCAGGCCGTGGGTATCCCGATCTCCGATGCGCACGTGCCCTATCTGGACAAGGTCGCGGCCGGCCTGCGCGAGCAGGGCATCCGGGTCGAAGTCGACGACAGCGACGACCGGATGCAGAAGAAGATCAGGACCGCGCAGCGCCAGAAGGTGCCGTTCATGCTGATCGCGGGCGACGACGATGTGGCGGCCGGCGCGGTGTCGTTCCGCTTCCGCGACGGGTCGCAGAAAAACGGCGTCCCGGTCGCGGACGCAATCGCCGAGATTGTCACCGCCGTCCGCGACCGCGTCCAGGTGTAAGCCTGTGCCCGCGCAGACACCGGCCACGCCGCCAGCTATCCCCGACCCGGATCAGGTTTTCGCCGGAGTCCCCGATGCGTTCGGCCGGCTATGGACGCCGCACCGGATGGCCTACATCAAGGGGGAGAACAAGCCCTCGGGCCCCGGCGAGGCCGAGGGCTGCCCGTTCTGCCGTGCGCCCACCCTGAGCGACGACGAAGGGCTGATCGTCGCCCGGGGTGGGCTGGTCTACGCAGTGCTCAACCTCTATCCCTACAACGGCGGCCACGTGCTGATCTGCCCGTACCGGCACCTCGCCGACTACACCGAGCTGACCCCGGCCGAGACAGCTGAGTTCTCCGAGTTCACCAAGCACGCCATCGGTGCCCTGCGCCAGGCCTCCGGCGCGCAGGGCTTCAACCTCGGCATCAACCTGGGTTCGGTTGCCGGGGCCGGCATCGCCGCCCACCTGCACCAGCACGTGGTGCCCAGGTGGGGCGGCGACACCAACTTCATGCCGGTGACCGGCCACACCCGCGTCCTGCCCCAGCTCCTCGCCGACACCCGCAAGCTCCTTGCCAGCGCCTGGCCCCAAGCCCAGTAACCCCACCGGCCCCAGCCTTCAGTGCATGGATGCGGCACCCTGCACACTCTTCTGTGCAGGGTGCCGCACCCACACCAAACGACGCCCTGGCGGAACCTACTCCGGGCGGGAGTCGGCGGCGACCTTGGCGGCCAGCTGTGACGGGAGAGGCTCGTGGCGCAGGTATTGCCGGGTAAACGAGCCCGTGCCGTGCGATACCGAACGCAGGTCGATGGCGTACCTGGTGATCTGCAGTTCCGGGATCTCCGCCTTGACCAGCGTCCGGCCCACCCCGACCGGCTCGGTGCCGAGCACGCGCCCCCGGCGTGAGGACAAGTCGGACATCACGGCCCCGACGTAGTCGTCGGGAACGAGCACCGTGACCTCGTCCACCGGCTCGAGCAGCATCGGCTGTGCCTTGTCCACCGCGTCCCGCAGCGCCGCGCGGCCGGCCTTCTGGAAGGCCATGTCGGAGGAGTCCACCGGGTGCGCCTTGCCGTCGTACAGCGTGACCCGGACTCCGGTCATCGGGTAGCCGGCCGTGACGCCCTGCTCCATCTGCCAGCGGACCCCCTTTTCCACCGACGGGATGAACTGGCGGGGTACCACCCCGCCGACGATCTTGTCGACAAACTCGAAGCCGCCCGAGTCCGCCAGCGGCTCCACCTCGATGTGACAGATGCCGAACTCACCATGGCCGCCGGTCTGCTTGACGTTCCGGCCCAGGCCCTGGGCCTTGCCCGCGATCGTCTCCCGCAGCGGCACCCGCAGGTCGGTCGTTTCGACCGCGACGCCGTGCCGGTTGGTGAGCCGGTCGAGCAGCACGTCGGCGTGCGCCTCGCCCATGCACCACAGCACCAGCTGCCTGGTCTCGGCGTTGTTCTCCAGGCGCAGCGTCGGGTCCTCGGCGACCAGCCGGGACAGCGCCTGGGAGAGCTTGTCCTCGTCCGCCTTGGACTTGGCCACGATGGCGACCGGCAGCAGCGGCTCCGGCATCGACCATGGTTCCATCAGCAGCGGATGGTCCTTATCGGACAGCGTGTCGCCGGTTTCGGCGGTGCCGAGCTTGGCCACGGCACAGATGTCGCCGGCTCCGCACTGCGTGATGGTCCGCTGCTGCTTACCGAGCGGCGAGGTCAGCGCACCCATCCGCTCGTCGTTGTCGTGGTCTTCGTGGCCGCGGGCGGCGCGCCCGTGGCCGGATACGTGCACCGCGGCGTCCGGGCGCAGCGTGCCGGAGAACACCCGGACCAGGCTGATCCGGCCCACGTACGGGTCAGAGGTGGTCTTGATCACCTCGGCCAGCAAGGAGCCCTTGGGATCAGAAGACATCCCGGTCACCTGCTTGCCGTCGGGCGTGGTGACCTCGGGCATCGGGTGCTCGGCGGGAGAGGGGAAGGCCTGGGTCATGACCTCGAGAAGCTCGAGCATGCCGATCCGCTGCGGTGCGGAGGTGACGAGCACCGGATAGAAACTGCCGCGCGCGACGGCCTTTTCCAGGTCCTCGATGAGCACCTTGGAGTCGATGTCCTCCCCGGACAGGTACCTGTCCATCAGGGACTCGTCTTCGCTCTCCGTGATGATGCCCTCGATCAGCTCACCGCGCAGCTCCGCCATCCGTTCCGCGTCCTGCGGCGAGGGGACGCCCTCGGTGCGCTGGCCTTGGGCGTAGTCGAACTGCTTGGCCGACAACAGCCCGATCAGGCCGCTCACCGGGGCTCCGACCGGCAGGTAGAGCGGCGCCACCGCGTCCCCGAACGCTTCACGGCAGGCGGCCAGGGTCGCGTCGAAGTCGGCCCGTTGGTGATCGATCTTGGTGATGACGACCGCACGGGGCATGCCGACCGCCGCGCACTCGTCCCACAGCATCCTGGTCACGCCGTCGATTCCGTCGGTGGCGGAGACGGCGAACAGCGCCGAGTCCGCGGCGCGCAGCCCCGCGCGCAGGTCGCCGGTGAAGTCGGCGTAACCGGGGGTGTCGAGCAGGTTGACCTTGATGCCGTTATGCACGACAGGTGCGAGGGTCAAGTTGACCGAACGCTGCTGCCTGACCTCGACCTCATCGAAGTCGCTGACCGTGGTGCCCTCTTCGATGCTGCCCGGACGCTGGATCGTGTCCGTCCCGACCAGAAGCGCCTCGACCAGGCTGGACTTGCCGGTGCCTGAATGGCCGACCAGTACCACATTTCGCACTTGGTCGGCCGCCGGTGCCCTGCCCGCGGCTCCTCCCGACCCACCTGCCCCACTCGCTGTTGCTGTCACTGCCGTTCGCCTCCTTGCGATCGCTGGGTGCGCACGATCAGCCTTAACCCGCGGGCACCCTGTCCACAAGCCCCCGAATAGAAATCTCCCCGCCAGGGGGGAACGGGGGGGCGGGCAGCCCCCCCGTGATCGGGGGGTTCCGGGGGGTCGCCCCCCCGGACCAGCACAGTAGGGTGGGACGGCCATGCTGAACGTACTGCGGCCCGTTATGACGAGTCTGTTCACTCCGGTGGGCAAGGTCCTCGCGCGCACCCCGATCACGCCGAACGCCATCACGGTGATCGGCACCGTAGGCGTGGCCGGCGCAGCTCTCAGCTTGTTCCCCATCGGCGAGCTGTTCCCCGGCGCGTTCACCTGCAC
>JBEKKH010000605.1:0-5032 GCA_050010815.1 Streptosporangiaceae bacterium | reverse complement strand
TCTGGGCGCGCGAGGCACCTCTCTCGCCTGCAGGAGCGGTAGAGCTGCTGCGAAACCGCAGACGGGCCGCCAGAGGCTGACGCAGCCCAGGCTGCCGCCACGTCAGACAGGCGGACGACCGCCAATCGGCCTGGCGTACCTTCGCGACCCACTGCATCGACGGCCAAGCCGACGTCGCTAACAAGCGCATTGCTGACGTTCTCGGCACCCAGGACGGTCAGACCCTTTCCCGGTTTCTGCAGCGGCGAGAGTTGCCCACGGTTGCAGTAGTTCCTGGTAGAAGCCGTGGCGGTGCATGCCACTTATTCGCCCGGAATCGACGTGGGTGAAGCGTTGACCATTTGCTGATAAGGCTTGAGCGCCTCGCCGAGCGCTTGGGGCTGGCGCGTTGGGATCACCCAGGTGGGGCTCATCCGCGGTGGGATCTTGCGGGAGAGCCGCCCGTCGCTGAAGTTGGTGAAGATCCGGCTCGGGCGGACGGTCGTTCCGCTGACTTGCGGCGGGAAAACGTCGATGACGAGAGCGGCGCGCATGAACGGGGCGATGAGCACGCCGATGTCGCAGCGGGTCATCGCGCGCGTGCCGCCCCACCGGTTGTTGAACGTGTAATGATGCCTGATCAGCGACCGGAGTTCGCCGGGATCGGTGATGACTCTGGTGTTGCTGGCCGCGGCCCACGGGCAGGTGTACACGCCCCAGCTCTGGTGGTACACGGTCGGCTTGCGGGACGCGGCCCGGTGCGAGCGGATCGCGCCGACGGTGATGCCCGTGTCGTCGATGCGGATGCCGGTTGGCCAGTTCCGGTACAGGAACCCGACGGCGACCAGGAACGGGAAGAACAGCCAGAGCATGCCCATGGCGATCAGCCAGTCCGGGCTTACCGTGACGGCCAGCAGCAGGCAGGTGAGTTCCGCGGCCGCCGGAGCCGCCAGGCACCAGCCCAGCAGGGGGCGGGTGAGCGCGCTGCGGGGTTCCTCGTAGCCGCCAGCCGGGTGCGGCCGCGCGCTCACGGCGGGTCCCCGGCGAGGAAGCCGGCCATGACGTCTTCCAGCTCGCTGCGGCTGTATAGGCGTTCCGCCGGCGGGTTCGACGGGTCGAGCCCGGTGACGCGTGCCGTGCTGCCTTCGCCGCGCACGGTTATCCGCTGCCCGATACGGTCCCGGTCATCAGCGGGGAAGTACCGGGTCACCAGACGTGCCGGTTCCCTGGACCAGCGGCGGGCCTTCTCCGCCTTGCCGATCGTCCAGTCGGCGAGCAGGGACGCCGCGCTCGCGGTGGAGACCAGCTGGTAGCCGTAGATGCACCGGAGCGGGCCAGCCCCGGCAGGTGCTGCTTTGACCAGGACCTCGGCGACGATCGCCTGTACGGGCCGGCCGCTGTCACCCAGGGCGAACAGGCTCAGCCCGGGCAGCGGGCTGTCCTGCCGCTGCACGACCACCAGGTAGGCGGGCTGGCCGCGAGCCGCGAGGATGACCCCCAGCTCCGGGCTCACCGGATAGTCCGCGTCCCCGCCGCCTCCTGCGTGCAGGAGCAGTCCCTCGGCCAGCAGCCGGGCGGTCGAAGACCTGGTGAGCGATTGCCTGTCTTCATCGGCTAGCTGCAGCCAGGCGCTGGTCATCGCTTCGGGAAATGCGGCCTGGCGGGGTCCGCCGAGCACGCACAGGTCAAAGCCGGCCAGGGCGGCCAGCCCCAGGTCCTCGGCCTGTGCCCGCCCGATGAGAGCGGTGACGGCCTCGGCTCGCAGGTGCGGAGGGCTCAGGTTGTCCGCGGTCATCAGAACCAGCTCCCGATTGTCGAGGTGACCGAATGCAACGCGCCTTCGGCCGCGTGGTCAACCGCGTGCCCGGCATCGTCAGCGACGTGCTCCAAGGTCGCACGGTTATGGTAGATAAAGTCACTGGCCAGGTACACCCCAGTGACCGCGATGGCGACTTCTCCCACCCCCGGGATGACGGCCGCGACGCCGTCCGCGGCGGCGATCCACCCGGCATCAGCGGCTGTCACCGTCGCGAGGCCGACCGCGTTCACAGCGGCTGCGCCCCGGTCCACCGAGCCCATCGCCCCGGAGTCCTCGGGCGAGATCAGCGTCCCGGCGTCCGCGACGATCGCCAGCCCGGCGAGCCCGTAGGACACTCCCCGGACCTGCGGTAGCCAGCGAGCAGCCGCCTTCACCCAGTCAGGCGCGAAGGCATCCCACGCATCCTCCCGCGCGATCGCGGTCTCCCCGCTGTACCCGGCCTTGACCAGGGCATCCCGCGCCGGCTTGCCTTCGCTGATGAGCTGCTTGACTTCCGCGAGGTCCCGGTCGAAATCCTCGGCGAGTTCGGCGGGGTTCTGGCCGGCCTCCTTGAGCTTGCCGAGCCAGTGATCAATAAGGGCAAGATCCGGAGCTGCCAGCAGCCATTCCAGGGCCTTGCGGTCCGGTTCGGTGCGTTCCCA
The DNA here is from genome assembly GCA_050010815.1 of Streptosporangiaceae bacterium. Lineage (GTDB taxonomy): Bacteria > Actinomycetota > Actinomycetes > Streptosporangiales > Streptosporangiaceae > Palsa-504. Next base: position 2,593 of record JBEKKH010000605.1, on the reverse strand, counting down.
CGCACTGGGGGCGTCGAGCTGGCGGGCGAGCTGGGCGGCGGCCGTCTCGTAGTTCTGGCGGAGCTGCCGGGCGCGGGCCTGGACCTGGTTCACCCGGGCCTGCGCGGCCTCCATGTCAGCCGCCCGGTCGACCGGCCCGGTCATCGCCGCCATCACGGTTTGCTTGCCCGTCAGGTACTCCTGATCGGCAGCCGCCGCTGCTGCCTGCTTTTCCAGCGCGTCAGCCTCAGCCTGGAAGGTCGCGAGCTGCCCGGCCCACGTCTGCGACACCGTGCCGAGCCGGTCCGCTGCGGATGCCGCGTACCCGAGCGCGCTGGCCAGCTGGTTCGCCACCGGGCGGGCGACCGAGCCCGCCTGGCCCTGCCAGCTGCTCAGGTCGGCGTTCTGGACCTGCTTCCCGACCTGGCGGAACTCCTCGGCGGCCGCGTGCTGACGGCCGGCGAGAGACCTCATGATGCCCACGTCGCCCGGGGCCGGGTCAAACCCCAGCGCCGGCATGGTCCGGGCGTGGTAGTCGCTCATCCCGTGTTCTTCACCGCCCGGCTCAGCGCCTGGTCCGTGTCACCGTAGGCGGTATCCGCGTCGCTGAGGAAATGGGCCAGCCCGGCCAGGGACTTGCCGACAGCCTGCAGGCCCGCAGCGAGACCTTCGTCGCCCGCGCTGAGCGCGCTGGCGAGCAGGGGTGCGCCCGCGGCGTCGGCCTCCAGCACCTTTATCGCCAGCGCCACCGGACTCAGGCGGTTCGCGGCGCCGCTGAACACGCTCTCCGCGCTGGTGAGCGTCTGCTGTTCGACGCGCAAGTCAGCCATGACCGCTCCCGCCCGACGATCCACGGGACGACGAGCCGGGTACCCTCAACAGCCGGGCGGCGCTTGGGCTCTGATCACGAATGCCGTGGATCGCGGTGGATTCGCAGTCTGTTCCCAGGCCGTCCATCCAGGAGTCCCCTAACTTTTGCGCTGAACCGTCCACGCCTGCAGTCGCGTGCACCTGGCCGCTATCGTCTGTCCGTATAACGGAAGCAGTTTCATCCCGGTTCGCGGATAATGCAAGCCTTCCGGGCCAGGCCCTTCCTTCCGTCATCGCTTGTCCAGGCGCGCTCTTCTAGACGCTGGCGTTCCTGGGATCTGCCAGCGGATACGCTGCAGGGGTCCTGGGCGAGACCGATGCTTGCCTCGCGTGGAAGAGGATAAATCGGTATATGCCCATGCTGGTGCCTGTGGTGCGGGATGCCGCCCGTGAGCATGATGACGCCGGATTCCGGACCGGCTTCCAGGCCATTACGGTGACTTACAAAATGCTTACGGTTCCGGATTCGGGCCGGGACAGGAATACCGCGACGAGTGGCCACAAGCCGCCGGGACACCCTCACGGCCCGCCGGGTTTCGACTTTGTGACGGGTAGTGAGGCTGTAGCCCTGTGTGTGCGCGCCGACGGTGCCGGTCAGGTGCTTGGTGCCTGGTGTGGCAAACGGGCATGGCTTTCCAGTGACCGCGCGCCCTTGCCCGCTCCGGTCCCTGACCTCGCTTCCCGATCTGATCCGCTCGTTCACCGGGCCATACCTCGGCGAGGACGACCTGACCGTGGCGGTCTCCTAGCTCACTGCCCGGAGCCGTGGTAATAACGACGCCGATCTGCTAACCGGCTGCGGCGCCGCCGGTCGGCTCAGCAAGATCATCAGCCGTAGCGACGGCGGAGGGATAGCAACTTGACGCGCTGCAGCTCGCTGTTGCGCCACTCGGGCGGACATGGACCGTGTCCGAGAATGGCCCTGATTGCAGGCTTCCAGGCCGCCATCACCGGGTGCACGCTAGGTGTCGGTCATGTCCGCAGCGGACGGAAGGATGCGATGAAACCCGGTTTTGCTGCTTCTGAGATCGACACGAGTAAGCCGCACCCGGCGCGGATGTATGACGCCTATTTACTGCGCCACGAGGCGCTGTGTTACCGAGTGGGGGTGAGAGACCCTCGCCGTCAGGCCGTCGCAGCGGTCTGATTGAAGATGGGGGCAGCCTGATCCGGGGAACGCCGGGGAGGGTGGGAGCAGCCCCGACAAAGCCGGGACGGTTTAGTACTGCCAGATGGGCCGGGTCCGGCGATCAAGGCCAGAAGGTACAGCGTAAGCGAATCAGTGGCTGACGCTCCGTAAGAGTCATGCCGGCTCAAATCTGGTGGATATGGGCCGGTGCGCAGTGCGTGACCCTTGTGAGCTTGAGGGGTCAACTCCGTAGCCGGGTTAGATAGCCGGCGAGGAGGCCACGGTGAAGGTCTGCGGCGTAGCCGTTGGCGAGGCTGCCGGAGTACAGCTGGGTGCCTAACTGGCTGATCGGTACGCAGTGAACGTGGGAACCGCTTGTGGTTGCCCTTCCCGTCCGGGCATCCGGTCCGGGTGGCGGGCAGGTCCGTTGCCGATTGATGGCCGCAGGCGGGACGGAGGCCCCGTAGTACTCCGGGCACGCGAAAGGCGTGTGCATGGGGAAGGGGGCCAGCAAGCCAGTGGTGAGGAGGCTGGAATGCCGGGATTTGCGCTGGTGAATACTGGCGGGCCGGAGCTTGAGTACGCCTTTTATGAGGCAGAGCGCCGGGTACTGGG
>JBEKKH010000604.1:0-5049 GCA_050010815.1 Streptosporangiaceae bacterium | reverse complement strand
CAGCCTGCCCGAAGGGCTGGCCGTCCCGCTGCGCAGCGGGACGCCCGTGTCGCGTGGTGTGGTCCCTGCCGTGGTCGGGCGCTTGGAGGCGGGGCGGTTGCTGCTCGACCTGCGCTCAGTCCCGCCGCAGGACGACCATCGCCTCATCCAGGCCATCCTCCTATGCAGGTGATCGCAACCGCAGGGCATGTGGACCACGGCAAGTCGGCGCTGGTGCGGGCGCTCACCGGGATGGAGCCGGACCGGTGGGCCGAAGAACGGCGCCGGGGCCTGACACTCGACCTCGGCTTCGCCTGGCTGACGCTGCCCGGCGGAGAACGGCTGGCCTTCGTCGACGTGCCCGGCCACGAAAGGTTCGTCCCGAACATGCTGGCCGGCGTCGGCCCGGTACCGGCCGTGCTGTTCGTGGTGGCGGCGGACGGCGGCTGGATGCCTCAGTCGGCCGAGCACCTAGCTGCTATCGACGCAGTGGGCATCCAGCACGGCCTGCTTGTGGTCACCCGCGCCGACCTGGCCGATCCCGGCCAGGTGCGGCGGCAGGCGCTGGACCGCCTGGCCGCCTCCAGCCTTGGTCAGGTGGAGGCCGTGGCGGTCAGTTCGGTCACCGGCCACGGCCTGCCCGAGTTGCGGGCGGCGCTGGTACGGCTGGTGGCCTCGCTCCCCGCTCCCGACGTCGCCGCCCCGGTCCGGCTGTGGATCGACCGGTCGTTCAGCATCAAGGGAAGCGGCACCGTGGTCACCGGTACGCTGCCGGCCGGCACCATTACGGCCGGCCAGGAGTTCCTGCTCACCCCGTCCATGCGGGCCGCCCGGATCCGTGGCCTTGAGGCACTGAACGAGCCCGCCACCGCGGTTAGCGGCGTCGCGCGGGTCGCCGTCAACCTGCGCGGTATCCCGTCCGGCGTTCCGGCCCGGGGAATGGCCCTGGTCGACGAGGGCCGCTGGACATTGACCAAGCTTATTGACGTCAGGCTGGCGGCGCCGGACCGGATCCGCTTGCCGCAGGAGGCGGCTCTGCACATCGGCTCGGCCCGGACGCTCGTCCGGGTCAGGCCGCTGGGCTCCGTCGGACCCGACGGAGCCGCGATAGCGCGCCTGACGCTGCGGGACGGCCTGCCCCTGCACGTCGGTGACCGGGTCCTGCTTCGCGACCCAGGTCGTGCGGACGTCGCGATCTGGGGCGCGACGGTGCTCGACGTCGCGCCGCCCGCGCTGGCCCGGCGGGGCGCGGCCGCCGCGGCGGGACGTGAGCTGGCCACCTGGCCGGATCCTCCGGCCGCGGCTGACCTGCTGCGACGGCACGGACTGCTGCGAGCCGGCGTGCTGGCCGCGATGGGCGTGCCCGGCGGCCCGCCGCCGATGACGGGTGACTGGCTCGCCGATCCGGTCCTGGTGGCCGGCCTGCGGCGCAAGCTCACCGAGCTGGTCACCGCGTACGTCCGCCGCGACCCGCTCGCGGTCGGCATGCCGCCTGAAGCCGCCCGCGCCGCCCTGGGCCTGCCCGACCGGGCCCTAGTCGAGGCGCTGGTCCGGGTGCCCGCCGACCCGCTGGTCACGCCCGGCGCGCAGGCCCGCACGTCCGCAAACCCGCAGGCCCGCACGTCCGCAAACCCGCAGGCCCGCACGTCCGCAAACCCGCAGGCCGCGGTACAGCTGACCGATGGCTACCTCCAGCTAGTACCCCTGGAATCCCTTCAGCACCACGAGTCCCCGCGACGTCACGAGTCCCCGCAACGCCAAGAGCCGTCCGGATCGCTGCCGCGAGAACCCGCCCACTCGCTGCCACCGCGCGTGGTCGCGAGCGTGCGGGCTGTGCTCGCGGGCCTAGCGGGAGCGCCGTTCATGGCACCCGACGCGGGACGGCTGCGAGATCTCGGCCTTGATCCGCGGGCGATCGCCGCCGCGGCGCGCGCGGGCTTGCTGCTGCGGGTAAACGAGCAGATCGTGCTGGCGCCCGGCGCGCAGGCCGAAGCGGCCCGGGTGCTGGCCGGCTTGCCTCAGCCGTTTACCACCGCCGAGGCGCGCCAGGCGCTGGCCACGACCCGGCGAGTCGCCATCCCGCTGCTCGAATACCTGGACCGGGCCGGGATCACCCAGCGCCTGCCCGATGATCGTCGTCGGGTGCGGTGAGCCCAAGCGGTGTCGAGTCCGGAAGAACTGGATGAGTGGCGGAAGGTTCAATACGTGTGCCGGGGTAGAAGTACCTCAACTTCGGGCGCCGCGCCCGCAGTACCGTGTCGTGGGTGAGCGTCGGAGGGGGGAGCGCGATGCCGGTCAGTGCGCATACGCAAGTCAATGAGCTATCGCTCAACGATCATGCGTGCCTGACCTTCGGCGAGCAGGAGGAACTGCTCGACCTCACCGCCGCGTTCGTCCGTGACGGTCTAGCCAGCGGCTGCCGGGTGGTGGTACTCAGCGATGCGCCGCAGCTAGCCCTGGCCAGGTTGGGCGGGCCTGAGATGGGCGCGGACTCAGCCGTGGCCGGGCAAATCGTGATAGTCGCCAGCGCCGATGGCCTGGTTGGGCCCGGAGGGTTCTCGGCCGAGCGGGCCATGAAATGGCTGAACGGCCAGCTGGCGGACTCGCGCCGAGCAGGATACGCGGGGATGAGGATCGTCTTGGATATGAGCTGGGCGTTGCAGCCAATGACCGGGATCGAGGAATTGCCCGTGCTCGAGGAGGAAATTGCCTCCGCGGTCAGCGATGCAGAGATGTCGGTGCTGTGCGGGTATGACCGGGAGCGGTTCGACCCGGTCACATTGGCCTTGATCGCGCCGCTGCACTCTCATGTGGTGGCGACGGCGACTTATCATGATGATCCTGTTTTGCGGATATGCCGCCAGTACGTGCCACCTGGGGTCCGGCTGGCTGGCGAGTTGGATTTCCTGGCCGGGGAAGCGCTAGCGCTAGCGCTGGGGGAGGCGATCCGCATCGACGGCGACATCACCATCAACATGACCAGCCTGAATTTTATCGATGCCTCGAGCATCCGGATGATTCTGGAGGCGGCCGAGAGCCTAGATCCGTCCCGGACCGTCGTCGTGCGCTGCCGCTCGTCCGTCGAAACGAGATTCGCGCAGCTCGGCGTGGCACGCCTGCCGCATGTCAGCCTGGTCGGCGTCGATGACCAGTAACGATCCCACGGCCGACGCCAGCCTGGATGAAGGTGCGGTACTCGCGGACGCTGAGGCTGACTGGTCAGGTGGCGGCGTGCCCCCGGTTCTGGATCAAGCCTTCGACGCAGGCACGCTCTACGCGCTGCGGGCAGCGGTGCAGGCACACGCTACCCAGCTGGGTATGCCCGATGCCCGCACCGATGACCTGGTGATCGCGATTCACGAGCTGGCGGCCAACGCTGTCCGGCACGGTGCGGGCGGCGGTCGCGTGCGGCTGTGGGGACATGACGGGGAACTGCGCTGCCAGGTTGAGGACGGCAGCGTGGCTCAGCAGAACAGCTCAGCTGACGGGAACGTCGCGGAAAGCTGGCCCTTCTTGTCGGGACACGGCTTGTGGCTGGTGCGCCTGGTGGCTGACGAGCTCAGCGTGTTTTCCGGTCCGGACGGCACGCGTGCGACGGTCGCCTTCGGCTTGCCCGGCGGCGAACCGCCGTCAGCGAAGGGCGACTGACCCGCTTCGCTGCGCGCCGGCCGAGCCCGCGGCGATTATGCTTGCTACCGTGGGGACGTTGCAGACATCGGTGGCGGCCGGCGAGTCGGGGCCGGTTCTGATGCTGGCTGGTGAGGCGGATCTTTCGTCGGCCGGGCAGCTGAGCGATCTGTTGACAGCGCAGTTGTCCAGCGGCGCGCGACAGCTCATGGTGGATGTGTCGGGGCTGCGATTCGCGGATTCGGCGTCGGTACGGGCGCTGGTCCTGGCGGGCAAGACGCTGCGGGAGCGGGGCGGAGCCCTGGTGATCGCGCGCCCGCAGTACGCGGTGGCGAGATTGCTTCAGCTGATGGGCGTGGATGAGCTCCTGGTCGTGCAGGGGGGCGCGGCCGGTCAGGCGAAGCTCAAAGACTTCGGAACTCGGGAGAGCGGCGAAGAGCGTCAGCCACCCGGCGAGCCGTACTGAAGGTGTTGGCGGCACGCAGGAAAAGAAACCCGCCGCCGCTGACCCGGAAAACCGACGCGCCGGGCTGGTCCGCGATCGAGACGGTCGCGTACCTGAGGCTGCTCTTGCGCACCGTCACCCGGCGGCCGCCCTTGGTTTCTACCTGGTAGCCCGGTTCTAGCCTGCGGCTGAGGACCGCGACGACCTCATCAGGGGTGACGTTCTTACGAGGCACCTTCACCTTCGGCATGGCCTCTAGATTAGTTGCACCGCCGGACCTTCACCCACCGCGGCGAGCGGTCAAGCGGCCACGGTCGGCTGGTCGGTGCCGCAGTACTTGCACTTGGAGGCGGCCGCCGGGAGGTCGCTGGACAGGCAGGCCGGGCAGGTCTTGACGGGCGGCGGGTCGCCGAAGACCACCTGTCCACGCCGCGCCTGGACGTGCTTGTAGGGCACGACGATGAGGAAGTACACCACGGCCATGAAGATGACGAAGGTAATGACCGCGGTGATGAACCCACCGAGGTCCAGTACCGTATTGGGGTTATTCGCCCGAATCTGATGCCCCAGCCCGTGGCTGCCGGGCACGATGCTCTGAATGAGCGGTTTGATGAAGTCCGTGGTGAAAGCGGTGACCAGGGCGCTGAACGCGAGGGCCACGACCAGCCCGACCGCGACAACGATCACGTCCCCGCGCATAAGAAAATTCTTGAAGCCCTGCATAGGTGCCTCTCCCGTTCGCTCACTGTTGCCCCGGCCGGCTGCCGCGTCTGGGCGCTCCCGCTCTGACGCCCTGACCTGGGCCCTTTGGCCCCTGTGGCTGGTGATGCGGTATATGACACGGCTTACGATTCCTGGTCAGGCGTTGGGACGCAAGCGTTTCGGCCGGCGCGGCTTCGCGCCGGGCTCCGCAGTACAGTCGACGCGGAGGCGTCTGGGTGCCTGGTGGCCCCCCCGGTCTTCAAAACTGGTGAGCGCCGCGCTGCGGCGCTGGCGGG
>JBEKKH010000603.1:0-9418 GCA_050010815.1 Streptosporangiaceae bacterium | reverse complement strand
TGGCGGCGGCGGCGGCCCACGACGAGCGCGCCGAAGCGTGCCGCCGCGCGCTGGCCGGGCGCAGCTGGGACCTGGCCGCCGCCCGGTCGGCGGCGACCGGCGCCCCGGCGGCGGCCGAGGGAGGCGAGCTCGACCAGCTTCGCCGTCTGGCCCGGCTCAGCGTCCCCGCCGAGGCCGACGTCCCGGAGATCACGGCTGCGCTGAGGCTTGCGGCCGCCGGACTGGATGCCGTCGCGGGCTCACCCGCTGGCCGGGCGCGAGCGCTGGCCGAACTGCTGACCGCCGCACTGCATCACCACGATGCGCACGGCGACGGCGACTGCCCGGTGTGCGGGAGCCCCGGTGCCCTCACCACGCACTGGCGGCAGGCCAGCCAGGAGGCGATACAAAGTCTCCACCAGCAGGCACAAGCCGCCGAATCCGCCGAACAGGCCTCGGCCGACGCCAGGCAGCGGGCGGCCGCCCTGACGCAGCCCGTGCCGCCGGTGCTCCTGGCCCCGCCGCCTGTTCCCGGCGTTGACCCCGGTCCGGCCCGGGCCGCCTGGCAGCGATGGGCGAGCCCGCCCGATGCGGGCACGGCGGCCGGTCCGGCGGCCCTGCGCGCCCTGGCCGATCATCTGGACCAGGCCATAACGCCGCTCACGCGGGCAACTCGTGCCCTGTCGGACCTGGCGTCCGCCGAGGTGGCCCGGCGGGAAGACAGCTAGGCCCCGGTGGCCGTACAGGTGGCTTCCTGGTGCGCGGACGCGGCCGGGGCCCTTGACGGCATGGTCCCGGTGCCGATGATCAAGGCGGCCGAGGCATGGCTGAAGGGCGCCACCGACGATATCCGCAACGAGCGCCTCGCTCCGCTCGCCGAGCAGGCCCGCGCCATCTGGCGGATGCTCCGCCAGGAGAGCAACGTGGACCTGGGCGCGATCCGGCTGGCGGGTTCGGCGACCCAGCGGCGCGTCGAGCTCGACGTGAGCGTCGACGGCACCCCCGGCTCGGCGCTTGGCGTCATGAGCCAGGGAGAGGTCAACGCGCTGGCCCTGAGCGTCTTCCTGCCCCGCGCGACCCTGCCGGCCAGCCCGTTCGGCTTCCTGGTCATCGACGATCCGGTGCAGGCGCTGGACCCGGCCAAGGTCGACGGCCTGGCCCGCGTCCTGGAAAGCACCGCCTCCGTCCGGCAGGTGATCGTCTTCACCCACGACAACCGCCTGGCGCAGGCCGTCCGCCAGCTGAGCATCCCGGCCTCCATCCTGGAGGTGACCCGCCGGCCTGGCTCGGCCGTCCAGGTGCGGACCTGCCTGGATCCGGCCGGGCAGGCCCTGCAGGACGCCAGGGCCCTGGCCGCCGACGATTCACTGCCGCCCGAGCTGGCGGCCCGAGTCGTCCCAGGACTGTGCCGCACCGCCGTGGAAGCCGCCTTCACCGACGCGATCTGGCGTCAGCAGCTACGCGCCCGCCGACGGCACGATGAGATCGAGCAGGCTCTAGAGACCGCTCGCGTCCGCCTGACCCCTCTGGCCGCACTGGCGCTGACCGGCGACGCGTCCAAAGGCAGCGAGGTCCTACGCCGGCTCAATGCCTGGGGTCGCCCCTACGCGGATACCTATCAGATCCTGAACAAGGGCGCCCACGTTGCCTACGACGGCGACCTCCGCCTGCTCACCGGTGATGCCGGCCACCTCGTCACCAAAATCCGCGCCACCCTGTCATGACCCCGGACGAACTGCTCGCCGCCGCCAAAGGTCTCATGCAGCGCCCCGACACCCTCATCACCGGGATCTGGCCCCGCGCTGCCGCGCTGCTGGCCCGGCAGGCCCTCGAAGCGGCCATGGCCGACCTGTGGGCCTCCCAGCGGCAGACCGCCAAAATGTCCAGCTGCCCCATGCGATCGCAGCTCCTGTGCCTGACCGCCTACCTGGACCCCGGCAGCGCCCGCCACGCCGCCTACCTCTTCGCCGCCCTCAGCCACGCCTGCCACTATCACCCCTACGAGCTAGCCCCCACCGCGACCGAACTAACCGGCTGGCTCGACCAAGCCGCCCAGCTCGTAACCCAGCTCCAGACCGCGACCGCCCACGTCGGCCAGCTCTAGGCGGTACCGTCGTACCAGCTCATGTCGTGCACCGCGGCGAGGGCCCGGCAGCGGCGGCCGGTGCCTACCCGGCGCTGGCTGCCAGGTCTTCATAGGCAGGCTGGAGCTCGTCCCACCGCGCGTCGGCGTCGCAGCGCTCACGCCCGGCGAGGTGGGCGGCGAGATCTTCGACATGGACCTGGATCCCCGCCCCGTAGGCGGCGAGCAGGTCCAGGGGCATGCCCCGTTCCTCGACGACCAGGATGGTCTGGTCGCCATTGGCGGTCAGCGTGGCCTCGATGACTTTGACGTCCGGCTGGCCCAGGCCATGGGCCAGCAGCAACCGCCGCGGAGGCTCGCACGCTTCCACGCGCCCGGTGCCTTCCGATCCGCTGGCAAAAAAGCGAAAGCGGTACTCACCGCCGAGGCGGAGATCGCCCTCTACCACGCCGAGCCAGCGGGCCAGACGGCCGGGATCCGTGAGTGCCGACCACACGTCGTCGATATCGGTGTCGAAGCGGTCCTCCATGCGCACGACGCCCTTGCCATCTGCCGATCGCAGGCTGCCCAGGATGCGGGTGCCCCCACGTGCATTGCTGGTCATCCGGTGCTCCTTCGTTCGCGTTTCCCCCGGGCCACCTCGGTGTGCAGGGCATCCAGCCGCTGCTCCCACAAGGCCCGGTACCGGCCCAGCCAGTCATCGACCTCGGCGAGCGGCTCGGGGCGAAGACTGTAGACCCGCCGCTGCGCCTCCTGGCGGACCTCGACCAGCCCTGCCTCCCGCAGCACCCGCAGGTGCCGTGATACCCCCGGGCGGGCAATCGGCAGCAGCGCCGCCAGCTCACCCGCGGTGGCCGGACCGCCGGTCAAGGCCTCCAGCATCATCCGCCGGCTCTCGTCCGCCAGTGCCCGCAGCACAGCTTCCACGACATTAATGTACCAAAGCAGTTACGTAACTATCAAGGTACACAAGCGAGAGCAAGCCCGCCATGCCGCCCTCATCCATGCCTGCCAAGCCGCCCAGCTCGTGACCCAGCTCCAGACCGCGACCGCACCACCGGCGACCCAGACATAAAGGCACCGGAGGGGAGAGCCAAGCTAGTACTGGTCCGCCCGCCCACTCCGCCGATGAAATCTTTATGCCGAACGGACCACGGCACCAGCCCAGTGCCAGGCCATTCGCGCGCCATCCGGCCTGCCGGGCCAATGTCCGGTACGGTTGAAGTTATGAGTGTGCAACCGGCGAGGCACCCAGATCCGGCCGAGACGTACGAGGTGATCCACCTCGGCGGGGAGACCGCCGCCATCGTTCCGCTCGCCGAGCTGCGGCGGCTCCGGGCGGTGGAGCGGCACGCTTCGCGAGAGGCCTTGGAACAGGCGGAGATCGAGTCCACTCTCGCGGCGCATGACGAATGGGTCTCCGCTGGGTGTCCCGGCGCACGGTCACATGAGGATGTCATGGCCGAACTGCTCGGTAGTAACCAGTGAAGATCCGATGGTCCCCCGCAGCGACCGCCTCGGCTCGCCTGGATCTGGGGGTCACCCGCTCGGACTGCACCTATGACGTGGTGCACGTCTGGCGCGGGCGGTTCTACCGGCTAGGGCGGGATCATGCCGGTGACCGTCATCGACGGTCAGCCGGTCGGCACGGGCGCTCCCGGCCCGCTGACCCTCCAGCTACGGGACCGCTACTGGGCCAGCCACGAGGACCCGCGGTACTCGACCCCCGTCCGTCAGCTCTGCCGCAGCGACTCGGCCTCGGTCCTTCAGCGCGTCGCCTAACTTCGGGCGGCGGATCAGGGCTGCGGGTTGTCGTGATGCCGGGACCACGACAGCCGACGGCGGCTCGCGGCTGGGGCCGCCTCGGCCTGCGCCGGATCGGTGTAGCTGTCCCCGCCCTTGACCGCGGTGAGCCTGAGGTCGATGGGCACGTCCAGGGCCGTGGACAGCGCGGCCAGCGTCGGGAGCGTCAGGTTCTCACCGCCGCCGAGGATCTGGCTGACCCGCCCGGGGGAGAAGCCCATCCGCGCCGCGAGATCGGCCCGGCTGAGGCCGCGCTCGCGCATGTACCAGTTGATCTCGTTGGTCAGCTGGGTGACGAGGGTGAGCATCTCGTCGTCGATCTGGGCTTCCATGGCCCGCTGGTCTGGCGAGGCGCCTGTTCCGATCTTCACAGGGCCTACAGGTCCGACGCCGTCGGCTCGGCGTTCCGGGCCGGAACCCGGTGAGCACTCGGGCGGTACGGGTAGATCAGCAGTCTGTGGTAGCCGAGCCGGTATGTATACGCCAGGAACAGGTTCAGTGGGCCGGCGTGGTATCCAGGCTGATCATGCGCACGATACCGATCTTGTGCGTGATGGATTCTCGCCAGCGACCCAGATTAGCCAGGGCACGGCCGTCCTTGAGGCCGGCTCGTTCTACCTGCTCGTAGTAGTAGTTTGCGGCGTCCGCTATCGACTGCGGCTTCGCCGAGGCTGCCCGGAGCCTGGTATCGCACCAGTCTTGCATGTCGTCGCCCATCCGCTCGTACAGCCGGCTGAACGGGAGGGTCGGCAGGGCGACTAGCGTCCTGGGGCGCATGTCTCGGTCGCGCTGCGGAGGCAACCTAATGAACCACAGGCCGGCGGGTAGGACGGCGCCGAGGTAAACTGCTTCGCTGCCAAGGTTTACGGCGAGGGCAATGCCGAGGCCGGTCGAAACCGCAGCGACGATCATGACGATGGTAAGTGCCCACCACCTGGCGCGAGGTCCGAAGGGAGATCCTATTCCTCTGCACCGAAGTCGCAGGAAGCCGTACGCCGTCAAGATGGACAGGGCGAAGGTCCCGGCCACCAAGGGCAACCAGCTCAGCATGTCTTGTTACCTCCCTGGCCACCGCCCACACCATTAAAAGCTACGATGGCATCGCCAAGGGAAATGGCCGCATTTACAGATGGTATCCGCGGGCAGGTTGCGTCGTCTTCCGCCTCCGACATCACGACCGCAGGTGAGCCTGTGCGGGATATCGGCTGTGAGGGTGCGTGAAGGGGTGGTGCGGTGTCGCGGGTGGTGTGCGTGCACGGGATTGGCCAGCAGCGGGGGTCGGCGGAAACGCTGCATGCCGCGTGGGCTCCGGCGCTGTGCGGCGGAGTGGGGCATGCCGGTGGACGACTGGCGGAGGCGGAGGTGGGATGCGCTTTCTACGGGATCCTCTTTCGCCCGCCTGGCCGCCACCTGGCCGCCGGGGATCCGCCGATCCCGGCGGAGGACCTAGACGGCTTCGAGCAGGAGCTGCTGGCTGAGTGGTGGTCTGAGGCGTCCCGTACCGATGAAGCGGTGCTCGCCCCCGATGCACGCACGTTGGCGCGGACGCCGCGCAGCGTGCAGGGTGCACTACGGGCGCTGAGCGGGTCGCGGTTTTTCGCGGCGATGGGGGAGCGTGCGCTGCTGGGTGATCTGCGGCAGGTCCGTGACTACTTCCACGACCCGGAGATCCGGCAGCAGGCCCGGGAGCGAGTGGGCGAGGCGGTCGGGGACGATACCCGGGTGCTGGTCGGTCACTCGCTGGGATCGGTGGTGGCCTATGAGGCAGTACAGGCGAATCCGGAATGGCCGGTCAGAATGCTGGTGACCCTGGGTTCGCCGCTGGGGATTCCGAACCTGATCTTCGACCGGCTGGAGCCCGCGCCGCTGTCGGCGGCCGATGCGGGACTGGGACCGCGGGGCCGCTGGCCCGGCAAGGGCCGGCAGTGGGTGAACGTGGCCGATCAGGGTGATGTGGTGGCGCTGGTCAAGGACTTGCGGGCGCTGTTCGGGCCGGGCGTGGACTGCTGGGTGGTGAACAACGGCGCGACCGCTCACGACGCCACGCCGTATCTGACTGCGGTAGAGACCGGCCGGGCGATTCGGCACGGGCTCGAGAGCTAGCCTCCGACCGGGAGGGCTGGGAGGCGGGCCGATGGAGGCAGGTGGCGGCAGCCGCTTCCTGCTGACCTGCGCGATAACCCACTACGAACGTTGCGCGGAATGGGACCGGGAGGAGCTGCGCGGGGACGTTGCGCGCATGGTCGCCCTGTTCTGTGGTGACTTCCTGCCCGAGGCCGGCCGGTACACCCATGCTGACGTGCTCGGCGAGAGCCCGACGTCGGTTGAGTTGAGGGACCGGCTGCGGGACTTCTGTTTGAGCGCGGACAGGCACCCCGACGACCACGTCATCGTCTACCTCACCGGGCACGGTGAAGTCCTCGATGACGGGGATTTCGTGGTGCTTACCACCGACACGAATCCTTCAGACTTGCTGAACCGCACCGTACCCGCCGGGGAGATCGTGCGGTTGGCCCTCGCGAACACCCGGGTGCGGCGGCTGCTTTTGCTACTGGACACCTGCTACGCCGGGCGGGGCGGGGAGGACATGACCCGGGAAGCGCTGCGCCGTATCGACGATCCGACCAGGAGATCGGATGACCAGGATGAGACCTCAGAGGGTGGCGGTGTCGTGGTGGTGGCCGCGACGCGACCATTCCAGCGAGCACTGCCCGGGACGTTTACGACCTACCTGGATCGGGCGGCTCGGTCATTGGCGGCAGCCGGTAATGCGGCGCCGACACTGCGCGTGGGGTCGCTGGTCGGTGCCATAAGGTCTTATAAAGACAGGCCGAAATCACAGACTTCGGTGTGGCATCAGGTCGGGATGACCGGCGATGAGCCTTCGTTCATCCTCAACCCGAGGTACCGCTCGGAATTGGTCGATGTTGACCTACTCGATCAGGAACGGGCCAGGTACGACGAGCAGCGCGCTGATCAGCTGCGTGCTCGTTTCTTCCCCGCAACCCGGTGGTTCACCGGCCGCCACGCCGCCCTGGCCGACCTGGCCAGCTGGCTGGGCAACTCCGCTGGCCCTCACGCGCTGGTGGTGACCGGCCAGGCTGGATCGGGCAAGACCGCGCTTCTCGGACTGCTTGCCGCACTGTCCGACCCGGACCGGGCGCCCACCGTCCCGCGCGACGGGCTGCCGGCCAGGTTCGCCATCCCGCCCGGCGCGATCACCGGGGCGATCTACGCCGGCACCATGACTACCAGCCAGATACGCGACCAGATCGCCGCCGCGGCCAGGCTGCGCGCGGACACCACCGGAGAACTCATCGATGGCCTCACCCGCCCCGGCACCGGTGCCCTGACCGTGCTCATCGATGCGCTCGATGAGGCCGCTGACCCTGCCGATCTGGTCAACGGGCTGCTCAGACCGCTGATGCAAGAACGTCGCTGCGGTCTCAGGCTGCTCCTGGGCACCCGCCCCCACCTGCTAGTCGCCAGGCTCCTGGGCAAGCCGGAAGCCGACCACTACCAGCTGATGGACCTGGACACGGGGCAGTACGCCGACCCGGCCAGCATACGGGCGTACATCCGGCGGATTCTGCTCTCCGAGGATCCCCTGGACAGCGCCTACAAGCCGGCCGGCCTATACCGGACCGCCCCAGCAGGCACCCTGGATGTGGTCATCGATGCGATTGGCGAGGCCGCCGGAACCTCGTTCCTGGTGGCGCGGATCACCGCGGCCACCGAGGCGACCACAGCCGCGCTGCCCAGCCCCGGCGACTCGGACTGGCGGCGGGACCTGCCGCGCTACGCTGGGCCGGCCATGCGCCGGGACCTGAGCGTGCGGCTGCACGAGGAAGCGGACAAGGCGGCCCAGTTGCTGCTCCCCCTGGCCTACGCCCAGGGCAGCGGGCTGCCCTGGGAAGACATCTGGCCTCGCCTGGCCGATGCGCTGTCACCCGGCTATGGGTACGGCAACGACGACTTGATCCGGCTGCGGAGAACCGCCGGCTCCTACGCTGTCGAAGGCATGGCCGACGGCCGCTCCGTCTACCGCCTGTACCACCAGGCACTCGCCGATCACCTTCTGGAACAGCGAGACCAGCGCGCCGACCAGCAAGCCATTACCAGCACCCTCATGAGCCTCGTCCCCCCAGGTGAAGGCGGGGCCCGGGACTGGCTCGGCGCCCATCCCTACATCCGAGCGCACCTGGCTACCCACGCCGCGCAAGCCGGGTGCATCGATGACCTGCTAACCGACCCCGCCTACCTGCTGGCCGCTGGCCGCCCGCAACTGCTCGCGACCGCTGGCGCCGCCCGCTCAAAGCCCGCCCGGGCCGCCGCCGACGCCTACCGCCGCGCCGCCCACCATCTGCGCATTGCACCTGCCGAACAGCACGCTTCCTACCTGCAGCTGGCCGCGCGCTGCGGACGGGCGCCCCAGCTGGCGGACGCCCTGGAAGACTGCCGCCAGCGCGGCACTTGGTCATGCATCTGGGCATCCTGGCGACTCGAACCGCCGCACCGCGCCTTGACCGGCCACACCGGTCCGGTGCGAACGGCGGCGGCTGCCGAACTGGACGACCGGCCGGTGGTCATCTCCGGCAGCGACGATCGCACGGTGCGGGTGTGGGACCTGGCCACCGGCACTCCGGTCGGCAATCCGTTCACCGGCCACACCGGTCCGGTGCGAACGGCGGCGGCTGCCGAGCTGGAGGGCCGGCCGGTGGTCATCTCCGGCAGCGACGATTGCACGGTGCGGGTGTGGGACCTGGCCACCGGCACTCCGGTCGGCAATCCGTTCACCGGCCACACCGACGTGGTGAATGCGGTGACGGCCACCGAATTGGAGGGCCGGCCGGTGGTCATCTCCGGCAGCGACGATCGCACGGTGCGGGTGTGGGACCTGGCCACAGGCACTCCGGTCGGCAATCCGTTCACCGGCCACGACGACGTGGTGAATGCGGTGACGGCCACCGAGCTGGAGGGCCGGCCGGTGGTCATCTCCGGCAGCGACGATTGCACGGCGCGGGTGTGGGACCTGGCCACCGGCACTCCTGTCCGAGTGTGGGACCTGGCCGCCCGCACCCCGTTCCGGGTACGGAACCTGGGCACCAACCAGGTGTACGCAGTAACGGCCGTCGAGTTGGGCGGCCGCCCGGTGGTCGTCTCGGGCAGTAACGACTGGCTGGTGCAGGTGTGGGACCTGGCCACCGGCGAACCGGTGCGCCACGCGTTCACCGGCCATACCGGTCCGGTGCGCGCGGTCGCGGCCACCAAGCTGGATGGCCGCCCGGTGGTCATCTCCGGCAGCGACGATCGCACGGTGCGGGTGTGGGACCTGGCCACCGGCACTCCGGTCGGCGACCCTTTCACGGGCCACACCGGCGACGTGTACGCGATGACAGCTGCCGAGCTGGAGGGCCGGCCGGTGGTCATCTCCGGCAGCGATGACCGCACGGTACGGGCATGGGACCTGGCGACGAGCCCTCTGGTGCGCGACCCTTTCACCGGCCACGACGGCCCGGTACGCGCGGTGACGGCTGCCGAGTTGGATGGCTG
>JBEKKH010000602.1:0-7523 GCA_050010815.1 Streptosporangiaceae bacterium | reverse complement strand
CATCATTCGCTGATATCCAGCGACAATTAGTGATTGTTTAAATGCGATAAGTAGTAATCGCGCTAGTCTACCGCTTTTTCCGCACGCCCCCGGGTCTGGCGAGCGCTCCGTCACCGTGAATCAGGCGAGAATAGGCCTGTCGCGGGCAGGAAGTCAGGGTAGCGGAACGGCCAGGGCGACGGGAGGGGAGGCAACACCGATGAGCGACATCGAGCCGGAGCTGGTCAGCCTGGCTGAGATCAGGGAAGCGGCCCGGCTGCTCGCGCCGGTGGCGGTCCGCACGCCGCTGATTGGATGGCCCGGGCCGGAGCCCCGCCTTCTCATCAAGCCCGAGTCGCTCCAGCCCACCGGGTCGTTCAAGCTGCGCGGCGCGTACGCGGCGATCATGGCGAACGAGCCCGCGGCCAGGAGGTACGGAGTCGTCGCGCATTCCAGCGGGAATCACGGCCACGCGGTGGCGTACGCCGCGGCCCGGCTCGGCGTGCGTGCCGTGGTGGTCGTGCCGAGCACGGCACCGGAGGTCAAGATCCGGGCGATCGAGTCCTACGGCGCCGAGCTGGTGACGGTCGCGCCGACGCTGGCCGCCCGGCTGGCCGCCACCGAGGAACTCGTGGCCAGGCACGGGTACGTGCTGATTCCGCCGTTCGATGACCGCAAGGTGATCGCCGGCCAGGGCACCATCGGCCTGGAGATCGCGGCTGACTGTCCGCAGGTTGATCTGGTCATCGTGCCGGTCAGCGGAGGCGGGCTGATCTCCGGGATCGCAGCCGCGATGCGGGCCTGTCGTCCGGGGGCGGCGGTGGTCGGCGTCGAGCCGGAACTCGCCGCGGACGCCCGCGACTCCTTCCGGCGCGGGGAGCGGGTCGCGTGGCCCGCCGCGCAGGTCCAGCGCACGATCGCGGACGCCCTGCGGGTAGAGCAGGTCGGTAGGCTGCCGTTCGCGCACATCCGCGAGCTGGTAACCGACATCGTCACGGTGACCGAGGAGGAGATGCTAACCGCGGTCAGGCGGCTCGCGGGGCAGGCCCGGCTGGTGGCCGAGCCCGGCGGAGCGGCCGCGGTGGCGGCCTGGCTCTTCCGGGCCGGCCAGCTGCCCCGGGCGAGGGCGCCGGTAGCCGTGCTCTCCGGCGGCAATATCGATCAGGCCCTGCTGGCGAGGATCCTGGCCGGGGGTTAAGCGCCCCGGACCGATGCCGTGGCGCGAGGTCGCCGGTCAGCTTCTATGCTGGGATCGTTATGCGTGCCACTCTCGCTTACTCGTCCGCGCGGATCTTGCTGCTCGTCGTCTCCATGATCCTGCTTTACCTGGTGGGTGCCCGCGGCCTGCTGCTGCTCGCGCTCGCGTTCGTGGTGAGCGGGATAGCCAGCTTCGTGCTGCTCTCCCGGCAGCGGGACGTGATGTCGGGAGCTTTGACGGGACGGCTCAAGAACGGGCGCCAGCGAGCCGCGAGCGTGCGGGCCAGGCTCGACGAAGGTGCCCGCGCCGAGGACGAAGACTGAGCCGAAGACTGGGCCCGCGGCGGGTTTTTTTATAGCCGCCTGACGGCGGGGCCAAGGCGGACCATCGGTGTCCTGGTCACAGAGGTTTCGCTGGGCTGGTCGGGCTGGTCTGGGGGCCCGGCCAGCCATCCGCCGGTGGTCAGCAGCCGCAGGACGGCATCGACAGCCTCCGGCCGTGTCATCGCCGAGGTATCGAGCACCAGGTCCGCGTCACGCGGCTCCTCGTAGGGATCCGACACCCCGGTGAAGTCGGTGATGAGCCCGGCGCGCGCCTTGGCGTACAGGCCTTTGCGATCCCGGGCCGCACACACCTCGACCGGGGTCGAAACGTAGACGAGGAGGAAGTCGCCGACCTTGGACACCATCTCGCGAGCGGTCGCGCGGGCCTGCGCGTAGGGCGCGATCGGGGCGCAGATGGCGATGCCTCCGTGCCGGGCGACCTCAGCCGCGACGTAGCCGATGCGCGCGATGTTGAGGTCACGATCGGCGCGGGAAAAGGTCAGCCCGGCCGAGAGCAGGTGCCGGACGTGGTCGCCGTCGAGCAACGAGACCGTCCGGTCGCCACGTTCGGTCAGCGCCTCCGCCAGTCCCCGGGCGATGGTGGACTTGCCCGAGCCGGACAGGCCGGTAAAGAAGATGGTGACGCCGCGCTCGGCCCGGGGCGGTCTGGCCCGTCGCAGCTCGCGTGCGACGCCCGGCGGGGCGAACCAGGCCGGCACCTCGGCGCCGGAATCGAGCAGCCGGCCGAGCTCGGAGTCGGTCAGCTCACCTTGCTCGGCGCCCGGCTCGATCAGGGCGAGCGGCCGCCATACCTCAGACCTCGGGTCATAGGCCCATTCGCCGGCGCTGATGACCGGAATGGGCGCTCCGGGCAGAGTCACCGGGCCGTTCTTCTGGCCGGCTGCCGAGCCGATCGCCTTGGCCACATCGGGTGGATCGGCCAGCAGGTGGGTGGCGCGGGTTCCCGGCCGGGATGACGCGGGGCCAGCGGGACCGGAATGACCAGCGTGCCCGCGGGCAGTTGCTCCCTGGCCGCGAGAACGGCGCGGACCAGCGCCTCGGGCCGGGTCACCACAAGCGCGGGCCCGGTAATCAGCGGTAGCACGAGCAGGGATGCGTTCAGCTGGCCCGCGAAGTGACGGAGCTGGCCGATATGACGCCTGTTCAGGGGGCGGCGCGTGGCGTAGGCCAGCACATTAGCGGAGGATTCCTGGCCGGCGGAGAGCTCGGCGCGCACGTCCGCGGGCCGCCGCCGCAGCTGGCGGAACGGCCCGTGCTCGGGTTCGCGCAGGGCCTGGACCGGACCGGCTAGCCGGATAACCTGCGGCGCCGCCGGATCCTGCGGTCCGGGCTCGGCTAGCCGTTCGGTGATCGAGAGCACAGCCAGCGGTGAGCCCTCCGGATCCTGCAGCACCAGCTGATCCGCGGCGGGCGGGAGCGCGTCGGCGGGCACGTCCAGGGTCACCGGGATGGCCCAGGGTGTGCCGTCGGCCAGCATGCCGCGCTGGGCCACCGCGGTCGCGTCCGCGGCGTCCAGGTAGCCGCGCAGCGGCGCGAGGGCACCTGAGGTCAGCAGCTCGAGATCGCCCAGCTGGGCTTCGCTGAGCGTGTACGCGGGCCAGTCCGCTAGCCACGCGGGCAGCCCAGGCTGTGGTTGAGCAGTCAGCTGTGCCTCCGAACATCGCTTCCGGCCGGCCTGCCAGCGTGCCTCCAGAGCACACACCAGAACGGTCTGTCCGGGCCGGATCAAGGATACGGAACTGCCGTGGTGTCCGGAGCGGGAAGGGACGACAGGCCCTGGCAGGACGTCACACGACGTTCGCGAAACGATCCTGTGGCTTTTTTATCACGTAAACCACCTCGTCGTGCGCATCGGTGAGGCGCTCGCGGGTGAGGCGAGCGATCAGGACACGAGCCGCGGCCGCTACCCGGACTATCCCGAAGACCCCGAAGACCCCGCCGACCCCGGCCGCCCGGCCTGGTCCGGCCGGCCATGTCCTGGCGGTCTCGCGCTGGCAGAGGACCAGGCCCCGCAGCTGCATGTAGGCCAGGATGGCGCGATCAGACGCGGCCGGGGAATACACGGCACGGAACGGCCCGGGGCGACCCGGGTTCAGCCGGGCCCACAGGGCCCGCCTGAACCACTGCGGCGCGATCCGGTCGAGCAGGCCCGCGGCGCAGTCCCGGTCGCGGATGCGCAGCAGAAACAGCCCGCCGGGGCGAAGCGCCGCGGTGAAGCGGTCAAGGACCAGCTCGACGTGCTCAATGCGGTCGAGTAGCAACGCGCAGTGCACGATATCGAAGGAGCGCGGCGCTATCGCGATCGTGCGCAGGTCCCCGAGGATGATCCTGCCGCCCTGATCCTGGTCGGCCGTGGGGTGGCCGGTGCTGGTCTGACCCGGCAGGTCGGTCCACCGCGGGTCGTCCTCGTCGACCGTGAGCACCGTGATCTCGAAGCCGGCCTCGCGCAGGTGGGTCAGGCCGAGTTCGCCGAGTGAGGTCTGGCGGCCGGCCCGGAGCAGGTTGACCGGCCGGCCGATGCACCGGTAGACGCAATCGCGGACCGGGCGGGCGAATAGCTCGCGCACTAACGTGTCGGGGTACGCCCGGGCCGCTGCGGCGATCCGCGCCTGGCTGGCCGCGTGCCGCGCCCGCTGTACCGCCCGCTGCGCTTCGGTCTGGCGCGCTTCGGTCTGCTCGCTCCCTGAGCCCATAAATACGCATCGTAATCTATTGAACACGATGCATCGACGGGGCGGCTGGGTCGCCCCCCGGCTAAGGCCGGGGGCGACCCGCACATAGTGCAGCGGAACGCGTAAACTTAAACCCGTTCCGTGAAGCGCCGGGGTGCGCTGAAACCCGGCTGATTCATGCTGCCCGGAGTGGGTCGCGGACTGACGCGAAGGGTCCTCCCCGCCGGGCAAGGGCCGCCAGGACCAGGAACAAACGGCGATAACAAGGACATTATGAGCCTCGCAGGACTGCTCACCATTCTCGATGACGACCCGCAGCTTCGTGACGTGGTCGCCCACGCTGGCGCCGCCGCTGAGCGCGTTTCCCCGGTGACCGACGCTGGCCTTACCGGGGCTGGCCTGGCTGGCGAGGACCTGGTCGCGCCGCCGACGCTGCGGCCGGTGCTGGCCGCCGCGCTGACCCGCCGGACGTCAGCCGACCCGGTCAGGTTCGTGCTGGCCGTGACGGCCACGGCCCGGGAGTCGGACGACCTGGCCACCGGGCTCGCCTCGTTTCTGCCGCCCGCCAGCGTGGCGTCCTTTCCTGGCTGGGAGACGCTGCCGCACGAGCGGCTTTCGCCCCGGTCTGACACCGTGGGCCAGCGGATCGCGGTGCTGCGGCGGCTCGCTCATCCCGCTGAGGAGGGGGAGCGAGGAGGACCGCTGACGGTCGTGGTGGCACCGATCAGGAGCCTGCTGCAGCCGATCGTGGCCGGCCTCGGTGACCTGGAGCCGGTCAGCCTGCAGGTCGGCCAGGTGTACGAGCTCGACGATCTGATCGGACGGCTGGTCGAGATCGGCTACTCGCGCGTCGACCTCGTCACCAGCCGCGGTGAGATCGCCGTCCGTGGCGGCATCGTCGACGTGTTCCCGCCGACCGAGGAGCACCCGCTGCGGGTGGAGTTCTTCGGGGACACCGTGGAGGAGATCCGCTCCTTCAAGGTCGCGGACCAGCGCAGCATCGGCCTGGCCGAGGACGGACTGTGGGCTCCGCCGTGCCGCGAGCTGCTCCTCACCCCCGCCGTGCGGGCCAGGGCCAAGGAGCTGGCCGACACCCACCCGGCCCTGACCGACATCCTGGGCCAGCTGGCCGAGGGCATCGCGGTGGAGGGCATGGAGGCGTTCGCGCCGGTGCTCGTGGACCGGATGGAGCTGCTGCTCGACTACGTTCCGCCGGGTGGCATCGTGCTCGCCTGCGACCCCGAGCGGGTCCGCAGCCGCGCCGAGGAGCTGGTCAGGACCAGCCAGGAGTTCCTCGAGGCATCCTGGGTCAACGCCGCCGCGGGAGGGGAGGCGCCTGTCGACCTCGGGGCCGCGGCGTTCCAGCCGATCGCCCGGATCCGCGCGGCCGCCGCGGCGCTTGGCGTGCCCTGGTGGACGGTCGCGCCGTTCGGCGTGACGGACGACCCGGAGGCCCCGGCCGGGACGTCCGCCCCGGCCGGCTCGCAGCCGTCCGGGCGCGAGCACCGCGTGCCGTTCCGCATCAATGCCTCGCTGGCACCGGCCTATCGTGGCGATACGGAGCGCATGATCGCGGACGTGCGCGGCTGGCTGGCCGACGGCTGGCGGGTGGTGCTGGTCACCGAGGGACACGGGCCGGCGCAGCGGCTGGCCGAACTGCTCCGCGGCGAGGGCATCGGGGCCCGCCTGCAGGACGTCGAGGAGCCGCCCGAGCCCGGCGTGCCCTACGTCACCACCGCGCAGCTGGAGAACGGCTTCATCTGGCCCGCCGCCAAGCTCGTGCTGCTCACCGAGAGCGACCTGGCCGGGCGTCCGGCCGGGATGCCGACCACCAGGGACATGCGGCGGATGCCGAGCCGCCGCCGCGGCGGCGTCGATCCGCTTCAGCTCAAGTCCGGCGACTACGTGGTGCACGAGCAGCACGGAGTGGGCCGGTACGTGGAAATGACCTCCAGGACCACGGCCGGGGCCACCCGGGAGTACCTGGTGATCGAGTACGCGCCGAACAAGCGCGGTCAGCCGGCCGACCGGCTCTACGTGCCGACCGACCAGCTGGACGAGGTGACCAGGTACTCCGGCGGTGAGGCGCCGACCCTGCACCGGCTCGGCGGGGGCGACTGGGCCAAGGCCAAGGGCCGGGCCCGCAAGGCCGTCCGCCAGATCGCCTCGGAGCTGATCCGGCTGTACTCGGCCCGGATGGCCTCGCCCGGGTTCGCCTTCGGCCCCGACACCCCCTGGCAGCGGGAACTGGAGGACGCCTTTCCCTACGTGGAGACCCCGGACCAGCTCGGTGCCATCGACGAGGTCAAGCACGACATGGAACGGCCGGTGCCGATGGACCGCCTGATCTGCGGCGACGTTGGCTACGGCAAGACCGAGATCGCCGTGCGGGCCGCGTTCAAGGCGGTCCAGGACGGCAAGCAGGTAGCCGTGCTCGTGCCGACCACCCTGCTGGTCCAGCAGCACTTCTCCACGTTTTCCGAACGGTATGCCCCGTTCCCGGTCACGGTGAAGCCGCTGTCCCGGTTCCAGGGCAACGCCGAGACGGCCGAGACCTTGCGCGGGCTCGCCGACGGAACGGTGGACGTGATCATCGGCACGCACAAGCTGCTGTCCCCGGAAACCCGGTTCTCCAGGCTCGGCCTGGTGATCATCGACGAGGAGCAGCGGTTCGGGGTGGAGCACAAGGAGTACCTCAAGCGGCTGCGGACCGAGGTGGACGTGCTCGGCATGTCCGCCACGCCCATTCCCAGGACCCTGGAGATGGGGGTGGCCGGGATCAGGGAAATGTCCACCATCTTGACCCCGCCCGAGGAACGGCACCCCGTGCTCACCTTCGTCGGCGCCTACGACGAGAAGCAGGTCGGCGCCGCGGTCCGGCGCGAGCTGCTGCGGGACGGCCAGGTCTTCTTCGTGCACAACCGGGTCAGCTCGATTCGCAAGGTGGCCGTCCAGCTCGCCGAGCTCGTGCCGGAGGCGCGGATCGCCGTGGCGCACGGGCAGATGAACGAGCATGAGCTTGAGCAGATCATGGTCGACTTCTGGGAACGGAACTACGACGTGCTCGTCTCGACCACGATCGTGGAATCGGGCCTGGACATCCCGAACGCCAACACCCTCATCATCGACCGCGCCGACATGTACGGGCTGTCCCAGCTGCACCAGCTCAGGGGCCGGGTCGGCCGCGGCAGCGAGCGTGCGTACGCGTATTTCCTCTACCCGCCCGAGCGCGTGCTCACCGAGACGGCGCACGAGCTCCTGGCCACCGTGGCCCAGCACACCGAGATCGGCGCGGGCATGTACGTGGCCATGAAGGACCTGGAGATCCGC
>JBEKKH010000601.1:0-5679 GCA_050010815.1 Streptosporangiaceae bacterium | reverse complement strand
GGCGAAGCAGTCGGCCAGGGCCATCACCCCGGGGCCGAGCAGGCAGCTGCCGTTCAGGCCGCGGACCCGGTCGTCGAAGGTGTAGATGATCTCCGGGGACACCGGGGCGCCGGGGGTCCAGCCGGTGAGGTCGACGCGAGCCAGGTGAGACTCGTGGGTGGTGTAGGCGTCGGACAGGCTGACGATGAACACGTCCGGCTCGGCCTCGACGATGCCGGAGACCATGTGCTCGAAGGTGTGCACCAGGACCGGGCTGACCACCGCGCTGGGTTCCGGGCCGGGAACGAGCCACAGTTCCTTCTGGAGCACCGCGGTGATCAGCACCGAGCCGTCGCCGCGGACGGCGAGGTTCTCCAAGAAGTACTTTTCCGGGAAGTACCCGACGGCAGTCAAGGCGACCGCGGGGACAGGGGTCATCGGCATCTGGGGCCTTCCTACTGGTCGAGGCCGACAGCATCGGACGGGACGTCGTAGGCCATCAGCGTCAGCGAGACGGTCTGGAAATAGCCGCCGGTGGGCACGATCGTGCGCGACAGCGCTGGGTTGGCCAGCCAGATCTTGTGCGGGCCGGGCACCAGCCCGCGCAGCTTAAAAAAAAAACTCCGGAGCGTCTCGGCGGCACTCGCGGCTAGCGAGCGCCATGACCACCGAGGTCCGGAGCGGTTGTCTCACGCTAACACGGTCCAGAACGCGGCTGCTTCCGCTCCCTTCAGCCGCAGCGCCGGCCGATGAGGGCGAGCTGACCGAAATCCGCCCTGTCCCGTGCAAAATTCATTACACAGCCACTGACCTGGCAT
This sequence comes from Streptosporangiaceae bacterium, assembly GCA_050010815.1. Taxonomy (GTDB): domain Bacteria; phylum Actinomycetota; class Actinomycetes; order Streptosporangiales; family Streptosporangiaceae; genus Palsa-504. The sequence goes on along the minus strand of JBEKKH010000601.1, from coordinate 4,882 downwards.
TTCGCGCTCGCTAGGCCGCTCTGCGATATTCGTTGGTCAGCCCGCCGATGACGCTCTCGCGCTCGATCCGGGCGGTGATATCGACGGTCCGGCCGGGCTGCCTCAGCGGGGGTTCCTGCTGTCGCCCCTGATGCGGACGGTGCCGGTTGTAGTGCCGCGCGTACTCGGCCAGCACCTCCCGCAGGTGCCGCTCGGCGAGGTCGATCGTGAGGTTGCGGGCCTGCTGGGCGGTCCAGGCCCCGGTCGGATGAGCCGTGACGCCCACGATATGGACGGCCCGGGTCTGGACCTCCATCACGAACAAGACATACAGGCGCTGCAGCAGCACGGTGTCCACGTGCATGAAGTCGCACGCCAGGATGCCGGACGCCTGGGCTTTCAGGAACTGCCGCCACGTCGGCGACGCCCGCCGCGGCGCGGGGCCAAGCCCGGCGGCGGCCAGGATCCGGCGGATCGCCCCCTCCCTCACCCGGTACCCAGGCCGGCCAGCTCACCCTGGATGCGCCGGTACCCCCAGCGCGGGTTCTCCCGTGCCAACTGCTCCACCAGGGCACGCACCTCATTCCCTTCCCCGCCCGCCCCGGGAAACCGGCCGGGCAGCGAGCGGACGCAGGGAAATACACGCCAGCTCAGCCCCGAACGTCAAGCCACACACGGCCCCCGCCGACCCTGTCCGTGGCCCGTCCGTCCCCGCGGCCCCCGTCCGTGGCCGTCCGCGCAAAGCCGACAGCCCCCCGCACCGCTCCCGCCCCACGGACGCCGTCCGCTATTTGTCCGTGGACCCCGCAACGCAGCTTCACAGCAGACTCCAACGTTGGCACGCGGCTCCGCTGCGGGCGGCCCTGAGAGAGCGGCTTTCAAAGGGGAGATCCCCCCGGAAGCTAGCCTCAGCGCGATCGCTGCCGCATTGCTAGGGCCGCTCTACTACCGTCGCTGGTTCTCGCGGGAGCCGATCAACGACAGTTTTGTGGACCTGATCGTCCGGGCGTCCTCGCCCACCTGCGCCGCGACCATCCCGAGCCAGGCGAGCAAGGAGTTCGGGTCTGGCGTCCGTGGACGCTTCCTGCTCCGGGTTCACGGGAGGTCGGCGGGGAAGGCGGCGGCGATGACTGATGTCCAGGTGGCGCTTGCCCGGCTGGCGAGGCTGCTTGCGGGGGCGTAGCGGAGGGTCAGCGAAGAATCTCGAGCCAGCTTGCGATGTGGTCGCCGATCGCTTCTCCGTGATCTTCTTGGAGATAGTGCCTGCCAGCGCCGAGCGCGACGCTGCGGCACGACTTCAGCCGCTCGGAGTACCAGCGAGCACGGTCGGGCGGTATTAGCGAGCCAGGTTCGACGTGGAAGAAAAGCTTCGGCAAATCGGTGTCGAGCAGCCAATCGTGATACGCCGTCGCCATGGCCCAGACGTCATCGGGACGCCCTGCGATCGGCAGCTCATTGGGGAAGCGGTAGATCGGTTCCCGGGACGACGGGTCCAAGAACGGCTCTCGGTAGTGATTCATGACGCTTTCCGGAAGCTTCCGGACGACCCCGTGGGGCAGGTTGCCTTCGATGAAGGTGTTCTCGTCGATGAGGAGCTTCCGACCGACATCAGGATCCCGGAAGGCCTGGAACAACTTCGCGCCTTCCGCCGAGATATCGAGCCAGGTTGGAATCGGCCAGATGAATTCCATGAGGACGAGGCCCCTCACCGAGTACTGGTGACGGCGGGCCCAGTCGAGGCCGAGTGCGGACCCCCAGTCATGCAGGACCAGCACGACGTCCTCTAGCCCAAGGGCATCGATGAACGCCTCGATGAAACGAGCGTGGTCCTCGAACCGGTAAGGGATGTCAGGCCGACCGGACGCCCCGAAGCCGATCAGGTCGGGCGCGATGCACCGCGCCGACGGCGCGACACGCGGGATGACGTCGCGCCAGAGGAACGAGGATGTCGGGTTTCCGTGCAGGAACAGTACCGGGGCACCCTCGCCGGTGTCGACGTATGACATGTGCGAGCCAAGAAGCTCGATCGAGCGAGTGCTCGTATTTCCGGTTCCCATGGGATCGTCACCTCGTAGTCGCGTAATTGGCGCGATGGCGTGGCTGATCGTAGATGCCGAGCGCGCCTCCGCATTTGCTAACTTGTATGCACGCACGCAAGTATACAACCACATCCGTCGGCGCGGCGCCTAGCCGGTGCCGGTCCAGGGCCAGCGTGCCCAGCGAACTGGGTCGACCTGTTCGGTCCAGCCACCCTCATCGACAATCTCGAGGAGATCGCATGACTGCGGTATTCGTGAACGGGAACCCCGAGACCTCGGCAATCTGGGATTCACTGCTCGGGGAGCTGGAACGACGCGACACCCTCCGGCTGTCACCGCCCGGCTTCGGCGCCCCGATACCGGACGGATTCCCCTGCACCGGTTCGGCGTACCGCGACTGGTTGATCGAGGCGCTGGAGGCGCTCGGTCAACCGGTCGACCTGGTCGGCCACGACGTCGGGGGCAGCACCACGCTCCGCGTCGCGATGGCCCGCCCCGACCTGCTGCGCAGCTGGGTCAGCGACTCCCTCGGCACCTACGATCCGGAGTACGTGTGGCACGACCTGGCGCGCGGTTGGCAGAGTCCAGAAACCGGTGAGACCGCCGTCGCCGAGCGGTTGGGCGGGCCCGTCGAAGAGCGCGTCGATCGCCTGATCGGCCTCGGCATCCCTCGACCGATCGCGGATCAGATAGCTCCAGCGCAAGGCCCCGAGATGGGCCGCGCCATCCTCGGCTACTACCGTGCGGCGGCCCAGCCGGCCATGGCCGAGCTGGGCAAGAACCTTCCCGCGGCGGCGGCTCGCCCAGGGCTTGCGATCGTCGGCACCGCCGACCGGCTCGTCGGCTCGGAGGAGATGCGCGTACGGTCTGCGACCCGAGCCGGTGCGCGGGTGGCGCGCTTCGAGGGCGTCGGCCATTGGTGGATGGTCCAGGACCCAGCCCTCGCAGCAGCGACCCTCACGTCGTTCTGGGAGACCGGAACATGACCAACCTGTCTCGGCTTGGCCGACAACAACGTGACGGAGGCACAGCTTCAGGCGGTGGGAAGCCTGCTCTGCGAGTTGCGTTCAACAACGCGGCGCTGCCGCCGCGTCATGCTGGGCTGGCTTGTCATCTTCGGCGCAAGAAACGGGATAGTGCAGCTCAAGTCATCTGAACATGCGGTTCTGGCCGGCCGTCGGGCTCGAGGAACAACATCGCCGGCCGGAATGCCAGAATACGTCTCTGGCCAACTACGCTTAGTGGGGAGAGTGATCCATGTCCGACCGTCCCGCGCGACGGACGCAAGAGCAGCGCCGGGCGCAGACCGAGCAGCGCGTTCTGGAGACGGCGATGACGCTCATCGCCTCGCATGGTTCGCGGTCGGTCACCCTGGCCGAGGTGGGCGAGGCCGCAGGTTACAGCCGGGGAATCGTTCATCATCACTTCGGCAGCCGGGAACGCCTGCTCGCGGCGGTTATGGAGGACGCGCAGCGCTTTACGGTCCCGGCCTACGAAGGCGACGGGCTTGGCCAGATCGCCAATATCGTGGGGGCATACCTCCGCAACGTCGCCGACCGGTCGCCGTCAGCGCGTGCCTTCCTGCAGCTGTGGGGCGAGGCCATCGCCGGGGATCCGGTACTGGCACCGCTGTTCGCCCAGCAGGACGCCGAGTTCCGCTCCTTCCTGGCCGGCCGGATTCGCGCCGGCATCGCAGACGGAACCGTGCGCGCCGACGCGGACCCGGCGGCGGCCGCGGTCTTCCTGCTGGCGCTGGTCCGCGGCATCGGGCTGCAGCTGATTGCGACACCGCCGCCCGGGGACTTCGCAGCGATCGTCCGTGAGGCACGGCGCGCGACTTCCGACGCATTCCGCGTCCGCGCGGACTGACGCATCCGTTCCGCGCGCGGCTCCCAGTCGCAAGTGCCATGTTGTCAGGGAGGGAGCTACAGTCAAACCCCGCAGCCTGGTGCGCCCCAGAGCAAGCCGGCGCACCCTGCCGGCCGCCCAGGGCCACGGCCCGCGCAGGCCGGCCAGCCGCGACCAACGCGGGGTTTGCCCGGGCGAAGGACCGCCAGCCGGGACTGGCGGGCCATCATGGCGGTGTGGACGTTGATTCCTTCCTGCGGGACGGGTTCGTGGCCGTTCGCCGGGCCGATCCCGCGACCTGCGAATGGCGGAGGTAGGCCCAGGAGGCCCCAGGATCAGGGCCACTCGTTCGGGGTTCTCGTCGGTTGTCTCCTTGGCCTCGTAGCCGGCGATTCCGCCAAGCGAGTGTTCCGCGCCGAACAGGGTGAGCAGGCTCTTGAGGCCGGGGCTGAGGAAGTACGGGGTCAGTCATCCAGTCCGGTCCCCGAACAGACAGCGGGATGTCGTCATGGTCTCCCGCGACTACGAGAGTCGGCGTGGTCATGTCCGCGAAGCTCGGGTCCTTCAGCCAGGGGAGGTTCTCGGCTGCGAACGGTGTCAGGTCGGCAGGGCCGTGATGATCACGGCCGCACCAGCCAGAACGGCACTGCCCGCTCCGCATAAGGACGAGGCCGTCCGCATGCGGCATTTCCTGGGAATGACCCGCCGAATACCTCGGAGACCGGCCGCTCCTTGGTGCCTCACTTGGATTCAATTCGACCCAGTGGATTGGTGCTCTCCGACACATTCTTTTGGGCGAACAGCGGGATGCCGTCTGGGCGGGCATCCTGGCGATGGCCCCCAGCCTGGGCGAGTTCCAGGAGATGACGAGTCGCACCATCCCTCTGCTGCGGAAGGGAGCCGCCAGCCCGGCCGAGGACAGCCCGTCCCCGGTCGGCGGTAAGCAGCCCATGGCGATCATCGGTCCCGTCATGCGGCCACCCGCCGGCATGGCCGTCGCGGGGTACTGGCTGGCC
>JBEKKH010000600.1:0-7430 GCA_050010815.1 Streptosporangiaceae bacterium | reverse complement strand
CGCAGCCGCACTCGGCCGGGACAGCATCAACGTCAGCACCACCGTGGCCGAACACAACCCGCTCGACACCGAAGAGCGCGGCATTCACCCGCTCGTCCGCTTCTCCCCACACTACTACAACACCGAAGCGGAGATCGACCGAGCCGTCGCCGCCGTAGCGGAACTCACCAGCCCCGCGGGGCGCCCGTAAACGGATCCCCTTGCGAACCCGAGGTGCTTTCTCCAGCAAGCGACTCCCAGGTGCACCGACATCTCATCGGCCGGCCACGGAACCCGCAGAACCAGGTGGTCGGCGCGCCCCGGCCTGTTCCGAGCAGCTGGTCACCGTGAGCGCGGAATCGGCAGGGAGACTGTTCCCCTGGTGGTGATGTCGCGGCCGTACTGATGGTTACGGTGCGGCTCCCGGGGCCGGTGGTCGCCTTGAACTTCACGACGAGCTCGGCTGGTATCGGGCTGCGGTCTTTCACTTCGATGCCCTGGCCCCCATCCCAGTCCCGGACCTGTGTGGTGTTCATGCTGCGCGCAGCAGCCTTGCGCCTGTTCCGTGCCGGGTTCTAGTGCCGGGTCCGAGCCTGGCGGTATTGACGTAGCGGGCGAGCGCGCTGCGCAGGGCCTGGGCGTGCTCAGTATTCAGGTCGATCTCGCAGCCGGCGCCGTCCAGACCGGACCGGACCGTGCCCCCGGCCGGGCTGCCGTCCAGGTCGCCGGTGAACAAGGCGCCTGGAATATCGCCCCTCTAGCCATTCATGTAGTCATGATACTACGATAAGTGATATGGGTGCACTTAGTAGTGGATCAGTGACACTATGTCAGTCGCTGGACGAGGCGGACCGGCTCCGGATCCGCCAGCTCGCCAGCTTCGTCCGTGCCCAGGACACGGCGTCGCTGCTCACAATGCTCGCGCCACGACTGGAGCCGGCCCAGCGGGCGGCCATCACGCGCACCTGCTCGTTCATCCACGCCGGACTGCTGATCTTTCCCGCCGAACTGACGGCCGCCGTCGCCGAACTGCCCAGCCTCGGTGCCACGCCGGGCCCCCTGGTGCCAAGCGTGGTGGTGCGCCAGCGGCTGGCCCAGCGCTGCGCCCCGGCGGCCACACCGCAGGTCTGGATCACCCACGCGATGGTAGCCAGGGCCTCCGGGGGGGACCTCGAACTGTTCCTCGCACCCGGGAACGAGCCGGCCCTGGCCAGGATCACCGAGGACGAGCGGGCATCTAACCAGGAGTCGCACTTCGCGCTGGAGGGAACCGGATCGCAGGCCGAGGTGTCCCAGGTGTGGCAGACCCTTGCCGGGCCTGGGGAACTCGCACCCGATGGCGGCGGCTACAACCCGCACGAAAACCCCGCGAGCGGCGGCCGGACCGTCCTGTACTTCCGGGCACCGGGCCAGGCGACCTTCCCGTGGCCCCCGCGCATGGAACTGGTCCTGGACGGCCACCACGCCCAGCTTCTGGCCATTCACCAGCAGACCGCCCACCGGCGGCGATGACCAGCCGGGCCCGGATCGCGCGCTCGCAGCCGCCATGCCCGCAGTCCTGCGCCGGGCGGACCAAGTCAGCGCATCACCCGCCCGCCAGGCGCCGAACTCCTTACCAAGCGTCACCGCCGACCTTCGGTCCTGTGCGCGATCTCCGCCGTTATGCATGGCCGCCTGCATTTTTGTGCTTATCGGCCGAGGCGTGCATATTGGCTGATCTGTCAGATCGGTGCTCGTGCTGCGGTCTGCTGCCCCTGGTGGAAGGCTGGCTGTTGTCGATGGCTGGTTCTAGTCGGCGAGGAGCAGGCGGCGCCGGGTGTCGGTCCGGGAGGCCCCGTAGTGTTGCGGGCTCCAGCCGCTGGCCGATCAGCAGTTGGTATATCTGGGCGGCGTTGGTGGCCCGCACGATGTCGGCGGCCTGTCCGGGACCCAGGCGCAGCGGTGCGACAGCGGCCAGGTCCGCGACGACCAGGCGCATGTTCGCCGCGCGGCGTTTGGCCATCTCGGCCCACAGCGCGGCCAGCCCGGACTCGTCGCGGGCGGCTTGCTGGATGATGCCGGGCACGAGGGCATGGGGGGCGATCGCCGCGATGTCCGCGGCGTAGATCTTGGTCGCGGCGTCGGGGGCGGGCTGGATGGCGCGTACATAGGCGCGCTGCCCGGCGGGGACGGCCTGGTCGGTGCCGGAGATCGCGGTCTTGACCAGCAGCCGCGTAAGCTGGGGTTTGCGGCCGGCCGAGGCGTAGACGGTGTCCAGCGCCTCCCGGCGCGGCCGGCGGTCGCGGTCATCGCGGTGGCAGCGTAGCCGCGCTCGGCGACCAGTTCCCTGGCCGCATCGAGGATGACGGCGCGCGGGGTGGACGCTGCGGACGGTGGCCGTCCAGCCCAGCCCACCTGGTCCGCTGGTACGCCGGGGCCTACGTGGCCAGCGGCCGGCAATTCCCGTTTTTCTCCCACCTGAGGTGTATCGGAGCGCCTCCCGCTGTCCCTCCTCAGTATGTACAGACAACCATCCAGACCACGGGGCATGTTCACAAATCCCCCGCTCTCCAGCCAGCTCGCCCGCGAGCACTACCGTCAGATGCTGACTGATGCCAGCCAGCGACAACGGCGACACCAGCACGGCCACCACGCGGCCAAGATCCTTAACCTCTCCGCGATCTTGTCATCGCGCCGCGGTGCATCCGCGGTCGCAGGAACCCCGTTGCCGGCGCCCACCCGGCGTACCTGGAGACGGCTGATCCCGGTCCTGCCGGCAGGGGCGGTGGTGGCGGCCCTGGTGGTGGCGGCCCTGGTGGTTGCCGCCTGCAGCGGCGGGGCGGGCAGCCCCGTGCTTGCCCGGCAGGTCAGCGGGCAGCAGCCGCCGCCGTGCTCGGCGAACCCGCCGCAGGAAGCGCCGCCGCTGCACCCGACCACGGTCACCACCATCGGGCAGGCCTACTACTGCATCTTCGCCCACTACTACGCCGGGCCGGTCCTCGATGACCGGGTCCTGCTGGCCGCCGCGTTCGCCGGGTTCACCCAGGAGCTTGACCAGCTCGGGATGGACCAGCCGGACGCCACCATGCCCGCGCTGACCGGCCACCGCGACAGCGACTGGGACGCGTTCGCCGCCGTGTACGGCAAAGTGACCAGCCAGCTGCCGGCCAGCCCGGCGCAACGGCAGGAACTGGGCGCCGCCACCATGACCGCCATGGTCGCCAGCCTGGACAATTATCCCGATGACGCGGTTATGCCGATGTCCGCGGTTTGCGGCGGTCCCGCCGCTGGTCAGGGCGGTGCCCTTGCCGCGTAGTGCGGCATAACTACGGATTGAGTGACGATCTTCTCATCCATCCAGGTGGAGAGGAGAAGATCATGGAACGCCTGGAACCACAAGCAGGGACTCCGGAGCTGGCGCAGTACGCCGACGGCTTCGATGCGTGGCTCGGCCGTCTGGGGTACTCGCCGAGGACCCGCGAGGCGCAGGGCGCGCTGCTGCGGCACCTGGCAGGCTGGCTCGCGCAGCGCAACGTGCCGCTGGCCGGGCTGACCGGCGAGGTGGCCGGCGAGTACGCCGCCGTCCGGCGGGAACGGGTGCAGTTGCGGTCGGAACGAGCGCTCTGGCCGGTGCTGGGCTACCTGCGGGAACTCGGTGCCGTGCCGCCGGCCGCGGTCGTCGTGCCGCGCGAGCCCGTGGACGTGCTGCTGGCGCGGTTCGGGGGATGGCTGTCCCGTGAGCGGGGCCTGGCCCCGGCCACGGTGTCCAGCTACCTTCACCAGGCGCGGCCGTTCGCCGATGCCTGCGCCGGGCAGTTCGGCGGCCTGACCGCTGTCCAGGTCACCGTCCTGGCTACCGAGGGTGCCGCGGGGTTGCGGCCCCGGTCCGCGCAGGTCCGGGCGAACGCCGTCCGGGCGCTGCTGCGCTTCGCGTGGCTGGAAGGCCTGACCGCCGTCCCGCTCGCGGAGTTCGTCGGGTCGTTCGCCGCCCCGGCCGGCCCGGCGGTCCCGAAGGGCCTCAGCCCCGTGCAGGCAGCGGAGTTCCTCGCGTTCGTGCGGGCGGCCCCGGGCGGGCTGCGGAACGAGCCGATGATGGCGCTGCTGCTGCGGCTGGCGCTGCGGGCCGGGGAAGCCGCCGGGCTGCTGCTGGACGACATCGCCTGGCGCCAGGGAGTCATTACCGTCCGCGGCAAGAGGAACCGGGCCGACCAGGTTCCGCTGCCGGACGTCGGCGGTCCGCTGGCCCGCTACCTGCGCGACGGGCGCCCTGCCGGGCCGGCGCGCCGGCAGGTGTTCCTGGCGCTGGACGCGCCGCATGCCCCGGTGACCCCTGCAGCGGTGACGAGCGTCGCCGGCCGGGCCCTGCGCAATGCCGGGATCAGCGGGAACGGCGCCGCGCACCTCCTCCGGCACACCGCGGCCTGTGGCGTCCTCGCCGGCGGGGGCGGCCTGGCCGAGGCCGGGGAGCTGCTGCGGCACGACGGCCCGCAGGTGACCGCTGTCTATGCCCGGTCCGACCTGGCCGCGCTGCGGTCGATAGCCCGGCCCTGGCCGGAAGAAGGAGGACCGCGGTGAGCACTGACCTGCGCGCGGCAATCCCGGGCCACCTGGCCGGGCGGCGGGCCCGAGGCTACCGGCTCGAAGGACGCGAGCGCCTGCTCGGCGCGTTCCTGGACAGCCTGGACGCCCGCGGCCAGACCCGGATCACGGTGCCCGCCGCGATCACGTTCGCGACCGCCCCGGCCGGGACCACCCGGGCCTGGCACGCCCAGCGGCTCGCGGCCGTGCGGTCGTTCGCCGGCTACGTCCACGCCCTGGACCCGGCCGCCGCCGGCCCGGTCCCCGGAGGGCTCATCCCCGGCAGGACCGCCCGGCGGATCCCTTACCTGTATTCCGGTGAGCAGACCGCCCGGCTCATGGCCGCGGCCGGGACGCTCCCGTCGCCGGTGCTCGCGGCCGGCATGCGGACGCTGATCGGGCTGCTGGCCAGCACCGGCGTCTTCTCCAGGGGTCCCCGGCCCGTTGCATGACGTGGCAGTGAAACGCTTCACCGAGAGCCTGCCGCCGCGGACCTGCAACATGCGCAACACCCTTGACCATCGTCGGCGATGAACTTACCCCACTCCGACCTGCACGTTCCGCAGGGACGCGCGTTATGCCCGTTTTGTACCCCGAGAGAACAGCCCCGCAGCGGCGAGGCGTTCGCCCTGGACGTCGGCGACCTGGACACCGAGGCGCAGGTGCTGACGGTCACCGGCAAGTACAGCAGGAAGCGGCTGATCGCGCTGCACCCGTCGGCCGCCGCGGCTCTCTCGGACTACCTGAGGTTCCGCGCGCAGCATGCCGCGGACGGCACCGCCGCGCTGTTCATCGGCCAGGCGGGCCGCCGCCTCGGCCGGAGCGTGGCCTACCCGGCGTTCCGGTCACTGACTGCCGGATGCGGCCTGGCACCCCAGCCCGGCTGCAGGTCCCCGCGGTTGCATGATTTCCGCCATTCCTTTCGCCGTCAGCACCCTCATCGACGCACACCGCCAGGGCCGTGACGTGGACGCCTGCATCGCGGTCCTGTCCACTCATCGGGCATATCGGCCCAGCTCACACGTACTGGTACCTGACGATCACGCCCGCGCTCGCCGACGCCGTCTCCGAGCGCGTGGCCCTGTATTACCAGGGAGGAAATTTCCGATGACCGCCCTCGCCCCCGCCGTCGAGTCGTTCTTCACCGACTACCTCATCGCCCAGCGAGGCGCCAGCCCGCACACCATCGCGTCCTACCGCGACACGCTCCGGCTCCTGTTCGCGTGGATCCGCGAGCAGTCCGGCACCCGCCCGTCCGACCCCGACTTCGCCGGCATCGACGCCGCGACGGTCAGCGGCTTCCTGGCCATGCTCGAGGACGAGCGGCACAACACGAGCCGGACCCGCAGCCAGCGGCTCGCCGCCATCCACTCCCTCTACCGTCACGCGGCCCTCGGGCACCCCGAGCACGCCGCCCTCATCGCCCGGGTCCTGGCCATCCAGCCGCGCAGACCGTCCCGCTCGACGGTCGCCTGGCTGACCGCGGGCGAAGCCGACGCCCTCCTGGCCGCCCCCGACACCGGCACCTGGACCGGCCGCCGGGACCGCGTCCTGATGCTCCTCATGCTCACCAGCGGCCCGCGAGTATCAGAGATCACCCGCCTCACCTGGGCCGACGTCACCCTGGACAAGCCCGGAGCCCGCGTCCTCTGGCACGGCAAAGGCCGGAAGGAACGGCTGAGCCCGCTCCAGCAGCCCGCCGTTACCGGACTGCGGCAGTGGCACCGCGAGAACCCCGCCGGCCCCGGCAGCTTCGTGTTCACCGCCCGCGGCACCACCAGGAAGATGAGCACCGACGCCGCCGCGGAGCGCATCAAGGTCCACGCAGCAGCAGCAGCAGCGACGGCATGCCCCGGGATCGCCGCCAAGAACGTCACCCCCCATGTCCTGCGGCATTATCCGGGGTGCAAAGGGCCGAAATTGGACATTGCCCAGGTCATGCCGTCGCGGACGCGTCCGCGACGAAAGGACAAAAGCGGCAACGACGAGAGGTAGCGGCGGGATAAGCGCCGCGGTCGGCTGTCTGCGTCGCGGACAGTCCCCAGGTAACCCGTCCGCGACAGGAGGTGGAACGGGCAAAGCGGACCGTCACCTGCCGTGGCAGACGGCCCTCTCATGACCCCGGATTAGAGGGCGGCATAAATCCGCGTAACGCTCGAACGGGCAGCCCGGATATTCCCGGCCCATCCACGTATCGAACGCATAGTGCATGAAGAGATTAGCCAGCAACGGGGAAATCGGTGATCCTTGCGGAGTGCCTTTCTCCCTGGCGGCAAGCGTCCCGTCCGGCATCTGCATGGGGGCTTTCAGCCACCGTTCGATGTAGAGCAGAACCCAGCGCAAGCTGGTGTGGTGAGCTACCGCTTTCAATAGCAGATCATGCGGAACGCTGTCGAAAAAGGCCCGGATATCCAAATCAAGTACCCAGTCCTGCTTCCAGCAGCGTTGCCTGGCCACGGCCAGCGCGTCATGGGCACTTCGCCCGGGACGATAACCGTAGCTGTCGCGGTGGAAGATCGGCTCCAGCTTCTCCTCCAGCAGTACGGCGACCGCCGTCTGCGCAATCCTGTCCGCCACATTTGGGACGGACGGTTCATACTGCCCCTCCTGTCGTGGCGTGTGGGGATTTTCCCTTTTCCTGGTGTCTTGGTGCTGCTATGGGAAGAGCATGGCAGCCGGTACTGACATTCAGGGCGCGGTCAGCGGTGCTGGCCGGGGCCTGGTTTGGCGGGCGGCCGGGTTGAGGTGCCCGGAGCTGGTGATGCGGGCGCGGCAGTCTGCCTCGGTGGCCGGGGTCCAGGGGATGCACAGTCTGCCGCCGGGGCTGCGGCGGGCTGTCAGCTGCCCGGTTTCGGTCCAGTAGTAGACGACGCCGGGGCTGCAGCCGAGCCGGC
>JBEKKH010000599.1:0-5107 GCA_050010815.1 Streptosporangiaceae bacterium | reverse complement strand
GACTCCAGCCAGCTGTTCGGCATCGACCAGGGCATCCTCGCCCCCTGAGGCACGCCTTAGTTTCACCACCTGAGTAAGGCAGTGGCGTCGGCCCCGATGGGGCCGGCGCCACCGTCATGTCCGCCGCCCCGGTGGCTTGCGTGACCGGGGCGGCCTCGCCGCCGGGGAATGGTCCCGCTTTGAAGCGGTAAAACGGCGTCGGTCCCGATATCGGGGCCGACGCCGTTTTGCTGTCCGCTTGCCGCAAATGTGTCACAGATTGTGAAAGATAAATTACAGAACGTGTCAACCACTTGAGTCTTGGCTGCGTCCTTCTTAGTGGATGCGGGCGGGAGCCGCGGTTCCCGCCCCGCTCATATCGCTTAACCCGGTACCCGGACGGCTCAGCCGGCCGGCCCGTGGCGGCGGTAGCTCCGACGGCCGTGCGCAGGGCACGGCTGCCGTTCCAAGGAGGAACTACCCTATGTCTATCAAGAGCAAGGTCTTCGCCGCGTCGGCGGCGCTGACCCTGATCGGCGGCGTTGGCGCGATCAGCACCATGTCCGCGAGCGCGGCCACCCCGTCGTGTGGCCACAGCTGCATCGACCTCTTCAACCGGTCGTTCAGCAGTCACTCCAACCCCAGCTTCGTGCAGGACGTGTACCGGCAGGGCGAGCGGGTCGGTCAGCCGGTCATCCTGTACCGGCAGAGCAACGCCGACCCGGCCGAGGACTTCACCGTCTCCTATCAGGGTCAGGTGTCGGACTTCTACGCCGCCGGCCTGGTGACGTCCAGCCTGGACCTGCACTACGGCGGCGGCTGCGAGCTCTACGTCCCGAACAACACCACCGAGTGCAGCCTGTTCTACCCGGATGACTTCGCGTTCGAGGTCGAGTACTCGCCCTACGGCGTGGACAGCGGCCTGTGCGTCGGCACGGCGGCCACCGCGACCGCGGGCAGCGAGGTCTCGCTCCAGCCGTGTGGCGTCTCCGCCAAGACCGTCTGGGTCCAGGACGTCGACAACGCGACTGGCTTCGTGGACAGCTACACCCCGTTCATCAACGGGTCGGACACCAACTTCTCCCACCCGTACGTGCTGGACTACCCGCACAACGGGTACCCGACCGACACGCCGCGGCCGCAGCTCTTCATCCAGGAGCTTCAGCTGAACGCGCACCACGACATCGTGAACGACACCCAGGAGTGGTCTGAGAACTTCGGCACCCTCCGGTAAGTAGGCGTACCGGCTGGACCCCGAAGAACCCGAAGGACCAAGTGACGCCGGCTCTCCCCTGGGGAGGGTCGGCGTCACTGCTGTCTGCTGAGATCGGGGTGCTAGCGGATGATATGGGAGTCTGCTGACATTCTGGTGCAAACACGCATGTCCATCAAGAGTAAGGTCCTGGCGGCACGCACCACAGCCCGAACTACGTCCTCGACGTGCTGAAGGGGAGCGCGAAGGTCGGCGCGCCGATCATCCTGTACCGCACCAGCAACTACGACGCGGCCGAGGACTTCACCGTCTCCTACCAGGGCACCGTCGCCAGAACGGCACCGTCTTGTACGATGACAGCTACCTTCTGTCGCGATAGGGGGCAGACGTGGCTCAGGACCCGCCCCGCAGGACGGCCGCCATCTGCCCGCGCTGCCGCCAGCCCGTCCACCGGCCGACCGCATGGTCAAGCGCCTGGCGCTGCGACCGGCACGGTGCGGTCGACCCGCTGTTCCCCCCGTTCAGGCCGTCCCGCGACGGGTTGCACGGGCTGCTGCGCACCGCCGGGGTTCCGGCCTGGCTGCCGTGGCCGCTGCCGTCCGGCTGGCTGGTGGCGGGGTTCGCCGGGGCCGGGGACGAGCGCACCGGCCTGCGCGCCTGCGCGGTCGCGGTGTCCGGTCCGAACCCGCTGGGCGGCCCGGCCGACATGCTGGTCGTCGCCGAGGAACCGGGCGTGGGGCTCGGCGCGGCACTGGCCGGCCTGGAGGGCGTCGACCCCGGCGCGGGATTCGCGTCCGCGCCGCCGGTAGCGGTGGTTTCGTTCGGTAATCATGATTTTCCGCTCTGGCCGGTAGATTCGCCGGACCGCGCTACCTTCGCCGGCGAGATCAAGGGCCACTGGCTGTGGCTGGTGCTGTGGCCCGATACCGCGGGGGTCCTGCTCATCGAGCCGCTGAGGCTGCGCGACCTGCGGGATCCCGGCCAGGATCTGGACCTGCCCTTCGGCGCGCCCTCGCTCCGGCTGCAGGCCGGCTGACCGCGTGCGCGCCGACCTGCACGTACACAGCAATGCCTCGGACGGGACGGACTCCCCGACGCGGGTCATCCGGCGTGCCGTCCAGGTCGGCCTGGACGCGGTGGCGCTGACCGACCACGACACGGTGGCCGGCCACCCGGAGGCCGGGCGGGCGCTGGCCGGCGACCTGATCCTGGTGCCCGGCCTCGAGCTGTCCTGCCAGCTCGCCGGGCGCAGCGTGCACCTGCTGGCCTACCTGTTCGACCCGGGCGATGCGGAGCTGGCCGCCGAGCTCGTCCGGATCCGCGACGATCGCGTGCTGCGCGCCCGCGCCATGGTGGACCGCCTGGTGGCGCTCGGCGTGGACGTGAGCTGGGATCAGGTCGCCGCCATCGCGGGGCCGGCCGTGATCGGGCGCCCGCACATCGCCCGGGCCATGGCCGCCAGCGGCGCCATCGCCGAGCCGAGCCACGCCTTCACCGCCGACTGGATCGCCGACGGCGGCCGGGCCTACGTGAGCCGCTACGCCCTGGACCCCGTGCGCGCGATCCGGCTGGTCCGCGGCGCGGGCGGGGCCACGGTGCTGGCTCACCCGCGGGCCGGCCGCGACTGGGAGCTCATCGATGCCCAGATCGGCGCGCTGGCCGCGGCCGGCCTGGCCGGGGTGGAGGTCTTCCATCCCGACCACACCGCAGCCGAACGGACTCACCTGCGTGCCCTGGCGTCCGATCTCGGCCTGCTGGCCAGCGGCGGCAGCGACGATCACGGCGACCTGACCGGTAACCGGATCGGCTGCGAAACCGCCGCCGACGGCGTGTGCGAGGCGCTGATTTCCATGACTAGCGGCGCGAGTCCGGTGCGCCGCGGCTGAACCTATCGGTATTGTTCTTCGATGGCCCTCATGTCGTCGCCGAAGATTGTCCGCCGCGTCTTCCGCGAAGAGCTAGACCCTGGTCAGAAGGCGGCCCTGCTCAGCTGGCTCGCCTTCAGTGCCACCTTCGGCGCGGTCCGCTTCATCACCTACAGCATCAAGGACGGCAAGGGCCCGTTCGGTAACCTCAGCGTGGGTGGTGAGCATCTGCACCACTACATGTGGGGCATCGGCCTGATCAGCGGCGTCGGCGGGATCGCCGTGCACGGCGAGGACTCCCAGCGCAGGCACCCGCTGGTGGCCTTGACCTACGGCGCCGGGCTCGCGCTCATCGTCGACGAGTTCGCGCTGCTGCTCGACCTGCAGGACGTGTACTGGGCCAAGCAGGGCCGGATATCGGTCGACCTGGGCGTCGGGGGCAGCTCGCTGGCCGGGACCTACTTCGCCGCCCTGCCCCTGATCCGGGCCCTGCGCCGTCGCGTCAAGTCTTAGCAGAGGAAGGAACCGCTCGGATGAGCACACGAATTGACCAGGTGCCGCCGCCCGCGGCGGCCAACGAGAGTAACCAGGTCAACGCCTGGATCATCGGCGACGACGACGAGGTTATCGTCATCGATCCCGGCCGCGACGCGGCCTCGGTGCTCGACGCGGTGGGTGACCGTGAGGTGCTCGCGGTCATCTGCACGCATGGCCACGCCGCCCACGTGGCCGCGGCGATCGAGGTGGCCGAGCGGGACGAGGCGGCGGTGGCGCTGCACCGGCTGGACCGGATGCTGTGGCGAGAGGTCTACCCGGAGGACCAGCCCGACATCGAGATGGAGGACGGCGGCATCTTCGAGGTCGCCGACGTTTCTCTCGAGGTCATCCACGCTCCTGGGCATACGCCGGGCTCGGTGTGCCTGTACTGCGAGGATCTCGGCGTCGTGTTCACCGGCCACGTGCTGCGGGCCCGCGGGCCGGTCCCGGATGACGGTGAGTTCCCCGACTTCGCCGGCCAGCTGACCGCCATCGGCGAGAACGTGCTGACCCTGCCGTCGGACACCCGGGTGCTGCCCGGCGAGGGCGAGGAGACGACGGTGGCAGCGGCCGCGAAGAAGTTCGACTCCTGGTTCGCCGCGGGCTCGGACCCGGCGTCGCTGTCCGGTCTGAGCAGCTAGGATCGCGGGGTCAGCGGGATGGAGCAGCTGGGTTTCGAGGGCATGCCGCGGCGGCTGTACTCGTGCACGCCGACCCGGCTGGCAGCCTGGCTGGACTGCCCCCGCCGGTACCGGATGAGCTACCTGGACCGCCCGCCCCCGTCCAAGGGCCCGCCCTGGGCGCACAACAGCCTGGGCGCCAGCATCCACAACGCGCTGGCCGGATGGTGGCGGCTGCCGCAGGCGCAGCGGACCGTGGCGGCCGCGGGCACGCTGATCGACCGCGGCTGGATCGACGAGGGTTTCGCCGACGAGACCCAGTCGGTGCGGCAGCGTGAACGTGCGATCGGCATGGTCCAGGGCTACGTCGCCGGGCTCGACCCGTCCGACGAGCCGGTCGGGGTGGAACGGACGGTGGCCACCCGCACCGACACGATCGCGGTCTCCGGCCGGATCGACCGGCTCGATGCGAGGCCGGCCGCCGACACCGGAACCGAACTCGTGGTCGTCGACTACAAGACCGGCCGTCACCTGCTCACCACCGACGACGCGCGCAGCTCGCTGGCCCTGGCGCTGTACGCGCTGGCCGCCGGGCGGGTGCTCAGGCGCCCGTGCCACCGGGTGGAGCTGCACCACCTGCCCACCGGCGAAGTCCTGGCCTGGTCTCACACCGACGAGTCGCTGGCCCGCCACCTCGGCCGCGCCGAGGCCATCGCGGCCGAGTGCGCGTCGGCCGACGAACAGCTGCGCGACGGCCTGCCCCCCGACGCCTACGACAAGGTGTTCCCCCCGAGCCCCGGCCCGTCCTGCGGCTGGTGCGACTACCAGCGCCACTGCCCCGAAGGCGCCGCCGCCGCCATCCCCCGCCGCCCCTGGGACGCCCTCCCCCCCAC
>JBEKKH010000598.1:0-5120 GCA_050010815.1 Streptosporangiaceae bacterium | reverse complement strand
ACCGCCTTCCCGTCATCGTCAGGCAGCACATCGCGGGGTTCCGCATCCTGCTGGTGTTCACCGTGGTCTGCGGGTTCATCTACCCGCTGGTCATGCTGGGCGTCTCCCAGCTGGCCTTCCACCACCAGGCCAACGGCTCGCTGGTGTCCTACAACGGTCACGTGGTGGGATCCAGCCTGCTCTGCCAGGAGTTCGTCGACGCCAAGGGCAACCCGCTGCCGCAGTACTTCCAGCCGCGGCCGTCGGACGCGGTCGTCAGCGGCGAGAAGAACGACTACGGCTGCGACCCGCTCTACTCCGCGGCCTCCAACCTGGGCCCGACCAACCCGGCCGAGATCACCGACATCACCGAGCAGCAGAAGGCAATCTCCGCGTTCGACCACGTGTCGGTCGCTTCGATACCGGCCGATGCGGTAACGGCGTCGGGTTCGGGACTTGACCCGGACATCTCGCCTGCGAACGCCGCCATACAGGTCGACCGGGTGGCCGCGGCCAGGCACCTGCCGGTGGCCGAAGTCCGCGCCCTCGTGGCCAAGTTCACCCAGGGCCGGACGCTCGGCTTCCTCGGCGAACCGCGGGTGGACGTGCTCACCCTGAACATCGCCCTCGACCAGCTGTCCGCCAAGTCCGGCTGAGCCTGACGTGGGGCTCGTGGCACCCGACCCGGTTCACCAGAGCGAGATCCTGATCGTCGAGGATCAACCCGAGCTGGTCCGCGCGCTGCGCATTAACCTGCGCGCCCGGCACTACGACGTGCTGACCGCGCGGACCGGCCGGGAGGCCCTGGCGGTAGCCGCGAGCCACCCGCCCGACGCGATCATCCTCGACCTCGGCCTGCCCGACATCGACGGCACCGAGGTCATCGTGGAACTGCGCCGATGGTACCGGGCGCCGATCATCGTCCTGTCCGGGCGAACCAGCCCGGGCGACAAGATCGGCGCCCTGGACGTCGGGGCCGACGACTACGTGACCAAACCGTTCGCGATGGCCGAGCTGCTCGCCCGGCTGCGCGCCGCGCTGCGCCGTGACGAAGCCGAGCTCGGCCGGGACCGGCCGCACCAGATCACCATCGGCCACTGGCTGGTCGACCTTACCGCGCACCAGGTCAGGCGGGCGCCACCCGGTGACAGCACTGTGGCGGAGGGGCCAGCGGCAGAGGGGCCAGCGGCAGAGGGGGTGACGCTCCGGCTGACGCCCACCGAATGGCGCATGCTAGCCATCCTGCTTGACCGTCCCGGCCAGCTCGTGGCGTCCGCGCAGATCCTGACCAGGGTCTGGGGCCCGGGGTTCGAGCAGCGCACCAACTATCTCCGCTTTCACATGGCCCGGTTGCGCCGCAAGCTGGAAGACGACCCGTCTCGTCCCCGCCACCTGCTCACCGAACCCGGCATGGGCTACCGCTACCAGCCGTGAACCCGGTCGCCGCGACGGATCAGCGGCATGGCTCGGGCTGGCTTCGGCTGCGACTTGGCAACTTTCCCGCGCATCGGCGGTACGCGGTTCGCCGACTATGCCGCAAAATGTGAAGCGCAGGACTAACCCAGGTGGCCCAGGCAGATGACATGAGCGCACCAGCTGGGGTGAACGGTGCCGCAGGTTGCCCTGACCTGGGCTGAGGGGACGAAGATGAAGGCGCTGGGCACAGACGACCCGCGCATGATCGGCGGTTACCGGTTGCGTGGCCGGCTCGGCACGGGCGGGATGGGCCGGGTCTACCTCGGGCTTTCGCCCGGGGGGCGTGCGGTGGCCATCAAGGTCGTCCATCCCGACCTGGCCCGCGACAGTGAATTCCTGCGCCGATTCGGCCAGGAGGTCGCCGCGGCTCGTGCGGTCAGCGGTATCTACACCGCGCCGGTGGTGGCGAGCGGGCTGGAGGAGCACCCTCCGTGGCTAGCCACCGCCTTCGTACCCGGTCCCTCCCTCGACCAGGTCGTCAGCGAGCATGGGCCGATGCCCGAGCCTGCCCTGTGGCCGCTGCTGGCAGGCCTGATCGAGGCCTTGCAGGCGATACACGCCTGTGGCGTCGTGCACCGCGACCTCAAGCCCGCCAACGTGCTGCTCGCCGCCGACGGTCCCCGGGTCATCGACTTCGGGATCTCCCGCGCCGCCGACGGAACCGCGCTGACCGTGGCCGGCACGGTATTCGGCACGCCCGGTTACATGTCACCTGAGCAGGCCGAGGGCAAGGCCGCCGGACCCGCCAGCGACGTGTTCGCGCTTGGCTGCGTGATCGCTTATGCGGCGACAGGTACGGGTCCGTTCGGCTCGGGTACCGCGGCCGCCGTCCTGTACCGGGTCGTCTACGGCGAGCCGGCCCTGGACGGGATACCGCCGCAGCTGCGCGAGGCGGTCACCGCCTGCCTGGCGAAAGACCCCGGCGCGCGCCCGACACTGCCGGCCCTGGCCGCCACGATCGCCCACGGGATGTACGCGACCGGACCATCCGCGGTGGCCTTCTGGCCACGGTCGGTGACCGGCCTTATCGGCGCCTACCAGGCCAGGCTGGAGCAGGAAACACGGACCGGCGACGCGGCAGCGGCCGAGGGGCAGGAGTTTCCCCGGGCCACCCCGGAGCATCCGCAGACCATGCCGTCGAACCCGGGAAACGGGCCGCAGCGCCCGCCTCAGCCGCCGGGCCAGCCAGGGTCTCAACCCGTTGCGCAGAGCTATCCTCACCCACGGGGCTATACCAGTACACAAGCACAGCAAGCACAGCAAGGACCGCAAGGACCTTGGACGCCTCTGACGTCACAAGCACCACGGAATTCTCAGGCATGGCAAGCATCTCAAGCGTCGCAAGCATTGCCTCCGGCACCCCGCGGTTATCTGCCTACCGACGGCAGATCTCCCGCGAGCGCGGCACCAGCGAGCTTTCCGCCGCCTTATGAGCTGGGATCACGCGGGCCGATCACGCCGATGCCCGGCACCATGGTGACCGCGGTCAGGCTGATGTACGCGGGCGCGGCCTTTGCGCTGGTGTACGCGATCGGCTTCGTCGCGGTCGTCAGCGGCATCATTAAGAACCACCCCACCGGGACCCTGGCCCGGGACGGGTTGGCCGCGATCGCGGTCCCGGTGATCCTGGTCTCCCTGGTGGAGATCGCGCTCTGGCTGTGGGTCGCACGAGGCTGCAGGAACAGGAGGAACGGAGCCAGGGTGACTGGCACGGTCCTGTTCGGCATCCATACGCTCGGCGCGCTCGGCGTCCTGGCCTCGCACTCGAACATCGGCCTGGCCAGACTGCTGACCGTGGTCAGCTGGCTGATCGCCTGCAGCGCGGTGGTGTTCCTATGGCGGCGGCCGTCCAGCGCGTTCTTCGCGGCTTCCAACCCGATGAACCGGACGAGCGTGCGCCGGTAAAGGCGGTCGTATAGTCCAGCGACGGGGTGACCCACATGGGTGGTGCACCGCTGCGGCGCAGTGACAGCTACGCCGCGTGCACCGGATCCACCGCCAAGCCCGGATCCACCGCGGAAAATGTTGGGGGCGGGGCGGGGTAGGCGCTGATTCTTGACTCTGAGCGGACTCAACGTAACGTGACAGCCTCGGTCGGCCGGCGCATGGTGCGGATTTCCGCTCCGGGCGTATGGATGGCGTTAGCAACCCTGCCTTTAGTTCCTGACCTGGTGAGAGTGCTTCACAATGAAGTCAGCGGCGAACGAAAGAAGCTGGCTCGATATGCGAGAAGGAAACAGGCCGGAGATGGCGGACAGCGATGCCCGGGCCGGGTCCGGAGCGGCGGAGCAGCCGGGCGCCCGGGCCTCGGACACACCCGCGGACGGACACGCGGTCGGACCTGCGGACGGACACGCGGTCGGACCTGCGGACGCGGCTGGCGGGAGTTCCGGGGTCCGGCCGGGTCGCGGGCACCTGCGGATATATCTCGGGTCCGCGGCGGGCGTCGGCAAGACCTACGCCATGCTGGGCGAGGGACACCGCCGGGCCGAGCGCGGCGCGGACGTCGTGGTGGCGTTCGCGGAGGCGCACGGGCGCCCGCAGACCGAGGCTTTGCTCGACGGCCTGGAAGTTATCCCGCGGGCCACGCGGGAATACCGCGGGGCGACCTTCGAAGAGATGGACCTGGACGCGGTGCTCGCCCGGCGGCCCGAGGTCGCCCTGGTGGACGAGTTCGCGCACACCAACGTGCCCGGCTCCCGCAACGGGAAACGGTGGCAGGACGTCGAGGAGCTTCTTGACGCCGGGATCGAGGTGATCTCGGCCGTCAACATCCAGCACCTGGAATCGCTCAACGACGTGGTGGAGAAGATCACCGGCGTGCCGCAGCGGGAAACGGTGCCCGATGCGGTCGTGCGGGCGGCCGACCAGGTCGAGATGGTCGACATGACGGCGGAGGCGCTGCGCCGCCGGATGGCACACGGGAACATCTACCCACCGGAGAAGATCGACGCCGCTCTCACCCACTACTTCCGTACCGGGAACCTCTCCGCGCTGCGCGAACTCGCCCTGCTCTGGCTGGCCGACAAGGTCGACGAGGGGCTGCAGCGCTACCGCGCCGAGCACAAAATCAAGGGCGCCTGGGAGGCCAGAGAGCGGGTGGTGGTCGCGCTGACCGGCGGCCCGGAGGGCCGGACCCTGATCAGGCGGGCCGCGAGAATCGCCGCCCGCTCGGCCGGCGGTGACCTGCTGGCGGTGCACGTCACCAAGTCCGACGGCCTGACCGGCGCGGATCCGGCCGCGCTGGCCAGCCAGCGGCAGCTGGTCGAGTCCGTGGGCGGCACCTACCACCAGGTGGTCGGCGACAATATCGCCGAGGCCCTGCTCGCCTTCGCGCGGGCCGAGAACGCCACCCAGCTGGTGCTCGGGGCCAGCCGCAGGCCCTGGCTGACCGTGATGCTCACCGGCCCCGGCATCGGTTCGCGGACGATCAAGGGTTCCGGCGACATCGACGTGCACATCGTCACCCACGGGCACATGGGCCGGGGCCGGGGGCTGCCGCGGCCCCATGGCGCGATCACCCTGCGGCGCAAGCTGGCCGGCTACCTGCTGGCCGCCGGGCTTACCCCGGCGCTGACCGTCGTGCTGGCGAGCCTGCGCAGCGGCATCAACCTGACCAGCGACGTGCTGATGTTCCTGGTCGCGGTGATCCTGGTCGCCCTGCT
>JBEKKH010000597.1:0-5126 GCA_050010815.1 Streptosporangiaceae bacterium | reverse complement strand
CCCGGACCGGCGGGGCCACCGGGTCAGGCTCGGCCGCGGCTGGCCGCGGCGGCACAGGAACGTCCGCTGCGGGCGGCAGCGCGAAGATCGGCTCCGCTCCCACCGGCACCGCCCCAGGCGGCTCGGCGCCGACCGGTTCGGCCAGGAGCGGGTCGGCGCCGACCGGGTCCTCGGTGCCGGGCGGGACCGGCGGCATGACGGCCGGCGGGGGCGGCGCGACCACGAGCACCGCGCTGACGAACGCGCTCAAGGCGACCACGTCAAAGTGGGCCGCCGCGGTCGTCGGTGACCAGAGCGCGGCCTCCCTCGAGCTGGCCACCGGTAAGGCGGTCATCTCGATCGGCGGCTGGAGCGGGACCGACAACTCCCCGACGCTGGCGCAGTTCGAGCACTACGTCGCCGCCGGACAGGTGCGGTACCTTATCGCCTCCGGTACGGCGATGGGCGGCGGTGGCGCCTCCGGCGTGGCCACCCAGATCACCAAGTGGGTGGAGGCGCACTACAAGAAAATCACCGTCGGCGGCCAGACGGTCTACGACCTCAGCCAGCCGCTGAGCTAGCCGGCCACCCCCGGGCCGGCTACCGCCCCGTCACCACCTCGCCCCGGTGGTGACGGGGCTCGGTCGTACGGTGGGTACGGACACCTGACACCGGACCACGGCGGGCGCGATGCTGGTCATGGCGGTGATACCACGTTACGTTCGGCCTAAAAAAAGGAATGTGGAGTGGTTGTGACCGAGCGGATTCAGCTCAGCCGGCCGGACGGGACACCCATGCGGGTCCTGGTCGTGGAGGACGAGGACACGCTGGCCCAGATGCTCACGATGGCGTTCGAGTACGAGGGCTGGGCCGTCCGGACGGCGGCGGACGGGCCGGGCGGCGTCCGGACCGCCCGCGAGTTCAAACCCGACGTCGTGGTGCTCGACGTCATGCTGCCCGGCTTCGACGGGCTGGAGGTGCTGGCCCGGCTGCGCGCGGAGGCGCTGGAGGCCCCGGTGCTCTACCTGTCCGCCCGCGATGCCGTCGAGGACCGGATCGCCGGGCTGAACGCGGGCGCCCAGGACTACGTCACCAAGCCGTTCAGCCTGGCCGAGGTCGTCACCCGGGTCCGGGGGATGCTGCGCCGGGCCGGCGGCGCCGCCGAGGCGCTCCAGACCCGCCTGGTCGTGGGGGACCTGATGCTCGACGAGGACACCCGGGAAGTCAGCCGGGGCGGGACGGACCTGGCGTTGACCGCGACCGAGTTCGAAGTGCTCCGCTTCCTCATGCGCAACCCGCGCCGGGTGCTGACCAAGGGTCAGATCCTCGAGCGCGTCTGGCAGTACGACTTCGGCGGTCAGACCAACGTGGTCGAGCTGTACATTTCCTACCTGCGCCGCAAGATCGAGGTCGGCCGGCCGCCGATGATCCACACCGTCCGCGGCGTGGGCTACGTCCTCAAGCCCGCCGAGTGACCACTGCCGAACGGACCGTGCCGCGTCGGCCCGGCCCCCGCCTGCGCGGGGGGTCCCGGTCGCTGCGGGTCCGGCTGCTGCTCGTCCTGGTGGCCCTGCTCGCCGTGGTGTGCGCCGTCGTCGGCTGGGTCACCGTGATCGCGATGCAGCACTTCCTCGTCGGCCAGCTCGACACCCAGCTGAGCTCGGCGGGCGGCCGGGCGGTCCACGTCGCGCCGCCGGGCAGCGGGCCGGGGGGCGGCTCGGCGCCCGGCCAGTCCGGCACGCAGTTCCTGCTCGCGCCCGGTCAGTCGGTCGGCACGCTCGGCGCCCGGGTCACCGGCGGGAAGGTCACCGTGGCCGACATCCTGGGCAACAACGGGAAGCTGGCGCCGGTGGCGGCCGGGCGGGTGGCGGTCCTCGCGTCGGTCCGGCCGGGCGGCCGGCCGCGGACGGTGACGATCGCCGGGCTCGGCGAGTTCCGGGTGGCCGGGCTGATGGTGGACGGCGGCGATGTCCTGATCACCGGCCTGCCGCTGGGCGACGTCCAGCGGACCGTCCACCAGATCGTCGTGGTCGAGCTCGTCGTCGCGGCCGCGGGCCTGGTGCTGGCCACCGTGGCGGGCGCCCTGATCATCCGGCGCACGTTGCGCCCGCTGCGCCGGGTGGCGGACACCGCGGTCCGGGTGAGCGAGCTGCCGCTGTCGCACGGCGAGGTCGCGATCACCGAACGGATCGACGCGCGCCAGGCCGCCGACCGGACCGAGGTCGGCCAGGTCGCGGGGGCGGTCAACCGCTTGCTCGATCACGTCGACGCCGCGCTGACCATCCGTCAGGACAGCGAGATGAAGGTGCGCCGGTTCGTCGCCGACGCCAGCCACGAGCTGCGCACCCCGCTGACCGCGATCCGCGGTTACGCGGAGCTGACCCGCCCGATGCGCGCACAGGCCCCGGCCCAGATGAACTACGCGCTGGAACGCGTCGAGTCCGAGGCCGAACGCATGAGCACCATGGTCGAGGACCTGCTGATGCTGGCCCGCCTGGACGCCGGGCGGGAACTCGCTCACGAGCCCGTCGACCTCACCCACCTGCTGCTCGATGTCGTCAGCGACGCGGTGGCCAGCGGCCCCGGGCATCACTACGAGCTCAAGCTGCCCGCCGAGCCCTTCACCGTGACCGGCGACGTCGACCGCCTGCACCAGGTCTTCGCCAACCTGCTGGCCAACACCCGGGTGCATACCCCGCCGGGCACCCGCGTGGTCGTGATGCTGAGCAGCAGCGAGCCAGGCACGGCTGTGGTCACGGTGCTCGACGACGGGCCGGGCATCGCCGCGGACATGCTGCCCACCATCTTCGAGCGGTTCGCCCGCGGGGCCGAGTCCCGCCATCGCGACGCCGGCAGCACCGGTCTCGGGCTGGCCATCGTCCGGGCCATCGTGGCGAGCCACCACGGCACGGTCCAGGTCATGAGCCGCCCCGGGCAGACCGCGTTCAACGTGCGGCTGCCGCGGTCAGGCCCAACCCCGGGATAGCTAGCCCCGGGATAGCTAGCCCCGGGATAG
The DNA here is from genome assembly GCA_050010815.1 of Streptosporangiaceae bacterium. Taxonomy (GTDB): domain Bacteria; phylum Actinomycetota; class Actinomycetes; order Streptosporangiales; family Streptosporangiaceae; genus Palsa-504. The sequence goes on along the minus strand of JBEKKH010000597.1, from coordinate 2,131 downwards.
CTAGCTCAGCGCGAACTGCTGAGCGGCGGTGCCGTTGCAGGTGTAGATCTGCAGCTGGGTGCCGTCGGCGGTGTTGCCGCCCGGGTCGTCCAGGCACAGGCCGGACTGGGGGTTGAGCAGTGAGCCGTTGGACTGCTGGACCCACTTCTGGCCGCCGACGCCGTTGCAGTCCCAGAGCTCCACCTTGGTGCCGACGGCCGTGCCGTCCCCGTCGATGTCGAGGCAGCGGCCCAAGGTGCTGAGCGAGCCGTTGGAGTTGTGGTACCAGTGCTGGTCGATGGCGTAGGACTGGCAGCCCCAGAGCTGCACCGGGGTGTAGTCGCCGCCGGTGTCGTCGCCCGCGACGTCGACGCACTGGCCGCCCGGCCCGTCGATAATGCCGCCGCCGTTGACCGAGAACACCTGCGCCGACGTCCCGTTGCAGGTGTAAATCTGCAGCTGGGTGCCGTTCGCGGTGTTGCCGCTCGGGTCGTCCAGGCACAGGCCGGACTGGGGGTTGAGCAGTGAGCCGTTGGACTGCTGGACCCACTTCTGGCCGCCGACGCCGTTGCAGTCCCAGATCTCGACCTTCGTGCCCACCGCGGTGCCGTCCCCGTCGATGTCGAGGCAGCGGCCGAGGGTGCTGAGCGAATCGTCGGAGTTGTGCGTCCAGTGCTGGTCGATCGCCTGCGACTGGCAGTTCCACAGGTCGACCACCGCGCCGTCCGTTCCGCTGTCGTCGCCGATCACGTCGACGCACTGCCCGCCGGGGCCGGTGATCGTGCCGGCGGGTGGCGTGCCCCCGTTCGAGGCGCCGGAGTAGCCGGCCGAGACGATGCTGGCCTGGACGGCGTTGTCGGCGGCGTCCGTCGGGTAGCCAGCGGTCATCACGCCCTCGAAGAACGAGCCGACCGACGCGTTGCTGTTGTCCCCGCCGGTGCCCAGCACGATCGCGCCCTCCTGATGCATCGGCGTGTAACCGCCGATATCGGGCAGGGCCCCGTTCCACCAGGTCGTCAAGCCGCCGGATTGGGCGTTGCCCCCTTTGAGGGCGTAGGTCGTCTGCCCGTTGTTCTTCAGCAGCGCGGTGACGAAGTCGCTGTTATTTCCGTCGTTGGCGGTGTTGGAGCCATTCCCGCCGGAGAACAGGCCGTTTTCCATATCGGCTTCGACCCAGGGCCCGCTTCCTGTGCACGGCGCGAAATAACACTCCGTGCCGAGATTGACGGCGTCCATATGCCCGTTGCCGTTGTCCCTGGTATTGGTCTCGGCGTTCCCGAAGTCGAAGCAGCAGCCGGAGTTGACGTGGGTGCCGCTGGCCACCATGTACATGCCCTCGGGCTCGCCGCCGGTCGCGACCCCCTGCGTGCTGTTGTCCCGGTAACCGGTCTGCCCCGCGATGTAGAGGCCGTACACCTTGTGACCGCCCGCCACCACCGGCAGGGCGGCGGCGTTGGCGCCGACGTCGGCGCCGGCGGCACCGCCGGCCCCCTCGATCGTCAGGTTGTTGTGCTCGGGCGACTGGTCGAAGAGCTCGGTGATCATGCAGGTGGTGTGGGCGCAGAAGACGTCCTGCTCGGTGGCGTTGGCGTAGCCGCCCGCCGTCAGCAGGCCGACGTCGGTCGTGGTGCCATCCGAGACGCGGCGGACCTGATAGAGCGGTCCGTCGTAGGAGGAGTAGAGGGCGCGCACGGTGCTGTACGCGGCCACGCACGACGTGCCGGCCGCGCCGTAGATGTCGCACGGCAGCGAGCCGGCCGCCTGCGAGGTCCCGGGCAGCGCGAGCAGGCTCGTACCGATAAGTGGGAGTATCGCGGCCACAGTGAACAGTCTCCGCAGGAGACGAAAGCGCCTCGGTGCGCTCATCGGCAAACACATCCGTCCAGCGGCTCGGCCGGCCATGGCACGAAAAGGGTGTTTGTCCGAGAGTGCTCCGTCGCCGAGGCCGCGTCAATACGCGGATTTCAGTGTTAGGCCCGGAACTCGCTAGCACGACGCAATGCCCTGCCTGTCCGGCCGCAGAATGCCCAGGCGTGTCGTGTCCGGCCGTCATACTCGCCAGCGATTTGCGGCATTTACGCGGGTATATCCCGTTCGTGCCGGGGCTCTGGCCTTCTCCCGCGTCACGTCAGCGCGCTGCTCGCGTGATCGC
>JBEKKH010000596.1:0-5133 GCA_050010815.1 Streptosporangiaceae bacterium | reverse complement strand
GATTGGGTACGAGGTTTACGTCGGTTGAGTCGCTTCGGGGGTATGTCCGCCGCCGGAATCAGGAAGCCGCGGGCCCGGTACCGGAATCACGGTCTCTCGTGGAAGTCGCGGGTGTTTCGGACGTGAGCGGAATTTGGTAGACGCAATGTAACGATCCAATGGCATTACGCAGTGTCGTACGGGGAAGGTTACGGTCTGCGCGGGATCTTCACTCGGAGTTGCCTATGGATGGCGGGCGGGGGGCGCCGGGCGAGGCCCGGCCCGGGAATGCCGTTGACAGGGCTGCCCGTAGGGCCAGCGGGCTGACTCTCGCCGAGTTGGGAGCGCGTACTGGTTATTCGGCGGCTCAGGTTTCCAGGTACGAGCGGGGGTCACTCCGCTTACGGATATCACGGTGCTGCGCCGGTTCGCCCGTGCGCTGTCGATCCCGCCGCATCAGCTGGGCCTAGCCGCTCCGCTCTCTGATGATGCGCGACACGCTCGCCTGACCGTGGTGACTGCCGGGTCGTCCGCGCGCTGTTTTCCCTAGGGTGGCTGGTGAGTCCTGGCGGGAGGATGATGTGCGGAGACGGCAGCTCCTAGCGAGCCTGGGACTGGCCGCTGCTGGGGCGGCCGGCGCGAGGATGCCGGGGGCTGGCCACGCGCCTGCGGCGGGAACCGCCCGCCCGGAGGAAGTGGTCGTAAGCCGAGTCCGTGACGCGATGCTCGGGCTCGCGCCCGGCTCGTCCGCTGCCTCTGCGGGCGGACTGCGCGAAGGGCTTGCGGGAGCGCTAGCGGATTTCCGTGACTGCCGGTACGAGCGGCTTGCCGCGGTATTGCCTCGTCTCATCTCCGCCGGGCACCTGCTTGCCGCAGGCGGTGACGCGGAGCAGGCCGGCGTGCTGCTGGCCCGGATCTACACGCTGACTACCCGCCTGCTGATCAAGCTCGATGACCAGCAGCTCGGCTGGATGGCCGCCGACCGCGCCCAGGTCCTGGCGTCCGGCAGCGGTGATCCGCTGGCCGCGGCGGAGGCCTCCAGGAACCTGGCGGTGCTCGCCCGCAAGGCGGGTTGGTACGACCAGGCGGCATCAATCGCGCTTGTCGCCGCCGCCATCCCCGGGCTGGGAGGCGCTGATCCCCGGCTGGCGGCCGAGCGCGGGCTGCTCATCCAGTCCGCCGCCTACAGCGCCGCCCGCGCGGGAGACCGGGACGGTATGCGGGACCTGACGGACGAAGCGGCGTCGATCGCGGCTAGGTTCGGCGGCCGGGTCATGCTGCGCGACCACGGCGGGGGATTCAGCACCGCCACCATCGAGCTCCATCGGATCTCCGCAGAAAACTACGCCGGCGATGCTGGAGCTGCGGTCGCGGCCGCCGTTCGCATCGCGCCGGGGAGCCTGCCCACGACCGAGCGCCGGGCAAGGTACTGGTGACGAATCGCCGGTGAAGCCCGGCGGGATCGTCGGCCAGATCCCGTAGCAGAGCCTGGTAGCGCATGGTCACGGCGCTGCTGAAGCTGCCGATGGCGCGGAGGTAGGGATGCCCTGAGGCCAGCGCCGCGCGGACGGCATCCGCCGTCAGGTTTCCGGGCGTCAGCGAATGCGCTGGCCAGCATGTCGTTCGGGAGATCCGTGTCGCTGATTCCGCCGGAATCGACGGTCCGGCGGGCGATGCCGGTCGCCTCGGCGTCGGTGGCGCCTTCCATGAGGATGCCCAGGTTACGAGTCACCCGCGTACCTGCCGGGTCCGGAGCCGAGTAAGTGCGGCCGTCAGGCCGCCGCAAGTTAATGCCGTACTGGACGCGCGCGATCTCACCGCCGGGGGCAAGCTGTGTGCCGCCCCACAGGGCACCTGCTCCTGCGACACGCCCAGAGCAGCGTCTTCGCCGCGCTGGCCGATACCCGTGTTGTGGTCCTCAAATGGGGCACGCGAGACTGGCAAGAGCACGCTCGCGCGGACCGTCGCGGCCGCGTTTCCGGGGAGTCACGTTCGGGCGAGCGGGCAGGGCCATGGTCACGGTTGGTGACGGCTGGTCCTGCGGTCGTGAACGTGAACGTGAACGGCGCGTGTGTGCCTTATACGTGTAGGCGCGAGACCCGTTCACTTTCACCTTCACGATCACAGTCCGTGATCGTCCGTCCGCGCAGCCGTCAGGTAAACGACTGTTCGATCGGCAACACATTCCGATTCAGTCACTCGAAAAAGAGGTTCGAAACTAAAGGATCTCGTAGATGTCATAAATGGGGCCCGACGGCACACGGCGACCAATACCGACAGCCACTATCCGGTTAAGCCACGAATACTTATCTCTTCCCGTCTCGAAACTAGGTGAGATCCGGAAGTAGTACTCCGAAGGATCGACCGATTCGCCACGAGCCAGAGCCTCCATTACCTCAAGTCGTCCGTGGCGGAAGCCGCCGTAGCGCATATAGATCAATGCTCCGTCGTGGCTTTCCAGAGCGGCCCGGCAGTCAATCGCCAGCACCTGGTCCGGACGGAGCGGTGAACGTGTGCGACGACCTGCCTGCCGCGGGGAACGAGTGGGTACCCCGCGTTCTGCCGGGCCGTGGGGGCGCCAGATCCTTCTGTTTCCCCGGTCCGAGTGCTCATGGGTGACCGATCAGCTCCGCCCTCGACGTTCGGCCAACCAGGACAGTGCGGCGAATACCGGAGCCGCCAGTCCCAGCAGCAGCGCCGTGCCGGTGACCACGCTCTCGAGGAAACCGATCCCCATCCGTGCGACGCCGGAGTAGTAGGCGACTACGACGGCCATGAGCAGCAGATACCCGCCGACGGCGGTGCCGGCCACATGCCTGGCCAGTGCAGCCCAGCCGATGCGCTGCCCGGGGTCCGGCCGCGTGGCCCGCGCCTCATCCGGCTGCGTGCCTGATGCAGACTGAGCCCCTGGTGGCCGGTAAAGGCGGCGCAGGCCGAGGCCAAGCGCCGACATGAGGATCAGGTAACCGACTGCCATCGGCACCAGGGCCTGGCGGTCCGGCGAAGCCAGCGCAGCTAGCTGCTCTCCCGGCGCCATAACACGCTCAGGACCGGAGCAGGAAGTGCCAGCCGCGGATGAAGAAGTGCCAGCCGGCCCACAGCCACAAGGCGAACAGCGCCCACCGCCCGATCGGATAGCGCATGATCACGCGGAAGACGTCGCTGAGCGTGGGAACGCCGGTCACCCGGGCCAGGGCGAGGCCCTCCCAGGCGAATACGGCGCCGAAAAGGACGACCCAGACGAGGTAGCCGATGAGCGGATGCCGTGCCATGCCAACCTCCCGGCGGCAGATTCATTATCCGGGCCAGGTGCGGCGCTGCGCCCCGGGCAGCTGGCCGCCAGGACGAAGCGGCCGCGCCGGACGTCGCTCTTATTGTGCAGCATGGGATCGGCGCAGCGACTTCCCCGCCCTGATGCGCCGACCGTTCCATGCGGACAGCCAGACCGGCCGTGACACCACGGTCCGTTCGGGAAATTAGAGATTTTTCCTGCCGAACGGACCGTGATGCATGTTCTGAGCCTGGTGCACCGTCGAGTTCGGCGGACGTCACAGTTCCAGGCTGATTCCGGCTCTAGCCAGGCGACGGGCGCGTCGCTGGAGGCAGCGGCCACGACATCATCCTGGTCATCAGGCCAGCCCGGCCTCGTTCAGGATCGCGTCGTGGATCGCTTGACGTCCTCCCCGGCCTGAAGGCGCGGGGATTCCTGCCGCGCTCACGCGGCACCCCGGAGGGTTCCTGTTTCGCTGGCAGCCGCCGGGGCAAGCCCTGGTCTTACGCCGCCTCCGCAGGCGTTTAGCCTCTCCCTGCGTCCCAGGGCGAGGATGTTCCTGGCCGCGTTCAGATCGCGGTCGTGCACCGTGCCGCACGCCGCGCACGTCCAGGTGCGCACGCCCAGCGGCTTGGGCCCATCCTTGGTCCCGCAGGCCGAGCACACCTGGCCGGGAGGGGCCGGTCCGGGCGAACGTGCGCCCGTGCCCGGCGGCCTTGTACTCCAGCATGTGCACGAACGCCGACCATCCGGCGTCGTGCACCGACTTGGCCAGCCGGGTCCGGCCGAGCCCGGCCACGCACAAGTCCAGCTGGCAGCTCGCCCCCCCCCAGCCTCGCGCTCACCGGGATCGCCTTCGGGATCATCTCAGGAGCGCTCGCCGACATCGTGCTCGGACAAGTCCCCACCCGCCTGGCAGGCTCGGCCTCCGGGGTGGTCAGCACCATCACCCAGCTCGCCGGCGTCGCCGCCGTCACCGTGACCGGTGCCATCTTCTACGGCACGCTCGGCAACCACCCCCACCCAGAGACGTTCGTCCACGCCACCACCCACAGCCTCTGGTACCTCACCGCCAGCTGCGCAGCCGCCGCCATCGGCTGCACGCTGCTCCCACCAGGGTCTAGACGGGCACTGCGCACGGTGGCCGGCGAGCCGTTCGGCCCCGTCCTGCTCATCCTGGTGGCTCTCGGCCTCATAGCGTTCGGCCTGCTGTCGTTCTTCGAAGCCAAGTGGCGGCGCACCTACGGCGGCGTCCCGGTGTGACGCGCTCGCCCCGGCCTGCTGGGTCATCCCGGCTCGTCGGCCAGCACGGCCGGCCAGCACAGCTGGCCGGCGCCCTGAGCCCGGTGCGACGTCGCCGGGGCATCCTGCGGCGGAAGGCCGCATTTGCACGACCCGCCCCCGTCGCAAGTCAGTCCTGGCGGGTCAGCATGAACACCGGAATCTGCCGCGTGGTCTTGTCCTGGGTTTCGCCGAGTTGAGGGTACTGCGTGACCAACTTTGGCCACAGCTCGGCGCGGGCGGTGTCGTCGAGCTCCTGCGCTAGTACCGTGAACGCCTGGGTATCCACCTCGACTTTGATCCTGGGGTCGGCCTTGAGGTTGTAGTACCAGTTCGGGTGGGTTGGCGATCCTCCGTTGGCGGCCCAGATCGCGAAGCGGCCGTCTCCCTGAGCGGAGTAGGCCAGCGGCGAGACGCGCTCGGTCCGGGATTTTGCGCCGATGTGGTGGACGAGAATCAGCGTGATGCCCGTCCATGGCCCGGCGACGCGTCCCCCATTCGCCCGGAACTCCTCAATGATCTTGGTGTTGTAGTCGTTGGGCCCGCTCATGACAGTCCCCCTGCGGTCGCGAGGTATTCGTCGTGCCGATGGAACCATGACC
>JBEKKH010000595.1:0-5140 GCA_050010815.1 Streptosporangiaceae bacterium | reverse complement strand
CCGTCGTCGAGCCAGTCAGGTTCGCGCGCGATCATCACCGCCGAGGGTGAGCTGCACGGCTGGATCGGCGGCGCCTGCGCCGAGCCGGTCGTGATCCGCGAGGCGCAGCGGGTCATAACGGGAGGCACGGCCAAGCTGCTGTTGCTCGGCACCCCCGAGCAGTTCGGCGGGGGCGTTCCGGATGGAATGACCGTGGTCCCCATCTCCTGCCAGAGCGAAGGCGCGCTCGAGGTCTACATCGAGCCGGTGCTGCCGGTCCCGCATCTGGTCATTGTCGGCGTATCCCCGATGGCCCGCACGCTGGCCGGCCTGGCCGCGGCGCTGGGCTGGCGGGCCGACCTGGTCGGCGGCCAGGATTTCGCGGCGGCGGGCGCGGACGAGCGCTCCATGATCGTCGTGGCCACCCAGGGCCACGACGACGAGGACGTGATGGAAATGGCGGCCGCCGCCAGGCCGGCCTACCTGGGCCTGGTCGGGTCGCGCCGGCGGGGCGCCAGCGTCCTCGGTTACCTGTCCGAGCGGGGAGTACCGCAGGACCAGCTCGACCGGGTCCGGGTGCCGGCCGGCCTGGACCTGGGCAAGACCACGCACCAGGAGATCGCGGTCGCCATCCTCGCCGAGCTTGTCCAGCTGCGTGCCGCGGGCGCGCTGGCGCCGCTGCCCGCGGCGGTACTGCCCACGGCGGTACTGCCCACGGCGGTACTGCCCACGGCGGTACTGCCCACGGCGGTACTGCCCACGGCGGCTCAGCCTGGCCAGGCGGTCGATCCGGTCTGCGGGATGACGGTGACCCCGTCCGGGCGCGCGGTGCGGCATGACGGCGCCGACTACTACTTCTGCTGCTCGGGCTGCCGCCATGCGTTCGAGAAGGACCCCGCTGCTTACGCGAGAAGAGAGACCCGATGCTGATCAAGAATGAGTTCGAGGTCGCTGAGCCGGTCGAGAAGGTCTGGCAGTTCTTCGGGAACATCCCCCAGGTGGCCACGTGCCTGCCCGGTGCGGCGCTGACCGAGGATCTCGGTGACGAAAAGTACAAGGGCACGGTCGCGATCCGGATGGGCCCGGTCCGGATGCGGTTCGCCGGCACGGCGGACATCACCGAACGCGACGAGGCCGCCAAGCGCGTGGTGGTGCACGCGTCCGGCGCCGACGAGAAGGGGCGCGGTCAGGCCGCCATGGTCGTGACGGCGACGCTGACCCGCGCGGGTCGCGGCACCAAGGTCGCGGTGGCCCAGGACCTGCAGCTGTCGGGAGCCGCGGCGCAGTACGGCCGCGGCATGATCTCCGACGTCTCGTCGGTGCTCATGCGTGACTTCGCCACGAACATGCAGGACCGGATCCAGCGCATCGAGCGCGGCGAGTCGGTCGAGCAGCTCGCGGCCGCCAGCGCCTCGCCCGCCCGGGGCTTCACCCTGGGCCTGCGGGCCGCGGTGATGGCGCTGAGCCGGGTCTTCCGCCGCTTCTTCCTTCCCTACCAGCCCGCGAGCTGAGGAGAAACAGTCATGGTCCTGTGGTGGATCGGAAATGCCATCTTGCTGCTTGTGGTCCTGCCGGTGGTGATCTTCCTGCTGAACCGGGTGCTCGCCGCGGTCGAACGGATCCGCGGCGCGGCCGACGACGTCCTGGCGGGCGGTGTGGCCCTGATCGGCGAGCTCAACGGCGTGCCGGAGGCGCTGGCCGTGACCGACACCACGATCAGGGACGTTTCGGTCGGCGCGGTCAGGTACGCGGGTTCCGTCGCGAAGCTGCTCGGCTAGAACGTTCCTCGGACAGAAAGGAGATCGGTCATGCCGGCAGCCGCCTGGGCGACCGTCATCATCGCCGCGCTGATCATCGCGGTAACCGCGGTGGGCCTGTTGAGGGTCATCTTCCACCTGCGGGCCGTGCGCAAGACGCTGGTCGCCACGACCGGGGGAGTGCAGGCCGTAGCTCAGCTGACCAGCACCGTCCCCGCCAGGCTGACCTCGGTAAACGCGAACCTGAAGCCGGTCCGCGACTTCTGCGAAACGGTCTGACCCGAAGGAGCCGTTAGATGGAATCGCATGTCCTAGCCGCAGGGACGTCGACCACCGGATGGGTGGTGGGCTACACGATCGGCATCGTCATCGTCCTGGTGGTGGTGGCCCTCGTGGTGCCGATCTTGCTGCTTGCCCGCTCGATCGGCAACGAGGCGCCGAAGATCAACGACGCGCTGACCGACGCGGTCACGAACACCGCGCCGCTGGCTGCGCTGCGTACCACCATCGAGCACGCAACGATCATCATCGGCGGCCTGCAGCGCGGCCGGGCCAGGCTAGGGGGATAGTCATGCATACGCTGGCCATGTCATCGACCGAGCACAACCTGTGGACGATCGCGAACATTCTCGGCATCGTCGTGGTGGTCGCCGTCGCCGCCCTGCTCAGCCTGCTCATCTATCTGGTGAAGGTCATTGACCGCCGGGTCGTCACGGTCAGGGACACGCTCAAGGCGGCCGCGGCGAACACTTCGGAGACCGTGCTGATCCCGCAGGTGGCCACCGGTGTCGAGGCGGTCCTCGCGGAAGGCCTCCAGCACCATCTGTTCCTCGGCCGGGTGCTCGGAAAGGTTAAGTCGTGACGGGTCTAGTCGTTTTCACGGTCATCGACGTCGTCGCGCTCATCGCGGGACTGGCGTTCTACCTGTTCTGGGTGGGCAGCCTGCTGACCCGCGTCGCCGGAAACCTCGAGGAATGCGCGGAGATCGTCCGGACCATCGTGGGTCACGCCGAGCTCATCGGGCCCGGCGTCGGCCATATCAACGAGACCGGCGGGGTCGTCGCGGGTGCGCTGCCGCTGCTGTACGACATGGCGGAGGGCATCGTGACCGGCGTGACCCCCCGGCCCGAGCAGCCCGCGGTCCCGGAGGTGGCCCGGCCCGCGTCCGGGACACGCCGCTCGCGCCTGCTCGACGCGGTCGGCTTCGTCTCTGAGCGGTAGGAGCCTCCGCTCGGCACATGCAGGGAGTCTGAAGGCTCTTCGGCCGGGCGTGAACTCAGGCCGGGGCTGCGAGGAAGTACGGGTGTCAGCTCACCCGAGCGCGCGGCCTGTGAAGGGGTCCTGCATGGAGAAACCGGCCATCGTCGGCCGGGACGACCCGCTGCTTGAAGCGGATCGCCCGGCCGATGACGCTGCGCTGATCGCGTGTTCCCGCGCGGAGCCTGAAGCATTCGCGGCGATCTTCGACCGGGCTGTTCGGCATCGCCACCAATATGATCGGCCGTCACCGCCAGGCGGAAGTCCGGTTCTACCGGGCCCTGGCCAGGACCGGCGTGGACCCCGTCGTCGAGTCGCCGGCCGATGACGTGGTCCGCCGGGTCGCCGCGGCCGGTCAGCGGCGCACGATCGCGGCTGCTCTCGCCGGTTTGAGCCGTGCCGATCGCAATACGTTGCTGCTCGTGGACTGGGGCGAACTCAGCTACGACCAGGCGGCGTTGGCGCTGCGCGTGCCCGTCGGCACGGTCCGGTCAAGGCTGAACCGGGCGCGCCGGAAGGTACGCGAGGCCCTGGGCGGCGTCAACCCCATCTTGGCAGCTGAGGAGAGAGATCATGATTAACCTCGCCGAACCTGAGAGCCCGGGGGAGCTCAAAGACCTGCGAGCCCAGGTGGCCGGCCGCCGCCCCGAGGAGCTGAGCAGGGCACGCGGCCTGCTGCTCGCCGAGGTTCGCGCCGTGCGGGAAGACGCCGGCCGGGGCCGTCCGGGCCTGCGCTTCCTGCGGCCGCCTGGCCCGTACCCGCCGCGATTCCGGTCGCCGTTCGGCCGCGCGCCGCGGCCCATCCTCATCGTCGCGGTGGCCGCGGCAGCCGCCGCTGTCCTGACGGTGAGCCTGCTGCCCGGCACGACCGCCCGCCAGCCGCACCCGGGCCAGCGCATGTCGGGCACGTCACCGCAACCGGGACAGGTCCCGCCCGGCACTCAGGTGCTGACGGCGGCCTACATCCTGGGCCGGGCGGCATCGGCCGCCGCCACGGCCGCTGCGCCGGCTCCGCGGCCGGGTCAGTTTATCTACGTGTCCTCAGTGACCACCTATCTCGAGCTCTCCGGGGCACCGACGGACATCCAGGCCTGGCTGCATAAGACCAGCCGTCAGATCTGGCAGTCCGTCGATGGTCAGCAGGCCGGGATGCTGCAGATCGTCGAGGACGAGAACCAGAAGCTGCCATGGGGACCTACGCCCCCCGCGGTGACCGGTAACCGCACTAGCTGGACGTCGCTACCCGCAGGCAGCTGCCCGGGGGCCGCGCCGCAGCGCAGCACCTACATGTTCCTGACCACGCTGCCGACCGATCCCAGGCTGCTGCGTGCCTGGATCTACCAGCATCCGGACGACGGCGGCCCCAAATCGGATGAGCAGGCCTGGACCGACATCGGCGACATGCTGCGTGAGATGCTCGTGCCGCCGAAGCTGGCCGCCGCGCTGTTCAAGGTCGCGGCCACGATCCCCGGCGCCGCGGTGGTGCCGGACGCGGCCAACGCCGTCGGGCTGCGCGGGGTGGCCGTCTCCCTGTCGGGTGCACGGTCGTTGCGTCGACCGCCCAGCTACAGGCACGGGTCGTCAGCAGCCTGCCCGATATCCCGCCGTCTCAGGTGGATGGATCAGAGGGCGGCGTGAGCTGCTGACCAGCTGATTCCAGCGGTGACCGGTCCTGACGGGAGCAGGACCGGTCACCCGCCCGGGTGCGGACGCCCGGTCGGCGGGGATCTAGGGCCCTGCGGGTCCTTGGCCAGGCTGGGGGATGGCGCGATCGAGCTGCCGATCCACTCGTCCTTCCACGCCTGGTCGTATTGCTGGTCGTTGCAGCGCGGGCGGTAGATCGCGGTGAGCTCCCTGGCGATCTGCTCCCGGTGACCCTTGGCGCCGCCGGGTATCTCATAGGTGCAGATGTAGACCTTGTACTTGGATCCGGCCCGCTTGATCCAGCAGTGCGCGCGCGGGTGCTGGAAGGGGAACCGCTCGGCGCTCAGGTCGGCGGAGTGGTCCACGTAGATGACGGCGTAACGGTCCGGCTTGGTGTCCGGGTCGGGCTTGTACGCGATCACGTACACCGCCGCCGTGGCCGGCGGCGGGGTCCAGCCGGCCAGCAGGCGAGGCCCCTCGAACGGGTAGCCAGCCAGCGATCC
>JBEKKH010000594.1:0-5151 GCA_050010815.1 Streptosporangiaceae bacterium | reverse complement strand
AGGTCCCGCATGATCACACCGCGCTGGTGCACCTGGCCGAGGATACGGGCGAGCCCGGAAGCAAGCGTGCCCAGGCTGCGCCTGCCCCCCGGGCCGGTGTGGTAGGCCCCGTGACCCTGCACGTCTTCGGTCAGGTTGGCCGGGCCGCAGTCGCTGATGACCAGGAATTCATCATCGGCGTGCCGGAAATGGTCCACGAACCGCGGGACTCCGGCCACGCCCTCAAGGGCCTGCAGCACCCGTCGCTCATTGCGCAGCCGCAGCCGCGTGTCGGCCTGCTGCCGGTCCTCGCTGACCAGGGCACGCGCCTGCTTGATGACCACCGCAGCGCCGTCCCGCTCATCCACGGCGGCATACACGTTCCCCCAGGCCGCCTGGCGCAGCCCAGCCGTGACCTCGTAGTGCCCGCCGAGAATCTGCGGTCCTGCCGATGGGCTACCGTCACCGATTGCCCCGGTGAACGGGTCAACTGCCCACGGCGGCTGCCGGTAGACCAGCTCCGCCGTCCCATCGAACACCTCGCCACCGGGCCCATGCAGCACGAGCGTCAGCCGTCCGCGCTCGCCTGACTCCCAGGCCGCCTGGAACGCCCCGTACCGGTAGTACACCGGAGCCGACCTCGTCACCTGCCGGTCGCTGAGAATACGCGGTCCCGGCCGCCCGGCCAGCAGCGCGGCCAGCGTGAGCCCGAGTTCGCGCACCCGGCGCTGGTCCGGGTAGACCGTGACCGCCTTCCCCACGGTGGCCGGCGAGCTGAGGCCGTCATTAAGCTCGGCCAGCACCCGGCACGAGCGAGCCAGCTTGAACGCGCAGCCTTCCGCGGCCAGCACCAGCAGGATCGTCTCGACCAGGTCGGGGAAGGTCGCCGAACGCGACGAAACGTGCAGCTTCCAGCCATGCTCCACCGCCGCAAGCCCGTCGGGGGTGACCATAAGCCAGGTGGCTCCGCGCGTGACCCGCCGACCCGGGCCGGCGCCGTTCCGGACGAGCGCCTCAATCACGTCAGGACCATCTGAACTACTCATGCCCGGCTCCCTGACACTGGTGTCTGCAGAACCTCGTTTAATACAGTAGACAAGTGTCACGAATTTCACATACCCGCTCACACAAAAGATGCGGTTCCTGCCGTGTGGCCGGCTGCCGTGCGCCTGGAACCCGGCTGGGGTCAGGGAGGGATCTGTGACCGGCACGGTCTTGGTCCGCGTACCCAGCAGCAGGCTGGCCGAGGGCATCGTCACCCACATCAGCCGGACCCCGGTGAATGTGGCCCTGGCCCGGGCTCAGCACGCCGCGTACGGTGATGCGTTGGCGGCCAGCGGCTGGGTGATCCGGCAGGTGCCGGCCGCCGAGGACTGCCCGGACTCGGTCTTCATCGAAGATGCGGTGGTGGTCTGCGAGGACCTGGCGGTGCTGGCCCGTCCGGGCGCGCCGGCCCGCCGGGCCGAGGTGGCCGGCGTCGCGGGGATGGTGCGGTCGCTGGGCCTGCGCACCGCCCGGATCCAGGAGCCAGGGACCCTGGACGGCGGCGATGTGCTGCAGGCCGGCCACACCGTGTACGCGGGGCGCGGCGGCCGGACCAACGGCGCGGGAATCCGCCAGCTGCGCGCGCTGCTGGCTCCGCTGGGCCGTACCGTGGTCGCTGTCCCGCTGGGGAACGTGCTGCACCTGAAGTCCGCGGTGACCGCGCTGCCCGACGGCACGTTCCTACTGCTCCCGCAGCTGGTGCCGGCCGGGCTGTTCCCCGCGGTCCGCCCGGTGGCCGAAGAGAGCGGCTGCCATGTCGTCCCGCTGGGCGGAGACCAGGTGCTGATCGCAGCGTCCGCCCCCCGTACCGCGGAGCTCCTGGACGACCTGGGCTTCGCCCCGGTCGTGGTGGACATCAGCGAGTTCGAGAAACTCGAAGGCTGCGTCACCTGCCTGAGCGTGCTACTGCCCAGACGGTAACGCCAACGATCCCTATGGTTAGGGTGCGACAATCCCAGCATGGCGAACGCAGATACCTCACGCCGGCCGGCCGGTTCCGCAGGCTCGCTGCTGAGCATCGGATCGAGCGGGTCAATTTTGTCCGTCGGTTCCACTGGTTCCATCCTGTGCATCGGCTCCGCGGGGTCGGTCCTCTCGATCGGCTCGGTCGCCTCAGTGGCTTCCGTTTTCTCGATCGGCTCGGCCGCGAGTGCCTGCTCGATCTTGTCCGCGCTGTCCCGCTGGTCCCTGCTGGCGTGGCGATCGGCGGGCACCACCGGTCCTCGCGGTCGACGGCAGCTGGATTCGGTTTCACCGTGACCTGGAAGAGCAGCACCTGAGCTGCGTCTGAGCCCTGGGAGCTGGTGGTTACAGTTGCGGGCGATGGCTGAGCGCGAGGAGCCAGGGTCCCGTGAAAGCGGCACGGGGCCGCCGGCCTCAGGCTGGCCTGACCGGACAGTAGCGAGGCTCCCACATCAGCGCCCTCACCTGGCCGACGAGGTCGGCGTCCAGCGTGGCGGACGCCACGCCTTCAGCCTCGGCGGCCCGGGCGACCGCGGCGGCCACCGTGACCGACGTTTCCCGCAGGGCGGCTACCTGCGGCAGCAGCGGACTACCCGGGGTCGAGATATCCACAAGCTCTGCGACCGCGCGGGCGGCTGCCAGCAGCATCGTGTCGGTCACGCGCCGCGCCCGGGCGGCGATCACGCCGAGGCCCAGGCCGGGGAAGATCAGAGCGTTGTTGGCCTGGCCGATCTCGTAGCGGATGCCGTCGTGGTCAACGGCACCAAACGGGCTCCCGGCGGCGACCAGCGCACGGCCGCCGGTCCACCTGATGAGGTCGGCCGGTGCCGCCTCGGACAAAACGGTCGGGTTGGACATCGGGAGGATCACCGGCCGCCCGGTGTGGGCCGCCATGTCGCGGACGACCGCCTCGGTGAACGACCCTGCCCTCGTCGAGGTCCCGATCAGCACCGTGGGGTGCACCCGGAGGATCACCTCGGCCAGGCCGAAGCCGCCCGCCACGCCATCACGGCGCCAGTCCGCTACCTCTGCCGGGTCGCGGGCATACCGGCGTTGCGGGTCACTGAGCGCTGTCATGTCCCGCGTCAGCAGGCCCTGACGGTCGACCGCCCAGAACCGCTGCCTGGCCTGCGCCACCGGCACTCCCTCGGCCACCATGGCCGCGGTCAACTGGTCGGCGATGCCTGCCCCGGCCGTCCCCATTCCGAAGATCACGATCCGGTGACCGGTCAGCGGCACCCCGGTCGCTCTGGTCGCGGCGAGCACAGCGGCCAGGTTCACCGCGCCCGTGCCCTGGATGTCGTCATTGAAAGTCAGCCGTTCATCCCGGTACCGCTCGAGCAGCCGCCTGGCATTCGCAACTCCGAGATCCTCCCAGTGCAGCAGCGCCAGCGGGAAGAGCTTGCCGACCGCACGGACGAATTCGTCGAGGAAGGCGTCGTACTCAGCCGCGGACACCCGCGGATGACGGTTACCGATATAAAGCGGGTCGTCGAGCAAGCTCTGCCGGTCGGTCCCCACGTCCAGCATGACCGGGATCGTGCGAGCAGGATCGATCCCGCCCGCAGCGGTGTAGACGGCGAGCTTGCCCACCGCGATGTGGATGCCGCCGACCCCCCAGTCCCCGATTCCCAAGATGGCGCCTGCGTCGGTCGCTACGATCAGGTCGACCTCGTCCGGCCCGAGATCGGAGGCCAGCAGCGAGGCCTCTATCAATTCCGGGTGGTCCACGGAAAGGTAGATCCCGCGGGGGCGCCGGTACTCATGGCTGTAGTGCTCGATCGCCTGCCCGACCGTTGGCGTGTAGACGATCGGCAGCATCTCACTGAGGTGGCCGGTCAGCAGCCGGTAAAACAGGACCTCGTTGCGGTCGCGCAGCGCGTTCAGGGTGACGTTCCTGGCCAGGTCGTCGGGCTGGTGCCGGTACTGCGCGTAGACGCGCCCGACCTGATCATCCAGGGTGAAGTGGGCGGCGGGGATCAGCCCGGTCAGGCCAAGGTCACGGCGCTCGCTGTCGTCGAACGCCGTTCCCTTGTTGATCCGAGCATCAGCCAGCACCTGCCGGCCACGCAGCGTAGTCCGCCACGTGCCGTCCTCGTCCCGCCACAACGTCCGCATGCCGTCCCTCCGGCCAGCCACCCGTGATCCATCATGACGTCCCGGCCTGCGCCATCGCTACCTGCTGGCCATAACTGGCTGAGCGCCGCGTCCGAGACCACCTCCGGCGGGAATCGGAAGCGGAATCGGAATCGGCGAGGCCGAGCCCATGAGGCACGTGGCGGCTGCGGGCCGGGCGAGCTGCGACGAGCCATCGAGCAGCATGAGAAAGCGCTCGAGCTTTACCGGAAAGCGCCATCCGAACGGAGGTCGCGTTCATGCCCGAACTTACCCTGCTCCGCACTCGCGTGCGAACATGCGCATCGGGTCAGCAGCGACGGGATCAGGGCCGGGTCGGACGCGGCGAACCTCTGGATTCCGGCCGGGTGTCCTATTCGCCGAGGAATCGGGTCACATCGGCGGCGTCGGTGTTCAAGGCTGCCCGGGTCTTGTCGTCCAGCTGGGCGAACGGTGCGAGCACGACCTGGCCGCGGGCCATGGTCCAGGTCGCCACGGCCCGGCCGCCGGCCAGCGCGAACGGCCGGAACAGCCCGTTGACCGTGACGATCCGGCGGTGCGGGCCGACGATAGGATCCCGGGAAGCCCAGCCGAGCAGCAGTGGATCGAACGCGCCCAGCAGCAGTGGCGGTGGCAGCGCCGCGGTCGCGCGCTGCGGGTTCACCGGCAGCTCGGCCAGGCCGTCCGATCGCTGTATCGCGCCGCACCGGGCCAGGCTGAGCCGGGCATCGCGGAGGCCGATGCCCGCCCACCGGGCGAGGTCGCGGTCCGTCGCCGGGGCATGCCCGGCGAGGTAACGCCGGGCCAGTTCACCGAGCGCCGCCTCGCGGCTCATCGCCGGCGGCGGTGCGTCTAGCCAGTCCTGGACCAGCACGAACGCCTGGTCCCTGCCGGCAGCCGGGCCTCGCACGATCAGGCCGCGGATGCTGGCCAGCGCCAGGATGTGCACCATCGCCTGACCGTCGGTGCGCACCCCGGCAGCAGCGACCCGCTCGCGGAGCTGAGATCGGGTCAGCGGGCCGCAGGCGGCCAGCGCCGCCTGCACCGTGG
>JBEKKH010000593.1:0-5158 GCA_050010815.1 Streptosporangiaceae bacterium | reverse complement strand
TGCTGATCTACCCGATGCTCGATGACCGCAACGTCACCCCGGCCAGCATGGCGCTGACCGACCTGCGGGTCTGGAACCGCACCTCGAACCTGATCGGCTGGCGGGCCTACGTCGGCGACGCGGCCGGCACCGACCGGGTGTCACCCTACGCCGCGCCTGCCCGCGCGGCCAACCTGGCCGGGCTGCCGCCCGCCTACCTGGCGGTGGGCGACCTCGACCTGTTCATCGACGAGGACATCGAATACGCCCAGCGCCTGCAGCAGGCCGATGTGCCTACCGAGCTGCACGTCTATCCCGGTGGCAGCCACTCCTTCGAGACCTACGCTCCTGAGTCGGTGCTGGCCCGGCGTTTCGTCCGGGACCGGGACGAAGCCTTGCGGCGGGCATTCGGTCTCTGACCGAGTTTGGTATGGCGGCGCGGGTTCGCCGGCGCAGTGCGGGGTTGTCCTGCCTGAGTGACGGAAGGTGAGGACCGGGGCCCCGTGAGGTGCCTGCGGTCGCGGCGAGGGCTGGCGGGTGTCAGCGCACGCCAGCGGCATCCCCGGCGTACGTGTCCGCTCCGGAGTACGCGCCCGGCCGGGAGTAGGCTTCTGCCCCGGCGCGCTTCGGCCCGTTCCTGGGACCAGGACGGGAACCTAGGGCCAGGATAAGAATCCCGTTCATCAGGTCTGGATTATCGACGGCGAGGTGCCGGTTGCGAGCTTGGGCAAACAGGATTCCGCTCGTCCTGCTTGCGGTCATGACCGCTGGTTTCCTGGTGCTCGGCGTGGCCGAGGCGTGGTCTGACTCGCCGACCTTCGACGAGCCCGTGTACGTGTCATCGGCCGTGGCCGTCCTCCTGCACCACGACGTGACCCTCAACGAAGAGCACCCGCCGCTGACCAAGGTGCTGGCCGTGCTGCCGGTCCTGCTGACCCACCCGGTCGTGCCAGGAAACGGCACATGGTCAGGCAACGACGAGTACAGCTATGGTGCGCGATTCCTGGCCGCGCAGCTGGCGGCCGGAAAGCTGCGCCGGGTCACGTTTGCCTCCCGGCTCGTCCCGCTGGCCGAAACGGCCGGCGTGACCTTCGTGCTTTACGCCATCGGCTCGGAACTGTCCGGGGCGGTAGCGGGCATGCTGGCTGGCCTGCTGTGGCTGGCCTCGCCGTTCGTGCTCGGCATCGGCCATCTCGACGGTACCGACGTCCCGTTCGCGCTCGGCGCGGCGCTGAGCTCGTGGGCACTGCTGCGCTGGCTGCGATGGCGCGACACCAGGAGACTGGCCTGGCTCGGGCTGGCTCTGGCGTCCGCGGCGGAGACGCAGGTCACCGGCCTGATGGTGGTGGCGTCGGGGTTGGCGGTGGTGGTGGCCGCCCAGTGGCGTTCCGGCATCGTCCGGGCGCTGACCCAGGCGGCGGTGGCCGCCCTGATCGTGTGGGCCGCCGTCTGGGTCGTCTACCTCGTCCTGGACCCCGCGATGGTGCGGCAGCTTCCGCTGATCGTGCCCCGGCCGTATCTCGACGGCATCAGGTATCTCTCCGTCCACGATGGCAGCGGCTCGGCCGCTTATATCGCGGGCGTGGCCTATACCGGTGGCCGCTGGTGGTACTGGCCACTCAGCCTGGTCATCAAGTGGCCGGAGGCAGGTCTGCTGCTGCTTGTCGCCGGAGCCTTCGGATGCCTGTGGCTGCCGCGGGATCTGCGCCGCCGGGCCGGGGTCGCAGTAGGGGTGCCCGCAGTCCTGCTGACCGGCTTCACGCTGACCATGCCCAAGGACGTCGGGCTACGCTACCTGCTTCCTGTGCTCGCCCTGTGGGCCGCGGCCGCAGGCAGCGGGCTGGCCGCGGCAGGCAGCAGGGTCGTCGCGGCCGGGATGGGGCGCCTCGCCTGGGCGGTTACGTCGGTGCTGCTGGTCGCGGCGCTCGTCAGCACGGCGGTATCGTTCCCCGATTCCATCGCGTGGACGGCCTGGCCGTTCCGGCCCAACTACACGATGGTGACGGATTCCAACGTCGACTGGGGCCAAGACCTGTACGTCCTGCGGTCGTGGAGCGCGAGCCGGGATCCATGGGTCGCCTACTTCGGCCCTCGCGGCATCAGCACGGCTGATATCCCCGGAGCCCGGCCGCTGCTCGGCACGGCGCCCAGGCACGTCACGGGGTGGGCCGCCGTGTCGGTGACCGCCATCAACAGCGCCAACCGTTCCGCCCTGAGCTGGCTACGCGGCTGGTGCCCGGTCGCCGTCCTGGCCGGGTCGATCCTCATCTATCACTTCAGCCGGTCCCCGTCGGCGTCGTCTGCTCCTGCGTCGTCCCGGCCGGCTGCGCTCTGTCCAGGTCAGTGGAGCTCGGCTCGCTGATGACAGGCTCCACCCCGGCAGGCACGGTCGCGGGCGGCTTGTGCTGCAGCGACGCAAACCTCGGCACGAGGATCTTGGTCATGATCAGCCAGGTGCCCACGGCGAAGATGATGCCGCCGATGACGTCCGTGACGTAGTGCTGGCCGAGATAGACGACACTGAAGAACACCGCCGCGCACCAGGCAAAGCCCAGCGCCGCGCCCCGCCGGGTCACCGGCCACAGGGCCAGCGCGGCCAGCAGCGGATAGGCCGCGTGCAGCGACGGGAACGCCGCCGACTCGTCGGGATCCAGCGCCTTGTAGTACGGGCTCACCGAGCTGGGCAGGGAGATCAGCGAATGCACCCCTGGCAGCAGATGGTGGTGGCCGGCCAGCCAGGGCGGGGCCACCGGCACGAGCACGAAGACGATGAAGGCGGCAAAGGACATCGCGAGCAGCGCGACCGTGTAGCGCAGGAACTGCACCCGGTCGACCAGCCACAGCACCATGCCGACGGTGATCGGGATGATGAAGTGGCAGAAGTAAACGACTGTGCACGCGACCGCCAGCCAGTGCAGCGAGCCCAGATGCGCCTGTATCCACTGGCTGGGGTCCGTCCCGCCGAACAAGTCCTTGTCGGATTGAATCACGATTTCGTAGTGAGGCTTGATACCGCTCTTCGGCGCGATGCCGCGGACCGCCTCATACCCGAGGAAGAGCGCGATGAACGGGACCCAGTCCCGCAGGAATCCCAGGAACCGCCCGCTCAGCAGGGCCACAGGGACCAGGATCAGCAGCAAATAGTCGGGCGACACGGAGATGCCGCGCCAGATCATGACGCCCGATACCAGCACCAGGTAGGCGAGAGAGACCACCACCAGCGGACCGGGACGGCGGAGGTATCCAAGCGAAGCGCGATTCCTGGACATGCGCGAAGTCCCTTCAAGCCGACGAGCGCCCACTCTAGCAATTACCTTCTTTATCTATCTGATTGATAGGCAATCTTCGGCGCTAGCAATTTTTCCACCCGTTCACCGACGAGGCCGACCGTCTTTGCCGACGATTCATCCTAGGTCGGCGACCGCACCCGGGAAATCAAGTGTCCAGGCCTACCCGGATAGCGGCCACGCCTTCGGATCTTACACTCCAGCCTGGGTACTGGCTCGGCGTTTCGTCCGGGGTCGGGGACGAAGCCTGCGGCGGACGTCCCGGATGCGGCCTGTCCCGGACGGGCGCGGGCGGGATGAATGTGGCCCCTACCGCAAAATGAGCCGGCCGAGGCCAGGTCACTGAGCTCGCGGGCGTGACTGACGTTACAGCCGTGCGGCGCGCCGTCGAGGACGACCAGCTCCGAGTCCGGGATGGCGAGGTGCGTCCGCTGCCCGGAGCCCTCGAACGGAATCGTGCCGTCCGCGTCGCCGTGCAGGACGAGCGCGGGGACCGTGACGTTGGGCAGGTCGGGACGGAAGTCGGTCGTCCCGAACGACTCCATGCACGCCAGCGCGGCCCCCTCGCCGGACTGCAG
This sequence comes from Streptosporangiaceae bacterium, assembly GCA_050010815.1. Taxonomy (GTDB): domain Bacteria; phylum Actinomycetota; class Actinomycetes; order Streptosporangiales; family Streptosporangiaceae; genus Palsa-504. The sequence continues at coordinate 1,314 of JBEKKH010000593.1, read as the reverse complement.
GCACATCGCGAGGGCATCCTGGCGCTGGGCCTCGGTGACCTTTAGCTCCCCGCCGGCCGAGAAGAACTGGGTGGTGAACTGGTCGAAGAAGGCCTCCCGGTCCGCGGTGAGGCTCTTGGTCCAGTCGTCGGCCTGCTCCTGGGTCAGCGGGCCCTGGGGGTTGTCCTCGGTCTGGGCCACCTCGCCGCCGCCCATGGAGAACCCGACCAGGGTGACATCCCGGAGGTCGAGCCCGGCCCTGGAACACCGTCACCCCGTCCTGCTCGGCCCGGGCGCGGCGCCCCTCGGCCGAGACCCGGTCGACCTGGTTGAAGGTCCGGTCCCTGATGGCCGGCCAGTCCACCTTGGTCACCGCGGCGCCGATGCCGAACTCGGGTGCGTGCCGGACTGCGGCGGCCACTTCCGCCGTGTACACCAGGATCTTGCTGGGGATACAGCCCCGGTTGATGCAGGTCCCGCCGAAGGCGCCGGCCTCGATGATCGCGACGGGGCCGCGGGACCGGTCCTGCGGCACCACGATGCTGCCCGACCCGGTACCGATGATGGCGAGAGTGAAGTGCTGCACCTTAGAATGGTAAGGCTGGCGGGTGCGGTATAACGTGACGGTGAGCTACCAGCCTGCGGAAGCGGAGGGCGCGGCCGAGCTAGCCCTGCTGTCCTGCCGGGCCCTGGCCGCGGCGGGTCAGGGCGACATGATCTGGGGACACCCCAGCGTCCGCGACCCGCAGGACCGCGGCGTCTGGATGAAGAGCGCCGGCTGGGGCCTTGAGGAAATCGACGCCAGCAAGATCGTCCTGGTCAGCCCGGACGGCGAGATACTCGAGGGCACCGGGCCCCGGCACCTCGAGTTCCACATCCACACCCAGATCATGGCGCTGCGGCCCGATGTCGGCTCGGTCGTGCATACGCACTCACCGGCCGCCAACCAGCTCTCCGCGCTCGACGTACCGCTGCGCCCGCTCGACCACGCGGGATCGCTGTTCTGCTACCCGGACATCCCCCGTTTCACCATGACCGGCGGCCTGATCAAGACGCGCTCGCTGGGGGCGGAGCTGGCCAGAACCCTCGGTGCCGCACGGGCCTGCCTGATGCCCCAGCACGGCCTCGTCGCCGTCGGGCCGGACGCGCCGTCCGCGATCATGACCGCGGTCCTGCTCGACCGCGCCTGCCAGACCCAGCTGGCCGCGATGTCCGCCGGACCGCTGGGGCACCGAGCCGGACACCATCGCCAAACGCGCCGAGGTCTGGGCGGACAGCCAGATCCTGGCCGGCTGGGAGTACCTGATCCGCCGCGGCTCCTGAGCCGCGCCGGGA
>JBEKKH010000592.1:0-5162 GCA_050010815.1 Streptosporangiaceae bacterium | reverse complement strand
TACTTCGACGCCGACGTGTCCGGACGCGACTTCGCCCACGGCAAACCCGACCCCGAGATCTTCCTGACCGCCGCGCACGAGCTCGGCGTCGAGCCGCGCCACGCGATGGTGATCGAGGATGCCTCCGCCGGGGTCCAAGCCGCCAAGGCCGGCCACATGGCCGCGATCGGCATCGCCCGGGCCGGCGACGCCGACCTGCTGGCCGCGGCCGGCGCGGACCTGGTGGTCACGACACTCGATGACGTCGACACCACTGCCCTCGCCGGCGGACGGCTGGCGACGCGAAAGGCTTAAATCGGACGCAGATCACACAGCGTAGTCAACCATCCGTTAGCAGCGCTCACGTACCCCCGATATGCACGGCAGCGGATATATCGTGGGGGCGCTCGAAACTCGCGCATAACGGCGCTTCGGTGCCGGTCTCGGGCAGTTTCTGGAGGGCATCCAGGGTCGCCTGCCATTCCGGCACGGCACGCTCCGAAAATGCGACAAAGCCCTTAGAGGGATACCCCCGCTCCGCCAGTGAGGTGCCGTAGGGGGCGCTGATCGGCGTGCAGCGTCCGGTCTGGCCTGCCGCCAGAGCCTGCTGGAGGTCGGCGGGTGGCTTTAGCGGGTGGTCTTGATGAACGCCAGGGCCGCTTCGGCGACGTCTTGCCAGCCGCTGTCGAAGACCAGGGAGTGGCCGCGGTCCGGGATCTCCTGGATGTGGGTGGCAGCGTGGTTGCGTTTCTGTTTTCTGTAGGAGGCGGCGGCGATGGCATGCGGGGCGATGTGGTCTTTCTCGCCTGTGATGAGCAGCATGGGGCCTCGGTTCGGGTTCTTGGTGTCCACCTTGATCTCGGTGAATGGGTTGATGTTGGCTGCCGCGGCCTGGAAGAGCGGGATCCCTGAGCCTGGGACGGGATAGGCCTCGTACAGCCGCCGGGCCTCGTTCTCGCTGACGGCGTTGGCGAAGGAGTAGCGGAACTGCTCGTAGGTGAGCATGACCGCCCGCCGGTAGTTGGCCGGGTTGCCGATGACCGGCCTGGCCGACCGGAGCGCGGACAGCGGCAGTGGCAGTACCCCGCGGAACGGGGCGGCGTCGATCGCGACGGACATGGTGGCGAGTCCCTGACCGGCGAGCTGCTGGGTGATCAGGGCGCCGAAGGAGTGCCCGATGATCGCTGGCTTGTTCTGCAGCGCCGCGATGGTCTCGGCCATGTGGCTGGTTACCTGCCCGACGCTCTTGCCGGCGAAGACCCGCGGGTTGGCTCGGGCTTCGTCGGTGGTTGCCGGGTCACCGGGCCAGCCGGGGGCGATGGTGGCATAGCCGTTCTCTTCGAAGAACGTGCGCCATGGCTGCCAGCTCGAGGCGAGCATCCACAGGCCGTGAACGAAGACCACCGGCGGTAGGCCGGTCGCGTTGGCCCGGCTGATGTCGTGCGTCTCGCTGGTGCTGAGGCTCATTGATATACCGCCGTTCGGGACGGGAGCTGGGGAGCCGCCGGCGCGTGTAAACCGGCGTGCAGGCGGTCGGACTGCTGCCCATCCTTGCGGGCTGGCCGCGGAAAGTCGATGTCCGGGGAGGCACGGTAACTGGGCGCAGATTGTTCCCGCGGACAATGCCCTGTCCGGGCTGGCCGTGAAGAGCCGGTATGTTACGGCGGCGCGAGGGTTACTATTGGCCAATGGAACAATCACCACTGGACGATGCCGGCACCGGGCTCGCCCTGCTCGGCGCGGAGCTCAGGGAGCGGGCCGGCGAGCTGGCTGACGGGATGGCCTCGCGGATCAGGGCAGCCGTGCCGGTCTACGCCACCGGCACGGTGATCAGCAACGACGAGCTGCGCCGGACCTGCCTGGACAACATCGGGTTCGTCTTCGGCCCGATCGGGCTCGCCCCGGCGGTCGCGTCCCCGGAATCACGCGAGAACGGGAGACGGCGCGCGCAGGCCGGCGTGCCGCTGACCGCGGTGATGGCGGCCTACCGGGTCGCGGCCAGGTACCTCTGGGACTGCCTCGCCGACACCGCCGCACGCAGTGCGGCGCCTGCCGGTGTCACGCTCCGTGCCGCCTCCGAAATGTGGCTCGCCCTGGACACCTTCACCCAGGAGATGGCCGACGGCTACCGGGAGGAGATCACCTTCCAGGTCCTCAGCCAGGAGGAGGAACGCTCGGCCGTGGTCCAGGCGCTGCTCGAAGGCCGGCTGGATGAAGGCAATCTCTGGGAAGCGGCGGACATCCTGCGGATCCCGCTGCGGGGCAGCTACGTCGTCATCGCCGCGCAGGTACCAGGCCCCGGACGGCATGCCCTCCCGCAGGCGGAGGCGGCGCTCAGGCGCATCGGGGTGATCTCGGCGTGGCGGCTCCTGCACGATGCCGAAGTCGGGATCGCGTGGCTGCCCGGCCCGCAGCCTCACCTTACCCGCCTGGCGGATTCCCTGCACTCGCTCAGCCCGGGTCTGGTCGGGGTCAGCCCGTGCTACCACGATCTCCGGCACACCGCCCGGAATCTCAGGCTGGCCAGGATCGCGCTGCGCAGCGCGTTCACCGCTCAGCGCGTCACGGTCTTCGACCGAGACCTGCTCGCCGTCGCGGCCGCCAGCGACCCGGAGGTGATGCGGCACGTCGCCGGCAGCATCCTGGCCGCGCTGGGCCAGGTCCCAGCCAGCCAGCGGCCGGTCCTGCTCGCCACCCTCGGTGCCTGGCTCGACAATGGCGGCTCCGCCAGCAAGGCGGCCAGCGTCCTGTTCTGTCATCCCAACACGGTCCGGCACCGGATGCGCCGGCTCGAACAGCTCACCGGACGATCCCTGTCCGATCCCCGGGGAATAGCCGAACTGAGCCTCGCCTTCGAAATCGACCGCCGGGCCGAACCCCCCGCACCTGAGGCAACGGCCAGCGGCTCATAGCCGAGCGACAGGCACGCGGCTGCGGGCCGAGCGCTCAGCGGCCACCCATCACCGCGCCGCACTGTCCGGCCAGCTAAAGCAGCTCACACTCGGCAGGGAGGATGCACCTCGGAATGGCTCTAACGCTGCGTCACGATCGCTGGTTACGGCGACGCGCGATACCCGCCTGATATGCGTGCTGATGGTGCCGTTGGCACCGGCGGCGCTCACGCTGCCGTGCAGATCTGAGTTTCCGGTGCCCCCGGTCACGCCTGTAGTGCGATGGCACGGCAGTCGCTCAGCGCAAGCCCCGCTGCCGACCCGGACACGCGTCACGGTCTCAGCGACAGCCATCACATCAACGTACTGGCCCCGGGTCCGGATCCCGCCTGCGATGCTCCGGGCAGGCCGCAGCAGGTACGTGGGAGGTCGCAGCAGCGATGGCAGGGGCCCGTTGGTGCTGACTCTGCGGGGTACCGGGCGGCTCAGCCCGGACGCCAGCGCACGACTGCCCGTGGCGTGGCGCAGCTGCGCTGGTGCCGGGTTCTCCCCCGGGCGGGCCTATCCTGGGAGGGGGCAGGAGGGCTGATGCGCCGCGAGCTGCGAGGGGGCTCAATGGTCCTGGCGTGCAATCCAGGCACCAGCCAGCGGGCGGCCGGGGCCCGGGGACAGTGACGTCATGCGCAGGGTAGGCCGCTGGGTCGGGTCCGGGCTTTGGCTGGCCCTGGCTGTCATGTGGATGGCTATCTTGGCAGGGCATGTTGACCCCTTCAGCGGCAGTGGCGCGCACGCGACGCTGATCTTGGCGACGGCGAGCGCCGCGCTGGGCGCCTGCGCGATGGCCGGCGAAAAGGCCACGGCGGCCCGCCTGCGCAGGGAGGGCCGGTTCGCGGACGCGACGATCGTCCGGGTCAAGGAACGCTACGTCAGTATCCCCTATGGGTACAACGGACAGGTGACCACGGTGGAAGTCCGTTTCCCTGACGCATCGGGCAGGACGGTCAATGCCAGCTACACGGCACATGAGGGCGCTGCGGGGACGCGGGAAGGCCAGCAGATCCAGATCGTGTACGACCCCCGCCGGCCCGCCCAGATCAGCCCCCGGGGCGAAGACCCCCGGGCCGCCAGCGTGGTCCTGCTGGGCATAGTCACGGCCGTCTTCCTGGTTTCTGCCATCTACTGCGCGTTCCGCGTCTTCGGCTGACCCGGCGCCGCGACGTCCGCCGCACGCTCGCAGCAGCGCGGTGTATTAAGCGTTCGATCGCTCACAATCTGGAACACCAGTCGCGCAGAGTGACGGCCGCCAATCGCAGTCGTCGCGCGAGATCCGCCGTTCGGTAGGTTGTGGTCGGCCGGCCCCATGATTATCGAGGCCGTGCCGGACGGGGCGTTCTGCGTGTCCACTGGGCGATGGCGTGCACGGCGACCGGCGCGCTGCTCGCACTCAATGCGGGCTGCAGCGCGAGGTGGTCCAGACCGGACGCGACAAGAGGACCCTCCTCCGCTTCTCGCGGATCTCGATTGCGCGGTGCGCGGATCTGGTCCGTTCCCCCGCGTCTGCCTGGGGTCCTCTGTCACGGTTATTCCACCCCGTCACGGGAGCGGGCGCCAGGGACTAACGTCCCTGCGCACGGGACCTTCGGCCGGGCGGCGCAGGCAGTAAGGCCGGACTCCGGCGGCGGGAGGTGACAGCCGTGGACGCGCGGACCGGCGAGTTCGCGGTGTTTGATTCCTCTGGTGAGGCCAGCCTGGTCGATGCGGTTGGCGCAAGTTGCGCGGTGCCGGGAGTCTGGCGGCCGGTCACGATCGGGAATCGTCGTTTCATGGACGGCGGCGTGCGCTCAATAGCCAACGCCGACGAGCTCGCCGGGCGTCACGTGAGCCGAGGGGGCATGATCGTCGATCAGCTACTTGATGCAGCGTCGTGTGGCTTGGCGGACGTTACCGCGGGCGGTGGATGACGGCCAGCGGGCCGAGTGTGCGTCGATCAGCGCTCACCGGCCCGGGCCAGGATCGCGGCGCTAGGGCCCGGGCATCATCCCGTGCTCGGGGAAGACAGCCGACCGGGTCGCGATGATGGCCCTGTCGACCGGATCGGCCGGATCGTATCCGGCCTCAAACCGCGCGAATTCCGGCTCGCTGCCCTCGGTCATCACTTCCGGTGCCTCCTGGCCCGTGCGGCGGAACGCGTACTCGCGCCAGGAGGCAGGGATGCGCGCACGGGGGTCGATCGGGCACCCGGCTGCCTCCGCCAGCAGATGCGTCCAGGTCCGCGGCACCACCTCGAGCAGC
>JBEKKH010000591.1:0-5162 GCA_050010815.1 Streptosporangiaceae bacterium | reverse complement strand
GATCACCACCCGGGCCCTGATCGAGCGGTACGCCCGCCGGATGACCATCGAGCAGCGCCTCGCCGAGATCATCCAGGCATTCTGCGCCGACGCCCTGTCCTCCGCCGTCAACCTCAACGCCGGCCTCGACGTCGTCCTGTGCGTCCTGGCCCAGGCCCTGCTCGCCGCCTTCCGGCTCCGCCTGCCCGGCAACTACGCCCACGCCACCCCCGGCACCCTCCAGCGACGATTCCTGGACACCCCCGGCGAGATCACCACCGACGGCACCAGCATCACCGTCAAGATCAACCGACGCGCCTACTCACCCGTCCTCCGCGAAGCCGACCTACCCGCCAACACAGCCGTCCCCTGGTGGGGCGGACGCCAGCTCCACTTCGAATTCGCCTGACCCAGGGGCCGAAATACCGGTGCGGAAATCCGCGTTAGCGGAGTACAGATTCGACACTGGCCACGAGATGGACACCATCGCCCTGTGCCGCAATCGGAGTCGGGATCCGGCACGTCCGTCACCGCGTCCTGGAGCACCCAGTGCACCGCCTCGGGCGACCCGGATCCCGAAGCAAATACGCCCGATCGTTACCGGACCGTGGCATGACACTGGTTGATCCCAGGATCGGCATCGATCCGTTCGCCCAGCTCAGAGTACTGACAAGGCTACACGCGTCCCGTTCGGCAGGATTTTGGTCCGCGTCGGCAGAATCGCGAGCGTGGTGCACATCGGATCGTCCTGGAACGCCTTTCATCTGGCTACGCAATCAGTGCTGCAAGCAAACCTGGTGACGGCCTGCCGGCCTGATAGAGTAGGATTATCGGAAAATCGGAATTTGGAGGGTGGCTGCCATGAGCGTGCCTGCCGCCAAGATCGAACCGGAGCCCCTCGTCAGCGCCCGGGTGAAGGTGCGACCCAAAGCGCAGCTGACCCTGCCCGAGGAGATCAGGCGCGCACTGCACATCAGTGAGGGCGACGAGGTGGAGTTCGCCGTCCATGACGACGGGACGATCACGGTACGCGGCTACGTGTCCATCCCGACCGATCAAGCCTGGTTCTTCACCCCCCAGTGGCTGGCCGGGGAACGCGAGGCGGACGAGGAGATCGCGGCAGGCCGGGGAACGGCACACGAGTCGGCCGACGACATGTTCACGCACCTTGACGCGCTGGCTGCGGACGCCTGATGCCGACGTTCGAGACGCTGCCGCGTTTCGAGAAGGACTGGAAGGACCTGACACCCCAGCAGCGAGATGCGTTCCGCAAGGTAGTCAAGGAAGCCTTCGTGCCGGACCTGATGGCCCCGGACCGGCCGTTCCGCCCGGGTTTGCGGGTCAAAAGCGTGAAAGCCCACGCGAACGTATTTGAGATGACCTGGGACAACGATGGCCGCGCCACCTTCAGCTACGGAGCTGAACGCGTGCCCGGCCAACCGCATGTCATCTGGCGGCGCATCGGAACTCACGACATCTTCACCCCGCCACCGGGCCCGTAACGCGCGAGCGATGCCATTAGTTGGGGCAATATCTATAGGATGCACGGCCTCCAAACGCCGCCTTTACGGAGCTTTCAGCGCTTCGGCGATTGACTCCAGGGTCTCCTGGAGTCCCGTCCAGGACACGAGCGTGTCCGCCGTCAGCTGGTGCGGACCGCGGATCCCGGACAGGAATTCCGCTACGTCGTCCAGGCCCCAGCGCAGCCGGTACAGCGCCAGCGCGTCCTGGTTGACCGGCCACCCAGTCCGCCGCGAGTATCGTGCGGCGTCCTGGTCGCCTGAGATCACCCACCACAGGTCTCGCTCAGGCCGCGCCAGTGCGGTCATGTCCCAGTCGACCAGGCACAATCCGGCCCGCGTGTGCAGCAGATTGCCGGGGTGGGGCTCGCCGTGCGTGATGACATAGGGCCCGCCAGCCTCGCGGACTGGGTCGAGGAGGCCGTCGAATCGCGCGAAGGCCCGACGCAGCGGCCGTTCGTACCGGGCCAGCAGATCACGGCCCGGCTCGGCGTACGGCCCGCCAGTCCAGGGAACGTCCAGGCTGGCCAGGGCCTGGTCGATGGCCTGGCGGGCGGCAAGCTCCAGCGGCCGGCGGGGGACCTGGATGCCCTTCGGGGTTACGGTATGCAGCCTGGCCAGCATGTCGATGATCGCGGCCCGGTCGCCGTCGCCGACCGGGTCATCGAAGCGGCCAGGCGTGACGTCGGCGTACGGAAACAGCGCCAGAGCATGCTGGCTGTCCAAAGAGCCGACGACCTGACCAGTCCTGGCCGGCACCGGAGCGACGACGAACCCGAGCCCGGCCTCCGTCGCGAGCCAGGCCGCTGTCTGCATGGCCGCCGGCAGGTCGGGCAGCCACGGCGCGGCAAGATCGCTGACGGTCACGAACCATCGCGAGCCCGCTTGGTCGACCGCGAGCCAGTGGTACCCGCCGAACCCGACGGGCAGGTAAGACAGATCCCGCACCCTGAGCGCCCACTGGCTAGCCAGGGCGGCGGCGACATCGCCGTCGCGTATACCCGCCGGGCGCTCGCGCACACGCCGAGGCTAGGCCACCAGGCGTGCCCGCAGCAACCAGATATCACAGTACATGGCGGTGCATCCTCTATCGCCGCAAAGGACAAGCTCACCCTGGCGCCGTCGACGCAGCGGCAGCCGAAGGATTGCCGTCCTGGCTGAGTGCCCGAAAGCGGCCGCTACGTTCCTGCTGGCCTCCGTCCTAGCCCGCTCAGAAGGAAGCCTTGCGGGCCGCCTTTCATAGCATGCGCTTATGCGGGCTGCCGACACGCATGATGGAACACCCGCTGCCATGCGGAAACCGGAAGCCTATTAATGACGTCCGAGGACGAAAGAGGCGCCAGATACTCAAATTGCCGACGGCATTTAAGTGTTAGCGCTTAGCCGTCAACCTTCGGTCGCTCGCTCATCCGCAGATCCGGACGTCGCCAGCGCGGCAAAATTGGAGGGATTGGACCCGTCGACCCCAATCCCGGAGCAAATACATCGGATCGTTACCCGAACCGGAGCGTTAGTCTGGACCAGGACGATCCGCCGCGTGGCGTGGTGACAGAGCCATTGTCATGCTGCCTGTGCCGACTAGGTGCCAGGCGTTGGCAAGGCGTTGGCCCGGCTGGATACCAGTGCCGGGAGGGGGCATCCAGGACGGGGAGCAGGACGCACGCCGGACCAGTGTAGCGGTCGCGGCCATGCAGCCAGCATGAGTTGCTGACCAGCAGGCCTTGCCCGGAGCGGAGCTGGATGGCGTGCAGGTGCTGGGTGATCACGACACGGAGGGGCGAGAAGACGGGTGGCGTCGGCGGAGGCGCGTTTCCCGCGGCTTGTGAAATCGTTCACGATGCGCTTCCGCGGAAACGTTGCTGGCGCGTGGCCGATTATGACGATGCGTGTCAGCGGCCTGTCTGCGGCCATGAGAGCGCCTGATCGGGCAGGTCCGATGATCGCGCTATCATGGGATATCACATGGAGGCGGAAATGACTGATGTCCTGATCCGTGATGTGCCGGAGGATGTCATCGCGGCACTCGATGCTCACGCTGCGCGGCTGGGCCTGTCCCGCAGCGAGTACGTGCGCCGCCGCCTCGCTCAAGATGCCGCCACGCCTGGCTCTCCGGTCAGCGTGGAGGATCTGGCGCGGTTCGCCGGCACCTTCGCTGACCTGGCCGATCCGGACGTGATGTCCCAGGCCTGGACGTGACCACCTGGCTGATCGACAAGTCCGCGCTGGTCCGCCTGGCCGCCAGCCCGGACGCGGCCGAGTGGGCCGCGCGGATCGAACGCGGACTGGTACGGATCACCACCGTCACCCGCCTGGAAACCGGCCATTCAGCCCGGTCAGGCCCCGGATTGCGGACAGCGCTCCGGCAACCTCCGCTGTCGTCAATGCCCGTTGAATACCTGACCCCCGCCATCGAGGACCGGGCAGTGGAGATCCTGGCCCTGCTCGCGGACCGGGGCCAGCATCGTGCTCCGTCAATACCGGATCTGATCATCGCAGCGACTGCTGAACTCGCCGGACTGGCCGTATTGCACCTTGACAAGGACTTCGACCTCATCGCTGAGCTCACCGGCCAGCCTATGGAACGCCTGACAGAACCCCCGCCCCCAGGGCCGGATAACCATGCGGGCCAGGCTGAGGCCTGACTCGTCGTATCGGACAGCGGCATGAGAGGTCGTATCCTGGGGCAGATCGGTCGATCGAGAATTTCGATGGTGGCATCACGGCTGGCCAGCGAATATGCTCATGACTCCGCGAAACGGCCTTGCCATGCGTGAAACTCGGTCAACTGCCGCCAGCGACGATGCTCAATCTGACCGCAGTCAGCCTTTGGATTCGGCGGCGGCCTTAAGGTGGGCGAGCCAGGCGATGAGGGAACTGTCCAGAGCCGATTGCATCGCGGTGACGTCGGCTTCCACCGGCTCGCCAGCGAAGGATTCGTTCGTGGTCACATGCACGCCCGCGGGTGTCTCGCTAAAAATCCATTCGTGGACTCCGGTGATGCCGCCGGCCGTTCCGCCCCACAGCACACGGGCGCACTCCGCGACTGCATAGATGGTCGAGACGACGGTGAAGCCGTAGCTGGTCCACTCGAAGGAGGCGCCGGGCTGGAAGGTTCCATCGATATGCGCTGCGGTAATGTCGGTCTGCCAGGTAGGCCAGGCGTTGACATCGGCGTGCAGCCGCCACACCGTGTTCAGCGGCGCATTAATGTCGGCCTCGTGATAGGCACGCACTGGAGCATCGCCGTCCACGCCGGCTGGGATGCTCATGTCTCCTCCTTATCCCAGATGCCGTGATCACGGCGATCGTACCGCGAAAGCCTACGACGACCGTCTCGCAGCGGCCCAGCGCTCCCGGCGTCTCCTGCCCGCAACGAGTGTCCGCCCACGGCCTTCGGGGAACAGGCGCCGGAAGCACCGACCCAACTCACTCTCGTCGCGCCATGAGCGCGCGTTCTGTCAGAAGGCCCAGGCCGTTGCGCTGTGATTGCCCGCAGGAAACTGCACGAGCGGTCTCACACCGCCACGAGCAGGAGGCGGCTCGCCAGCTCTGTCGAGGCCGCCAGGCTGTCCAGGAAGAGCCCGTGCGCGATCGGATCACCGCGCACCTCCCATAGCAGGAGGCTGTTGGTCCAGGCCATGTCCCGGGCGCTGTTGATGCTCC
>JBEKKH010000590.1:0-5169 GCA_050010815.1 Streptosporangiaceae bacterium | reverse complement strand
TGCTGGCGGCCGCCGCGGGCGGAGCCGTGCTCGCGGCATGCGCCGCCGGTCTCACTAGCTACGCGCTTACCCGAGGCCCGGGCCCGGCGACCCGCCCCGTAGCCGCAGGCAGCTCAACGGCCAAGACCGCTCCCTCGCTGAAGACCGCGCCAAAGGCCTCGCCCCCGCCGGCCGCCGTCCAGCAGGCGGCGCTCGCCGGCCGCATCCTGCGCGACGCCGCGACCCAGGTGGCCCGGGCCGACGTCACGGCGGAGCCCGGTCCTGGCCAGTGGATCTACACGAAGACCGTGTCGTACGAGGCCCCGGGCGGAGTCCAGCCCGCGGTCGAGAACTGGGAGACCTTCGACGGCAGCCAGACCGCCTACTACGCAACCGGGCAGCTCATCACGCACACCTCGTCGGCGCCGGTACCGGGGCCCGGCGTCTCCGCGTGGACCGCGTGGAACGAAACAATCACGCCGGAGACTGCCTACGACCTGCTGAAGTCCCTGCCCGCCAACCCGCAGGCACTGCTCTCGGTCGTCGGCAAATACGTTCACGAAGAGGGCCTGGCGAACCTAGCCGCGGGCGATCCCCTCGCTCCCGCGACGCCGGCCACCCAGCCGCAGGCCGAATTCGATTTCCTCACCTTGGTCCTGTGGAACGCGGCTGGCGGCGTGGGCGGTCCCCCGGCCGCCGAGGCCGCCGTCTTTCAGGCCATGGCCGCACTCCCCGGCATCTCCGTCCAGCAGGGGGTCACCGACGAGGCCGGCGCACAGGCGATCAGCGTCTCCGATGACGGCTATGACCAGCTCCTGCTCGACCCGAAGACCTACCAGGTGCTCGGCCTGCGCCAACTCAACCGAGGAACAACGGACATCCCCGTCACGGGACAGGACCTTCCCGCTAAATACCGGAGTGCCGCGGCCTGGACCGCGCTCACCAAGGCGGAGAAGGCCAAGCTCATCGCGCAGGCACAGCAGAAGCTCGCGAAGACCTGGCCGGCGAAAGGCGCTGTCCTGGAATCGCTCGCCTACGCCAAGGTCGCCGAGGTGAGCGCCCCCGGCGATCGCTGAACGGCGACGAGGTGCTCGCGCTCCCCGTAACCCTCCCGAGGAAAAGGTGGTCGATCGTGCTCTGACCCGAATCCGCGAATAGCGCTGTGATCAGTGGTTTCCAGCAGTGACTGGGGTCCCGTCCGACGAGGAGCTGCCGGCGGTCTGCGAGGGCAGCGGTATGAACTGGGCTTGCCCACCTTCGCGATGCGGGGCGACCACGGTCCACCGTGCCACATCCGCAGCCCTCGGCAAGTACAAAAGCGCCCGTGCAGATCGAGTGGCTGCTGACCTGTTCCACACGCTCGGCCCGCCCTCGTGGGCCCAACGCGCCGAAGCGGCGCCCGGCGCAGGCCACGTCGTCTGCCACCTCAGGACCTGAGCGCCACAATCAGGCGATGTCGCGCCGCCTGGTAATCAGGGCGGGGATGGCCAGGAAGACGGCGGCGTACAGGCCGAGGGTGAGGAACGCGAGCCCGGGAGTGATCTGCGAGTAGGGAACAGCAGAGCCGTAGATCGCGGCCGTGGGATTGCCCTCCAGGTTGGCCAGCGTATTGATGGCGGCATCGGGGAGGACGTCGTAGAGGTGCTGGACGACGCCGTGCAGTTGAGTCGAGAAATACTCGATCGACGGCTGGACCACGACGGCCAGCAGCAGCACCGCGCCAATGCCCGCGGCGGCGCTGCGCAGCCAGACCCCGAGGGCCAGGCCGCCGGCAGCGGAGGCCATGCCCATCGCCAGGGCGGCGGCCAACGCGGCGGCGAGGTGGCCGAAGGACGGGAACTGGCTGTTCGCTGGGTCCAGGGATCCGGACTGCTGCAGCGCGACGAGCGCGCTGGCTACGGCGGCCAGGGCAAACGTGAGCGCGACGCTGGCTGCCACCACGATGCCGACGGCCAGGGCCTGGCCGGTGAAGGCACGCAGCCTGCTGGGACCTTGCAGCAGCGTGGTCTTGATCGTGTTCCGGTCCCAGTCGCTACCGCCGACCAGCGCGCCCAGCAGCATAAGGACGACCGCGCCGTAGACGTAGCCGACCTGGATCTGCTGGCCGAAACCGTCGTCAAGTGCCGCGGTCAGGTACTGGCTGGGCAGCATGGTTGACAGCACCAGAGGGGAGCTGACGCCCAGGGAATCGCCGGTATTCGCCGTCGTGTACAGGATGTAGGAGCTGAAGTAACCGTTGAGCAGCACGTCGCCGGGCAGCACCAGGGCAAGTGCCCACACGGACGGGCGCTTGGACATGACCAGCAGCTCGGCACGCAGCGAGGCAACGACCCCGCTGCCAGCCGTCCGTGACCGCTGGCGTACGGTCACCCGGCCCGTGCCGGGCGACCGTACGGCCGTCCTGCCGCGCAGGCGCAAGCGGCGGCCCGGCTCGGTGACGGCATCGCGGCGCCACAGCACGAAGATGGTCAGGGCCAAGGCCGCCGTCAGGTAGACGGCCAGGGTCACGACGGCTTGGGTGAGGCTGACCGTCGGGTAGTTCTGCGAGGCCGCCCCACCAGGTCCCGGGTCGCCGAACAGCCCCGTCACGACGCTGGCCGCGGCGCCGGGCGACAGGTCGGTGATCGTCCGCAGGGTACTATGCGGAAACTGCACGCCCAGGCCATACAAGTTGCCGTCAATGATCAGCGTCCAGAGCAGGCCAATCGCGATCGCGCCCACCCCGCTGCGGCACACCGTGCCCAGGAACAGGCCGAGCATCGCGTAGGTCAGCGCGACGAACAGGGCCGCGCCCACGGACTGGGCGATGACCATGGTGGGCGGCATGGCTGCGAAAAGCGGGTTCGCCGAGCTCGATTCCGCGGCCCCGATCACCATGCTGGCCACGGCGGCCACAGCGAACGTCGCCAGCACGCTCGCCGTGACCGCTATCGCCAGGGCGAGGGCCTGCCCGGCGAAGGTCTTGGCCCGACCCGGTCTTTGCAGCAGTGCCGTGGTGATCGTGCCCCGGCTCCAGTCGCCTCCCGCCATGGCAGCCCCCAGGACGATGAACGGAGCTGTGCCGGTGAAGGCGAACTGCATGACCGCGACGATATTGAACTGACCCAACAGCAGCGCCGGAAGTGTCTGCGCCGGGGTGCCGTCGGTGGCATAGTCGGCTGGTGTCAGGCTCAGGTAAAAGATGAACTGGGCCACGTAGTCGGATAGCAGCACCAGCACCGGCGTCAGGAGCAGCAGGCCCCAGGCCGCCGGCCATTTGCGCAGCACAAGCAGCTCAGCCCGCATCGACGCCAGCACCCGGGTTCACCTGCCTTTCCGCCCCAAGGGCCGCTCACCGTCTGCCCTAGTTGTACGGCCCCGCCGTCCCGCAAATCAACCGCCGCCCTGTGCGGTTGGTCGTAATAATTGCTTTTACGCCATCGAACCTGACTTTTATCACCGAGTGTTGATTCGTTCGGATGCAGAGCTGTGGCCTGCGACTTTGCGGGCAGGGGCCGGTAAATTTGCGCACCAACGAGGGCTCGTAGTCTCGTCGGGCGGCCACGAGCACGGGGTGGCGTGGCCGTTGGTGCGCACCTGGTCGTGTTGTCCCAGGGACGGGTGCGGGTCGCCGCGACGGTCGACAGCCTGCTCGACTCGCATCTGGCACTGACCGGCCCGGCCGCCGACGCCGACTACCTGGCTGGCCAAGTGCCCGTCATTACCGCACAACGGGCCGGGCGGCAGGCCCAGGTGCTGGCCAGGACCGACGCGGCGCCGCCCGGCTGGGTGGCCCGTTCGGTCACGATGGAGGAACTCGTGCTCGGTTACCTGCGCGAGCCGTCCGCCCGCGTGCTGCCCCGCCTGGAGGTGGCGCGATGACCGCGGTAATCATCAAGGCGGTCAAGGCGCCGCGGATGACGCGGGTCACCTGGTGCCGGCACCGCGCCTTGGTGCTCGGAACCCCGGACTGTTCCTGCTGGCCGCCGCGCTGCTGGTGATCGACAGTGTGCTGCAGCGCCACTGGGTCAGCTCGCACCACCTCACCTACTGCCTGGCCTATGCGGACAATGCCACCTCGAGCCGGTGCCTGACCCAAAACTCGCCGTACACCCTGGGGGTCTTCGCGGGGTTCGTCGACTACTGGCGGACGGAAGGCACCGTGCTGGCGGTATTCCTGCTGGCCGCGGTGACCGGCTTGTTCGCAGGTGTGCCGTGGGTGGCCCGCGAGTTCGAGGGTGGCGGCTTCCGGTTCACCTGGACCCAGAGCGTCAGCCCGCGTCGCTGGCTGCTCGGCACGTTCGGACCGCTCACCGTGCTCGCCGGGCCCGCCGCCGCGATCTGCGGTGTCGCCGCGCACTGGTGGTTTCAGGTGGCGCAGTTCCGGCTTGACGGCGGAACCACCCCGTGGGGGTGGGAATCATTCGAGATGACACCGCTGTCCATGGTGAGCTGGACACTGCTGGCGATGGCGCTCGCCCTGCTGCTCGGCGTGACGATCCGCCGTGTGCTGCCCGCCATGATCACCTTCGCCGTGATCTTCGGCGGGTGCCTGGTGCTCGCCCGGGCCTGGCTGTCCACGTTCCTGTTCAGCGTCGGCGATATCCCGTTGCGGGTCGGCTACGCCAACCCCGCGTACCCCAGCGGCAGCTACGTCGCGCAGACGTGGTTCGCCCGTCCGGGCGGCCCCAAGCTGAACCTGATGACCGTGTACGCGCAGCTGCCAAACGTCTCGCAGCCGCAGCAGTTTCGCTGGCTCACGCAGCATCATCTCACCGAATGGATCGCCTACCTGCCGCACAGCCACCTGGTCTGGCTCGCGCTCGCCCGCAACGGCATCCTGGTCGCGGTCGCCGTCCTTGCCGTCCTCGCCTCGGTCTGGTGGCTCCGCAAGCACCCGGCCGAATGAAATCCGGCTCAGCAGGCGCTCTACGGAGATAACACGGATCAACGCCTATAATCACCTGCTGACCCCGGGCAGGATCCGGTTCAGGCATCGCGCAGGCGCAGGAGCAGGCCCCGCGGCCAGCAGCGCGGCCGCGGCCCAGCCCGCCAGCACGCGCCGCGCGTCCTCAGAAGATGAAGGGGGTCAGCATTTTCGTGGACTGCTGGTACTCCGGATAGGCACTGGGGAAGAGCCTGGTCATATTGCGCTCCTCCACGAAGGCGCTGTAGATGAAGTACCCGCCGATCAGTGCCACGGCGATCAGC
>JBEKKH010000589.1:0-5172 GCA_050010815.1 Streptosporangiaceae bacterium | reverse complement strand
GCTCATGTACGACCTGGTCGAGGCCAAGCGCTCCACCAGGAAGGTGTACACCGAGTCGCTGATCGCCCGCGGCGACATCACCATGGAGGAGGCCGAGGCGGCGCTGCGCGACTATCAGCAGCAGCTCGAGCGGGTCTTCACCGAGACCAGGGACGCGGCCGAGCGCCCGGCCGAGCCGGGCACGGTGCTCAAGCCCGAGCCGGAGGACCGCCCGGTCAACCACGAGGCGGTGCCGACCGCGGTGACCGCCGAGGTGGTCAAGCGGATCATCGACACCCAGGTCAACCTGCCGGACGACTTCACCCCGCACCCGCGGCTCAAGCCGCTGCTCGACAAGCGGGCCGCCATGCGCGAAGTCGACGCGATGGACTGGGCGACCGGTGAACTGCTGGCGTTCGGCGCGCTGGTGCTTGACGGGCACCCGGTGCGGCTGGTCGGCCAGGACACCAGGCGCGGCACGTTCGGGCAGCGGCACGCGGTGCTGGTCGACCGGCACACCGGCGCCGATTACACGCCGCTTAAGCAGCTCGAGTCGGGCGCCGCGAAGTTCTTCGTGCACGACTCGCTGCTGTCCGAGTTCGCCGCGATGGGGTTCGAATACGGCTACTCGGTGGCCCGCCCGGACGCCCTGGTCTGCTGGGAGGCGCAGTTCGGCGACTTCCTCAACGGCGCGCAGACGATCATCGACGAGTTCATCAGCTCCGGCGAGCAGAAGTGGGGTCAGTGCTCCGGCGTGGTGCTGCTGCTCCCGCACGGCTACGACGGGCAGGGCCCGGACCACTCCTCCGCGCGGGTCGAGCGCTTCCTGTCGCTGTGCGCGCAGGACAACATGACCGTGGCCATGCCGACCACGCCGGGCAACTACTTCCACCTGCTGCGCTGGCAGGGCCTGTCCGGGCGGCACAAGCCGCTGATCGTGTTCACGCCGAAGTCGATGCTCCGGCTCAAGGCGGCCACCTCGGCGGTCAGCGACTTCACCACCGGTTCGTTCCGCCCGCTGATCGGCGCCCCGGCTTCGCCGGACGACGCCGCCGTCCGCCGGGTGGTGCTGTGCGCGGGCAAGGTCTACTACGACCTGGCCGGCCGGCAGCGCGAGACGGGGTCGGCGCAGACCGCCATCGTCAGGGTCGAGCGCCTGTATCCGCTGCCGGCCTCGGAGCTGCGCGCCGAAGTCGGCCGCTACCCCAACGCCGAAGCGGTCATCTGGGTGCAGGAGGAACCGGCCAATATGGGAGCCTGGCCCACCATGGCGCTGAAGCTCCCCCGCGTGCTGAACCGCGAGATCGGCGTGATCTCGCTGCCCGCGAGCTCGGCACCCGCGGCCGGCTCGGCGGCCAAGCACGCCAGCAGCCACAAGGAGATCGTCGAGACGGCGATACCCTCCGCTTAGGGGAACCCCGATGTACTTCACCGACCGCGGCATCGAGGAGCTCGAGGAGCGGCGCGGCGAGGAACAGGTCAGCATGGCCTGGCTCGCCGAACGGCTCCGCGACTTCGTCAACCTCAACCCCGGCTTCGACACGGCCATAGACCGCTTGGCCACCTGGCTGGCGCGGGAGGATGAGGACGTTTCATGATCGCGAAGACTTTTACCCCATCCATGGGCTAAAAGTCTTCGTGATCACGCGAAGGCCGCCTTTACAAACGCGATATGTCTTGACTTCGTGGGGATGAGATATATCGTTAGGTGTGACGGGTGAACTGACGGGAAGGACGAGTGGGATGACGCAGTGGACCATCGAGTCGCCGACGAGCCTGGACTTCGAGGACGTGACCGGGCTTAAGGTCAGGCTCTTCGCCGGGTCGGTGGCCGTGCTCGCCACCGACGGGAAGCCCTCGCTGAACGTGGCGGACATCACCGGCGATCCGCTCTACGTCAGCTACGAGGATGGCCTGCTGACCATCAGCCACGAGAACCTCACCTGGGAAGGTCTGCTGAAGTGGCTGCGGCCGGGCCGGCACTCCGCGACCGTGACGGTGACCGTTCCCCGCAAGTGCCAGACGCAGGTCGGCGTGGTCAGCGCGACCGCGATCATGTCCGGCATCAGCGCCAGGGCATCGGTCAAGAGCGTCTCCGGCGGGATCACGCTGGACGGCGTCACCGGCGACGTCGATGCCAACACCGTGTCCGGCGCGCTCGAGGCGCAGGGGATCAACGGCAAGCTCACCTTCAAGACCGTGTCCGGTGACCTGACGCTGGCCGAGGGCTGGCTGGAGCGCCTGGACGCGAACGGGGTCAGCGGTGACGTGACCGCCGATGTCGACCTCGACCCGCTGGGCGGCATGGCTGTCACCACGGTGTCCGGCGAGGTGACGCTCAGGCTTCCGGCTGAGGCCGACGCCCGGGTGGCCCTGCACTCCCTGTCCGGCGACGTGCGCAGCGAATTCGCGGAACTGAGACGATCCACCGCGCCGGCCTCGCACAGCGTGAGCGGTAACCTTGGCGCCGGCTCGGGACACGTTTCCGTGAAGACGATGTCGGGCCGGGTCGTCCTGCTACGGCGCGCCGAACGCGGGACGAGGCCCGATCATACGAATGAGATGGAAGGCGAAACCAGTTGAGTCCGGTATTCCGCCACGGCAGCCTCCGGCTGTACCTGCTCAGGCTGCTTGACGAGGAGCCTAGGCACGGCTACGAGGTCATCCGGCTGCTGCGCGACCGGTTCATGGGCGTGTACTCACCCTCGCCCGGCACGATCTACCCCCGGCTGGCCAGGCTCGAGGAAGAAGGCCTGGTCACCCACGACGAGGTCGACGGCAGAAAGGTCTACCGGATCACCGACGCGGGCCGCGAAGAGCTCCGCAGCCGGAGCGTCGAACTCGACGAGCTCGAAGAAGAACTGTCCGCGTCGGTTAGCGACATCGTCCGAGAGGTCAGGGAGGACGTCAGGCAGACCGTGCGCAGCCTGCGGGAGGAGCTGACCTGGGCGGCCCGGGAGTCCCGCCGGGTGAACAAGGACGCGACCGCCGACCTCCGCGAGCAGGCCGCCCACGCCCGCGGCCAGGCCGGTCAAGGGGGTCAGGCCGGTGAAGACGCACGTGAGCAGGCCAGGCAGGCGACCGAAGACGCTCGTGAGCAGGCCAGGCGGATCCGCGACGAGGTGCGTGAACAGGCCAGGCAGGCCAGGGACACCGCGCGCGAGCAGTCACGGCAGGCGCGCGAGGACACCGCGCGCGAGCAGTCACGGCAGGCGCGCGAGGACGTCAGGGAGCCAGGACCGCCGTCAGGCGAGCAGGATCTGGGCTCCGACACCGCCCGCCGGGTGCACGAGCAGACACGGCGGCTGCGCGAGGAGACCGCGGGCGCGCGGTTTTCGGCCGGCCCGCCGGACTTGGACATGCCCCCGGGCGAGGTGGGGTCCGGGTCCTGGTCGGCGTGGACGGACTGGCCTGGTCGCCGCGGCTGGGAAGAGTGGTCGCGGGTGCGGAGCCGGGCCGGCTGGAGCGAATCGCTCGACTTCGGCACCTTCCGTGACCTGGAGCGGCTGGCCGTCCAGTTCACCTCGGACCTGAGGAAGGTGGCCATGCAGTCCTCTGCCGTCGGCGAGAACGTCATCACCGACTTGCGCGTGATCCTGGAAGAGGCACTCGAGCGGATCAAGGCCGAGATCTTCGGATCCGGTCGCGAGGATCCCGGCGCCCCAGGCGGCCCTCCCGGCCAGGACTGAGGCCGCCGCGCTGAACGAACGGGCGCCTAGAGGGTAAAGACGATCTTGCCGAAGAGGTCGCCGGAGATCATGGCGGCGAAACCGTCGCGAGCCTGCGCGAGCGGCAGCACCCGGTCGATCACCGGCCGCGCGCCGGTTTGCTCGCAGAACCTGGCCAGGCGGCCGAGCTGGTCCCGGGAGCCCATCGTGGACCCGGTGACGCTCAGCTGGGTAAAGAAGATCCGGGTCAGCTCGGCCGGCGGGGCATCACCGCTGGTGGCCCCGGAAATAACGATCCGGCCGCCGGGCCTGAGTGAGCGGACGGAATGCGCCCAGGTCGCCTGGCCCACGGTCTCCATCACGACGTCGACGCGCTCGGGCAGCCTGGCTCCGGTCGGGAACACCTGGTCGGCACCGAGCTTGAGGGCCCGCTCCCGCTTGGCCTCGCCGCGGCTGGTCGCCCACATCCGGTAGCCGGCCGCCCGGCCGAGCACGATGAGCGCGGTCGCCACGCCGCCGCCGGCCCCCTGCACGAGCACGGTGGCGCCCGGCTGGACACCGGACTTGTCGAACAGCATCTTGTACGCGGTCAGGTAGGCCGTCGGCAGGCAGGCCGCCTCCTCGAACGACAGCGCGGGCGGCTTGGGCACCAGGTTGCGGCGCGGCACGCGGACCTGTTCGGCGAAGACCCCGTCGTGACGTTCGGAAAGCAGCGACCGGCGCGGGTCGAGGGTCTCGTCGCCACCGCCCGCATCGGGGTCGCCGATCACCGCGTGCACGATGACCTCACGGCCGTCCGGATCGATGCCCGCGGCGTCGCAGCCGAGCACGATCGGCAGCCGGTCCGCGGAGATACCCACCCCGCGCAGCGTCCAGACGTCATGGTGATTGAGCGCGGCGGCCTTGACCGTGACCGTGACCCACCCGTCCGGCGCCACCGGGTCCGGCCGCTCGCCGAGCTCAAGTGAGGCCAGCGGATCATCGGCGTCAATACGCGCGGCAGTCGCAGCAAACATAATCCACACGATACAGACCCCGCCCGCGGCGCCCGGCGGGTGGCTGGTGTAGTCATGGTGCCACGATGCGCCGGCGCGGTGCTGGCGCCGACCGCGCCGATGGTGCCATACTCGAAACCGGCAACAGGCCATTACATACCAACCCATCCCCGTCGTATCTGGACGGGGCAGCGAGGGAACGGGAGTGGATCTCAACTCCTACGCTGAGCTCGCGGTCCGGCTCGTGAACACGGCCGGCGCCGGGGGCGAAGATGGCGATCGGCTCGCCAACCTGACCGGGTTGCGCGACCTGGTCGCCGACCGGGAGCACCTCAATACCGGTTTGACCCGCAACGATCTCGATGCGATGCGGGGCCTCCGGGCTGAGCTCCGGGCGTTCTTCGTCGCCTGCGCCGAGGGCGACGGCGAAGACGCCGCCGCCCGGCTGAACGCGCTTCTCATCCAGCACCCGGTCCACCCGCAGCTGTCCGGGCATGACGGGCAGCCGTGGCACGTGCATTACACCGAGA
>JBEKKH010000588.1:0-5205 GCA_050010815.1 Streptosporangiaceae bacterium | reverse complement strand
TCCAGCCGGCGCACGGCGGCCCCGGCGGCGCGCGCAACCGGGGTGTCGAGCGTGCCCGCGGCGAGTTCCTCGCCTTCGTCGACGGCGATGACTTGCTGCCCGCCAACACCTATGAGCTGTTCGTGCACGCGCTGGAGAGCTCGGGGTCCGACTTCGCCAGCGGCGCCGTGCTGCGGATGGGGCCGAAGGGGATCAGCCCGTCGGCGCTGCACTCGCTGGCCATCAAGGGCCGGCAGGTCGGGACGCACATCACCAAGACGCCGCGGCTGCTCTACGACGTGTCGGTGTGGAACAAGCTGTTCCGGCGCCGCTTCTGGGACTCCCACCAGCTGTCCTTTCCCGAGAACGTGGTGTGGGAAGACATCCGGCTGATGACCAAGGCGCACGTGCTGGCCTCCGCCGTGGACGTGCTTCCCGACATCGTCTACTACTGGCGCGAGCGGGCGCAGGGCGGCCTGTCGATCACGCAGAGCCGCGGCAGCATTGCCAACCTGCGGGACCGGATGACGGCGCTGGACGACATCGACGCGTTCATCGCGGCGCACTCGACGGGCAAGCTGCTGCGGGCCCACCAGCGCAAGGCCCTGAAGAACGACCTGTGGCTGTACGTCCAGGACCTGCACAAGGTGACCGAGGCGTACCGGGCCGAGTTCACCGAGCTGGTGAACGGGTACCTGGACCCCGTGGGCCGCCGAGTGCTGCGCAGCCTGCCCGCGACGCACAAGCTGGCCTATCATCTGGTCCGGATCCGGGCCACGCCGCAGCTCGCCGAGCTGGCCGCCTGGATGATGGACCAGCCGGTACGGCAGATCCCCATGGTCCGGCGCTGGGGGCGGCTGCGCGCCGACCTGCCGTTCCGGCAGGAGTCCCCGGTGCCGGTGCCCGCCCGCGTGTTCCGGCCGCACTGGCGCGACCTCGACCCGTTCATGCAGGTAGACGACATCGGCTGGGCCCCGGAGGCCCCGGAGGCCCCGGAGGCCCCGGAGGCCCGTGACCAGAAGGGGCGGGGCGGCCGGCTGGTGGTCACCGGACGGGCCAACGTGCCGTCGGTCGATCTCGCCAGGCGCAGGAACACCTCCAAGATCGTGATCCTGCGGCCTCCTGGCCGCCGGCTGCCGATGATCGTCCCCGTCCGCTCGTTCCTGAACCCGGACGCCACCGCGCTTTCCGAGCAGGACCGCTACAACTACGCCTGGTCCGGTTTCCGGTTCGCGATCAACCCCCGCCGGTTCGGCCGGCCCGGGGAGTGGCAGTGCTACATGCTCGTCCGCGGCCACGGCGTCTGGCGTCCGGCCCGCGTGCACACCCCCGGGCCTGGCCGCGCCGAGCGGCCGCCGCCGCGCCAGCTCGGCCCGGGACTGAGGTTCGGCGCCCGGTGGGCCGGGCGCGGCCTGAACGTAGCGGTCTGGCGGCTCGGCGCGTTCGCGGCCGGCCACGCCTGGCGCGACGGGGTTCCGGCGGATGCGGTGGTTCCGGCGGATGCGGTGGTTCCGGCGGATGCGGTGGTTCCGGCGGATGCGGTGGTTCCGGCGGATGCGGTCGGCCTCGGCCGCCAGGCGGTCGAGGTCGAGGTCGAGGTACCCGGAGCTGACGCCTCAGGTGATCCGGCCGAGCTGATCCTGGTGCGCAATCGCGGTGCGGCGACCCGGTCCTTTCCCGCCGCGGCCAGCGGCGCGGGTAAGTTCCTGGCGCGGGTGCCGCTGAGCGACCTGGCCGGGGCCGGAGATGTGGCGGACCGGGTGGGCCGGGTCGTCGGGGATGACGGAATGGCCTGGGATGTCTACCTCAAGCTGGCCGGGCGGCCACGGGTAAGGGTGGCGTGGCCGGACGGCATGCCGGAAAGCAGGCACGTCTTCGGCCGCCGTGAGGCCGTGGTCGGGCGGAGCCGCTACGGTGACCTTGTGATGGCAGAGCGCACCCCGCGTCCGGTGATCGACGAGCACGAGTGGCACCCGGACGGGCGCTTGATGCTGCGCGGCAGCTTCCTCGGCGCGGGCGGCTCGTACGAGACGGTGCTGCGCAGGATCGGGTCGTCCGATGCCCATGTCATCGGTTTTCGCCGTGACGGCGACCGCTTCAGCATCGAGGCCGACCTGGACCGGATGCCGTTCTTCGGCCCGGCCATCCCGCTGCGCGACGGCGAATGGAACCTGTACGTCCGCCCGGTGGGCGGCGGCCCCGACACGCTCGCGGAGCTCAAGTACGACCACGACCGGCTGGACGACGTTCCCGGCCAGCGGGTGGCGGCGGGACGCAAGTGGTACCGGCTGATCGTCACCGGCCACGACGACCCGATGCTCACCGCCGAGCCGAAGCTGCGTCGCATCGAGCAGGGCAACTTCAGCCAGCGGGCGCTGCGGCGCGGCTTCTACCCGATGATGGGCCGCACCCCGGTCCGGGACCAGATCCTGTTCGTCAGCTGGAAGGGCAAGCAGTGCGGGAGTAACCCGCTCGGCATCGCGGAAGAGCTGCGCCGCCGCGGTGATGAGCGGGAGCAGCTGTGGGCCATCACGGACTGGTCGGTGCCGGTGCCCGACGGCGGCACCGGCGTGCTCCGCGGCACAGAGGAGTACTACGAGGCGCTGGCCCGGTCCAGGTACCTGGTCTCCAACGACGACATGCAGGCACCGTTCCGCAAGCGCACTGGCCAGTTCTACCTGCAAACGTGGCACGGCACGCCGCTGAAGCGGATCGGGTTCGACATCTCCAACCCGCAGTTCATCAGCGGCACGGCGTACTTCGACCACCTGGCCAACGACGTCGCCCAGTGGGACCTGCTGCTATCGCCGAACCCGTTCAGCACGCCGATCATGCGCCGGGCCTTCCGGTACGACGGGGAGATCTGCGAGTCCGGCTACCCGGGCAACGACCTGCTGCGCCGCGGCGACCAGGCCGAGCTGGCGGCGCGGGTGCGGGACCGGCTCGGCCTGCCCGCGGGCAAGCGGGTCGTCCTGTACGCGCCGACCTGGCGCGACAACCAGGTGTACGCGAACGGCCGCAGGTACCGGTTCGACATGCGCCTGGATCTGGAGCGCGCCTGGCGGGAGCTCGGCCAGGACCATGTGTTCCTCATCCGGGGGCACCATCACATGGCGGACGACGTCCCGGCTGGCATGCGCGACGGGTTCGCGTTCAACGTCACCGCCTACCCCGACATCACCGAGCTGTACCTGGTGGCCGACGTCCTGCTCACCGACTACTCCTCGGCCATGTTCGACTACGCGGTCACCGGCCGGCCGATCGTGTTCTTCACCTACGACCTGGCCGAATACCGCGATAAACTGCGCGGCTTTTACTTCGACTTCGAGGCCGAGGCGCCGGGACCGCTGCTGGCCACCTCGGCCGAGGTGATCGGGGCGCTGAAGGACATCGACGCCGTCGCCGCCTCCTACCGCGACGCCTACCAGCAATTCGCGGCCAGGTTCTGCCCCCTCGACGACGGCAAGGCGGCTGCCCGCGTCTGCGACCGCCTCTTCACGGCCTGACCGGCGACGCCTGTCCGGTTGGCCGATCCTGCCAGGGAGTCGGAGCCCTTGAAAACTGTGGCGTGACGATAACCCGGGTCTGAGCCCAGGGTCGGCATGCTCCGGCGGCCCGCCCATCCCGGCCGCGACCCCTGACGTCCCTCTGGCCCCGCCCATCCCACCCACCCCCGCCCCCGTCATCTTCCGTGGTGGATCCGGGCTTGGCGGTGGATCCGGTGCACGGGGGGGGCTCTGGATCCGCCGCGGAGCCTGGATCCGCCGCAATCCTTGCCGGGCAGGCTGCACCACCCGGCGCGGGCGCCGCATCGCCACCACCGGTGTCACCGGGGATCCGTCCCGGGCCGGGGATCTGGCCGTCCTGTTCCGCAGGGAAGCGCGTACTGGCCTCTGGCGTCACAGCATGCGTTCCCGTCACGTGCGTGCCCGGCTGGATGGGTATGGGTGCGGCACCGTGCACATTCTTCGGTGCACGGTGCCGCACCCATACCCCGGGGGCCGGTTCCGGGGCAGCGGGCTGGAAGGCGGCGCGGCAAGCTGGCGGGCGGCCCGGCAAGCTGGCGGGCGGGGCGGGGCTGGCGGGGCGGGCCAGGCTCTCGCCGGCCGGTTACCGGCGCGGGCCGCCCGGGTCTCGCCGGCTGCCGGGCCGCGGGCCGGGCAGGTCCTGGCCGGTGGCGGTTACGGCCCCCGCGACTGCTTGATCGCTGCCTTGGTCGTCAAGCGGCGGCGGGTGTTTTCACGGTCGGCATACGGCTGCGGGATGCACCGGGCCGGCATGGTGCCCGCGTGGCCGGTCGCTGCGCGGGCCAGATGGCCGGGGTTCCCCGGCCTGCCGCGCGCGTGCTGGCGGTGACTCCCCGATGCCGGCGCCGGCCGGGGCCTTGCGGCCGGCGCGATGGCGAGCTGGGCCGGCCGGGGCCGGCTCAGGGTTCCATCGTGCCGGCCGGATGTGACGGCGGCCGTGCCGGGGGTGTCCCGCCTGAGTGACGGGCGTGCCGGCCGGGGCCCGTGAGGTGCCCGCGGTCGCGGCGGGGGCTGGCGGGTGTCAACGGCCAGCGGGCGGTCCGGGACGTGCCGTGGCACCCGCGCCCTGTACCGGATACCGGCCGGCCGCCGGCCCTGCCTCAGGGCCTGGCCGTCGCCTCGGTAGTGAGCCGGCGTGCCAGGCGATGCTGCCGGACCTGGCCTGCGGGCCGGGGATGCACCGGATCCACCACGGAGCCCGGATCCACCACGATCTATGCCCCCGCCGCCGCAACCACAGCAACACACGTACTGTCCCGTCCCGCGAACCAGGTCCGCCGGACCCCGGCACACGTCAGCGGCACGCCTGCGATCGCCGCTGCGCGGTACGCGTCACACGCGTCACACCAATACCCGAGTCACGCGGGCGCTGACCGGACGGTGCCGGTCTGGGACCTGACTACGGGTCGATCGCGGTTCCTGCCTGGCGGTAAGAGGGCGTTAGCCGGGCGAAGAAACCCGCCGAAGCGGAGTCGTCAGAAGATCTTGTTGATGATGTCGTCACCGATGCCGAACCCGGCGCCGGTCACGATGGCGCGGCCGAATCCGCCGCCGAGGAACCGCTGCAGCGTGCCCCCTCCACCCATGGCACCGGCACCCTGCTGGTACTGGCCCTGGTACTGCGGCTGCTGATATTGGGGCTGGCCCTGATACTGCGGCTGCTGGTACTCGGGCTGCTGGTACTGAGGGGCGGCCTGAA
>JBEKKH010000587.1:0-5217 GCA_050010815.1 Streptosporangiaceae bacterium | reverse complement strand
CCGCCAGCGTCCGTGCCGGGCATGCCTTGGCCGCGTTGCCCGCGTAGCTCTCGGGGCCCGGCGCACCGGTGTCCGGGCGCCGGGGTGCTGCGGGACGTGTCATGGCCGGGGTCAGGTGCTGTCGTCCATGATGCGGTCGTAGCTGCGGCGGGCGCGGGCGCCGCGGGCGCTGGCGCCGTACCGGGTGAGCATCTGCGGGGAGGTCCAGCCGTTGAGTTCCATCAGGTCCCGTTCGGCGCCGCCACGGTCGAGCCAGGTGTGGCTGAAGTGGTGCCGGAACCGGTGCGGGTACACCTTTACGCCGCATTGCCGGCCGCGGCGGGCGACGATCTGGTAGATCCCGGTCGCGGTGAGCGGCCCCCGGTTGCCCGCGCCGAGCCACAGCTGCGGCCGGTGGGCCTGGGCGTGCCGGGCGCGGGCCCGCAGGTAGCGGTCCAGGCTGCGGGCCGCCTGATGGCCGATCTTGACGGTCCGGGGCTTGCCGCCCTTGCCGCGGATCCGGATCTCCCGGGCGTGCAGGTCCAGGTCGCTGCGGGCGGGGTCGCCGGGGTGGCAGCGGATCCCGGCCAGTTCGGAGAGCCGGATGCCGGTCGCGGTGAACACCGCGATGATCGCGGCGTCGCGGCGCGCGGCGAATGACCTGCCCTGGCAGGCCTTGTCCAGTTCCGGTAGTTCTACGCTGGTGAAAACCGGGACCGCCGTCACTATCACCTTCGGCGCGCGGAGCCGGGCCATCGGGTCCGGGAGCTCGTCCTCGTCGGCCCGCCACTTGAAGAACTGCCGCAGCGCCCGGAACTGGATGCTGGCGTAGGCGGCGCTGTACCGGTGCAGCAGCCGCGTCATCCACCGTTGGACATCCTGGGCGTCCACCTGCTCCCAGCTGGTCTTGGCGGCCTCGTCGGCCAGGTAGCCGACGGCGAACCAGCGCACCGCCGAGGTGTAGCCCCGCACCGTCCTAGCTGCCTTGCCCTCGGCGGCCAGGTGCAGAGCGAACGAGCGGATCAGGGGCTCGAGCGGGCCCGCGTCCAGCTGCCTGGGCTGCCCGGGCAGCCGGGGGCGCGGCCGCAGTACGACCATAGTTTTACTCTGCTCCGCCGGGTCTGCGCTCGCATGCCGGTCCGCAGCCCGGTGTTCCTGCGGTTGAGTGAACCCGCCCGGATGTGGCCCGATGCCCATGGTGGCCTTGGCCTTTCTGCGTTCGCGCAGGCAAGGCAGGCTGTCCCGCTGTCGCCGCTCCGGTGGCGTCGGGGAGTGATCATCCGCCTGAAAATTGTTATCCCCGACGAAGCCTGCCCTCGAGGGAACGCCCGGGCAGGCGGAGGCCCACGAGGCACTGCGGAAGAACAAGGCCCGGCTGGCTGGCTGATATGCCGCCGCTGGAAGCAGCCGGCATGGTGCTCGGAATGCGTGAGCCCGGCCTGGCATACGCCCACGGTTACGTAGGGCACTGACGGCGGCGGGGAAACTGGCGGCTCGCTCGCGCCCGGCCTGGCCGCGGTGGGCCCAGGACGTCAGCGCGGCTCCCGCGAGGCAGCGCCGGGTTGCCCAGGGCCCGCCGAAGGCACCCCGTCTCCGCCCCGGCCGATCGCCGTGCTCGCCCCGGGCGTGCCGATCGAGGACGTCATCGCTCGGCTCACCGCCATCCCGGCGCCCCGTCACGCTCTCAGTCGCTGCCACCGATGTGGCCGGCGCGCTCACCACCGCGTGGGGTGTCAACGGCGACGCCTCCGCACACGACACCACCGGCTGGGAGGTCACTGCCGCATCGGCTGAGGTCCAGCCCTGAACCGGCGGTCCAACTGCGACGCCGGAAAGCGCTGCTGCCGGTCGTGAAGCATCCAGCGGGGGCGCGGCGAGCGTTCCGGCACTCGCTGGCCCAACCCTGAACATGCCGCAGAGCGAGACGAGGAACGCGCGGCCCCGATCAGCCTGCTGACATTCGATGACGGGAGGCAGGTTGACTGCCTCGACCTACGCGCCGAGCCCGCGTGCTATCGCCGGGCAGGGCGACTAGGGTTTGGAGTTATGCCAGATGATGAAGCCGACCTCAGTTCTCCCAGCGGTTCTGCTTCGCCCGACCCCGGAGTGAGTGACCGGCGTGTGCTGGAGCCTTTGAGTGAGGCCGAATGCATGCGGCTGCTCGCCAGCGGCGGTGTGGGGCGTCTGGTCTACAACAGCCGGTATGGGCCCACGGCGCTGCCGACCGTGTACAGGATCGACGGCGAATCGGTTGTCTTGGGCACGTGGGACCCCGCCCTCTTTGACGAAGACCTGCGTACTGGTATCGCGCACGCCGAGTACCAGGTCGCCGTGGAGGCCGACCAGCTCGATCTGGAGGCGCGCGAGGGGTGGATCGTGCTGGTGCGGGGAGCGGCGCATCATCTGGATACCGAGGCCGAGCGCGCGTCGGTCATCGGCGCCGGGCTTGAGCCGTGGATCGAGGGTGTGGCTGCGCATTTCATCCGGGTGACCCCCACCAGTACGTGGGGCAACCGCGTCCTCCGGGGATGATGCCAGCGGCAGTGTGTGACTCGTAGCAGCAAGGCTGAGCATCTGGATGCAAACTAGCGGCGTGTGCGCCCGGTGCCGTGAAAGCCGCACGCCGGCTCCCTGATGGTGACGTTGAGGCGGTTGAAGACGTTGGTGGTGGCGATCATCAGGATCAGGGCGGCGAGCCCTGGCTCGTCGTAGTGCCGGGCGGCCTCGTCCCAGATCTCGTCGGGGACCAGGTCGGGCCGGTCGCTGAGCCGGGTGACCGCTTCGGCCAGCGCCAGCGCGGCCCGTTCGGCCTCGGTGAAGTAGGGGGCGTCGCGCCACGCGGCCACCGCGAAGAGCCGCTCGTCGGTTTCGCCCGCCTTCCGGCCGGCCCGCCAGCCGGAGTCCACGCAGGCGCTGCATCCGTTGACCTGGCTCGCGCGCAAGTGGACAAGTTCGAGCGTGGCCGGTGGCACCCCGCCTTTGCCCGCGACCGCGTAAAGGGCAAGTATCGGCTTCATGGCCTCGGGAATGATGACCGCCGGGTTCTTCATCCGCTCTGGCCTGGCCGCCGGTGCTGATGCCTGTGCCTGTGCCGGTACCTGTGCCTGTGCCTGTGCCGGTACCTGTGTCGGCATGATGCTGTCCCCCTGGCTCGCATGGTCCAGTCAAGCCGGCGGGGTCTCGCCGGTCTCGTACTATGACCGTCCGCGACGAGGGAATGTGACAGGCCAGAAGATTGACGCAGGTGGCGGGAGTGCTCAGAGGAGCGGAACTATATCGGGCGCGCCCAGCCGGGCGGCTTCGGCGGTCGTGTCGTCGGGTTTGGTCTGCGAATCGCGCTCGGCCTGGACCCGCACTAGGTAGTGCTTGATCTCCCGCTGCTTCTGCTCCTCGTCCCAGTTCAGCGGCCCCGCCATCAGCCCGGCGACGGTCAGGGCGGCGGCCACCCCGCGGTCCCAGGCCTCGATCGAGATCCGGGTGCGGCGGGCCAGCACGTCGTCCAGATGCCGGGCGCCTTCGTGGGTCACCGCGTACAGCGCCTCGACCTGCAGGTAGTCATCCGCGCCGGGAAGCGGGGTGGCCAGCGAAGGCTCGTCCCGCAGCATCGCCAGCAGCTCATGCACACAGGAGCCGTAGCGGTTGAGCAGGTGCTCGATGCGGGCGACGTGCACGCCGGCCGAGGCGGCCAGCGCGTGCCGCTGATTCCACAGCGCCCGGTATCCGTCGGCTCCGGTCAAGGGCACCTGGTCGGTACAGGAGTCGGGCACCCGGGCGTCGAGGCTTCGGACCGCCTCGTCGACGGCATCGGCGGCCATCACGCGGTAGGTGGTGTACTTGCCGCCTGCGACGACGACCAGGCCAGGGACCGGGTGGCCCACGACGTGCTCGCGCGACAGCTTCGACGTGGACTCTGATTCACCGCTGAGCAGCGGCCGCAGCCCCGCGTAGACGCCTTCGACGTCTTCGCGGGTGAGCGGTGACTGGATGACCGCGTTGACGTGCTCGAGCAGGTAGTCGATGTCGCTGGAGCTGGCGGCCGGGTGGGCCTTCTCGAGTGACCAGTCGGTGTCGGTCGTGCCGATGATCCAGTGCCGTCCCCACGGGATGATGAACAGCACGCTCTTCTCGGTCCGCAGGATGATCCCGGTGCTTGACTGCAGCCGGTCGCGGGGCACGACGAGGTGGATGCCCTTGGACGCGCGCACGTGGAACTGGCCGCGGGTATCGGCGAGCGCCTGGGTGTCATCGGTCCACACGCCGGTGGCGTTGATGACCTGCTTAGCGCGCACCTCGAACGTCCGCCCGGTCTCGATGTCCTTGACCGTCGCGCCGGTCACCCGCTCGCCCTGCCGCAGCAGGCCGACCACCTGCGCCCCGTTGGCGGCCAGCGCCCCGAACGAGGCGGCGGTGCGCACCACGGTGAGGGTGTGCCGGGCGTCGTCCACCTGCGCGTCCCAGTACTGCACCGCGCCGGTGAGGGCGTCCGGGCGCAGGCAGGGCGCCTCACGCAGGGCGTGCTTGCGGGTCAGGTGCCGATGACGCTTCAGCCCGTGGGCCGTGCCCGAGGTGAAGGCCATCGTGTCGTAGAGCGCTATCCCGGCGCCCACGTAGGCACGTTCCCAGATCCGGTGCTTGAGCGGGAGCAGGAACGGTACGGGCCGCACCAGATGCGGGGCGATCCGGTCGAGCAGCAGGCCGCGTTCGGTGAGGGCTTCCCGGACCAGCCCGAAATCGAGCATCTCCAGGTACCGCAGGCCGCCGTGAATGAGCTTGCTTGACCGGCTTGAGGTGCCGCTCGCCCAGTCGCGGGCCTCGACGATCGCCGTCGTCAGCCCGCGGGTGACAGCGTCGAGCGCGCTACCTGCCCCGACGACACCGCCACCCACGACCAGGATGTCCAGTTCCTGCTCGGTCATCCTGGCCATCGCGTCTTCGCGCGCCGCCGGGGACAGGTCCGCCATCACGAGATCAGTCCACCTCCACCCAGTCCAGCGTGCGCTGCACGGCTTTCTTCCAGCCTGCATACCCATCTTCGCGCTGCTGCTCACTCCATTCGGGCAGCCAGCGCTGGGACTCGTTCCAGTTGACCTTGAGCTCGCCGGTGTTGGCCCAGAACCCGGTGGCCAGGCCCGCGGCATACGCCGCGCCGAGCGCGGTGGTCTCCGCCACGACGGGACGGCTGACCGGAACGCCGAGGATGTCGGCCTGCAGCTGCATGCACAGGTTGTTCGCGGTGAC
>JBEKKH010000586.1:0-5219 GCA_050010815.1 Streptosporangiaceae bacterium | reverse complement strand
CTGGACGGCTGACGGCAGCTTCGGCGTGCACGTTTTCCACATGAACAACGAACTCGCGGGCTACTGCTCGGTGCTGCAGTCCCTGCAGCTGCTGGGCATGACCGGCGCATACGGACGGCGCGTCCGGGCCGCTGTGATCAGCTTCGGCGCGACCGCCCGCGGGGCGGTCAACGCGCTGACGGCGCTCGGGATCCCCGACGTGACCGTGCTGACCCACCGTAACGTGCCTGCCGTCGCCTCACCTATCCCGTCGGTCCGCATGGTTCATTTCGAGCCCGCGCCTGAAGACCCGGCGCGGATCTTGGTACTGACGCCAAGCGGCCCGGTACCGATCGCGGAGTTCCTCTCCGGGCATGACATCGTCGTCAATTGCGTACTGCAGGACACCGACGCGCCGCTGATGTTTGTCACCCGTGACGAGCTGCCGTTGTTCGCACCTGGCAGCCTGTTCGTCGATGTGGCCTGCGACGAGGGCATGGGTTTTGAGTGGGCGCGGCCCACCTCGTTCGCGGAGCCGATGTTCGCCGTCGGCGAGGCAATGCACTACTACGGAGTCGACCACAGCCCGTCCTACCTGTGGAACTCCGCCACCTGGGAGATCAGCGAGGCGCTGATCCCGCACCTGCGTACCGTGATGGACGGGCCCGGCGCGTGGGACCGCGACCAGACCATCGGCCGGGCGATCGAGATCCGCGACGGCGTGATCCGCAATCCCAAGATTCTTTCATTCCAGCGGCGCTCCGCCGAGTTCCCGCACACCCCGATGTAAGAGCCCGGCGGAAATCTAAGCGTGGCCA
The DNA here is from genome assembly GCA_050010815.1 of Streptosporangiaceae bacterium. Lineage (GTDB taxonomy): Bacteria > Actinomycetota > Actinomycetes > Streptosporangiales > Streptosporangiaceae > Palsa-504. The sequence continues at coordinate 4,422 of JBEKKH010000586.1, read as the reverse complement.
GCCGCGGCCCGCTGACGGCCGTCCCGGGCCCGCCTGCCAGGATGCTCGACGACGTTGCCCGGCACCTCGCTCACGGCGTGCTGGCCGGTCCTGACCGCAAAGCCAGCAGCTGGACGGCACACCCAGATCCGGTTAATCTGCGTGCGTCCGGCCCGAGCGGCCGCCGCGACTCCCTTGCACACAAATTCGGCGCTATGGGTGGTTTGTTGATTAGTGTTCGTTTAGCTGGTCACGGTGCGTCATTCTCGGCCTGGCTGGACCTGTCGATGGCGCACGGCCTCCGATCGTCGCCAGCCCACGCCGGGGTGGTCGCCTGTGAACCACGTAATGCTATGACCGCAGCGAAAATCCCGGCTGCGGGGCCTGCGGCCTGGCGGGGACAGCTCCGCGCCGCTAGCGTCAATTCCAGGCACCCACCGAAGAAGGCGATCGACATGGCACGGACCACCACCCTTCGGCGTCGTGCATGATGTGGAAGACCGGTATGCCAGCCGCCCGCACGCGGGCGAGGAAGCGCGCCGCCTCTGCCAGCGCGGCTTCGACACCTTCCAGCTGCATGATGCCCTGACGGTAGGTGTTCTGGCAGTCGATCATGATGAGCGCGGTCTCCCGGAGCGCCGCCGCCTGATCGCTCAGTCCATCAGATCCCGCACCTGACGGCGTTCCGGTGCCAGCGGCGGCACTGCAAGCGGCCAGCCTGGCCGCGATCGGCGACCTCTTCGGCGTTGTAGTAAGCAAACCCGACGACATACCGGACTGAGATCTTACCCATTTCACGTGCTGGACCGGACGTGCCGTTCGGGAAGATCACTTTTCCGGATCGGGAGCGCAGGACCGGCACCCGGAACTCGATCTGCGTTCGTTGCCGCAGCAGGCGGTCCGCCCTCCTTCAAAGGTGATTTCCCGGCCGTATGCCGCCGGCGCAGGCGGCGACACACCCGAGCATGCTGGCACGGCCGCAGATGAACAAGGGTCCTGGTCACGGCACTGAGGTCGGTACGAATTCGGCGATGGCGTCGACCACCACGGCCGGGTTGTCGATCGGGACCCATGTCTTGGCCCCGGGTACGGAGACCAGCGTGGCCCGTGGGAAATCAGAGGCGAGCCGCTGCGCGCCAGCCATCGGGAAGAAGTCGCACGACTCGCCCCAGATCAGCAGGACCGGCCGGTCAAAGCGCGGGATCGCCTCTGCGGCATCGATGAGAAGCTGCGGGCGGCAGCCAGCCAGGGCCGCGACGAGATCGCCGGCCACCCGCGGATCGCGTCGGGCCGGGCCGAAGAACGATTCTTCGCGCGCAGGATCCAGTCCGCTAGCGGTAACCGTGGCGATGCCCCTGCGCCGCGCGGCGGACGACCGTTGCTGCAGCCGGGACAGCGCCCGGGCGAGCCGGGGAAATGCGCGACACAGCGCCGCCGCTTTCTTGAGCTTGTCCGGCGGGAACTGGTCGTAGCTCTCGCAGTTCGTCAGGACGAGACGGCCCGCTCGCGCGAGCGCGGGATGGCCAGTGGCAAGCGACAGCAGGAGCAGGCCGCCGGCCGTGTCGTTGGCGACCACCGTGGCATCTTCCACCTCCAGCAGGTCGAGGCAGTCGAGCAGTAGCCGGGCCAGCGAGGTGGCCGACCGGTCCGCTCCTGGCGACAGCGGCCAAGGATGCGCTCCCAGCGGGAGGTCGATCGTGATGCACCGGTAGCGGTCCTCCAGCCCGACGACAACGTCACGCCACAGGTCACCATTAGCGATCGCACCGGCGAAGAAAACAAGCGCCGGCCCTTGGCCGGACGACCGCCAGGCCAACGGCCCGAGCCTGGTTTCCAGCCTCCCACGTTCCATAAGTACTAAACATACTATCGGTATGTAACTTAGTCAAGCCCGGTTCGGTGGCCGGCAAGCGCCATTACCTCTTGCGTGGAGCCAGACCTCGGAGCATCGCGTCGAGCGCCTTCCCAAGTGCCGCTCTGGTGACGTCAGGGTCGCTGGCGCGCGCGACAAGCATGCCGCCCAGCCACGCCAGGCCCCCGATGAGGTGAGTGAGAACATCAGGGTCAAGGTCGGCGATCTGGCCGTGCGCGATAGACGTGGCGATGAACGACCGGACACCCGCACTGGCCGCCTGCAGGTCAGGGGAAGCTTGCGGCTCGATACCGAGGGCTGGCGCGTCGATCAGCGTGATCCGCCGGATCTCGTCGTCGAGTGCGGCATCCAGGTAGGCGTTGACCTTGGCGACAAGCTGGTCGAGCGGCGGCTCCCGCGAGTCTCCGACTCGGACCGCACGCGCTATCGCCTCGGCGTCCACCTCCGTGTACACAGCGCGGAACAAGGCCTTCTTGCTGGCGAAATGGTGGTACACCGCGCCCTTTGTGACGCGCGCCGCGTCCGCGATCTGGTCGACCGATGTTTCGGCATAGCCTTTCCTCCCGAACAGGGAACGGGCGGCGGCGAGCACTGCGCGGCGAGTGGCCTCGGCGTGTTGCGCTCGGAGCATGGCCGACGGCTCGGTATCGCCTCCGCCTGTGGCTCGCCCCGGCATACCGCCAGTATGTCACCAGGGTGTAAAACATCATTCACTGTGGCGATGGGCGGCAACACGAACGAGGCTGGCCGTGCCGCCGTCGGCGACGGCGTTGTTGTCGCGGATCCCACCGCTGGGCGCTGGCGCTGGCATAGATCCACGGTGCGAGTTCGGGTGCGCGGTGCAGCTGTTTCCTGAAGCGGGACAAGACGCGGTCGCCCCCATCTGACGAACTCGGGGTCCGGGAGCGCGGGCCGAACCTCGGCGCGTTGTGGACGCGTTCGTTGCCTGGCTCCAGGAAAACGGCTGGACGCCGTTCGGTGTGCCACCGGCAGGCTGGCTCGCTCGCTCTGCCAGCTGCGTGCCGAACAGGCGGGATCTGAGCGTGAAGGCCAGCGCGGGAATCGTTTCTGCTGCCCCCGTCCTGATGACTGCCCTGGTTCCCTGGCGACTTCTCCGACGGCCCGGACGGTTCCCGAACCGCGCCGCCAGTTGTCATGTCGTCGGCTGGGCCATCCTGGCTTCGGGAAGGATCGGCTGGAAAAGTTCGACGGGGTTGCCGGAGGGATCATCGATGATGATCTGCTTGCCGCCTGTACCGGTGACGACGTCGTTGCGGAACCGGGCGCCGCGGCTGCGCAGTTCCGTGACGGTGGCCGCCAGGTCGGGGATCTCGACGCTGAACCGGTTCCAGCCTCCTGGCTCCTGCATCCGGCCGTCGGGCATCGCCGCGCCGCCCCCGGCGGGGCCTTGCGGGCCGGCCGGCTTGACCAGGACCAGGCGGAGATCACCGCGCCCGAGCATGGCGAACAGGTCATTCGGGTGCATCTGCAGCTCGAACTGCAGGTAAGTGGTGTAGAAGTCGATGGCGGCGTCGACATCGTGGACGATGTATCGGATGCTCACGGTAGACATCGGTGGTCCAGCAGCGCTCGAGTCGTGCAGCGCCGAGACCTTGCGGCTTCTCAATGAGATACACGCCACCGCCCCGGCCGCAGGCACTCTCGACTGCTCTCGCACCCCCAACGCCACCGCTGAAAGGAACTGGTCCAGATGATCGACGGGGGCCAATCTGGCAAGCCACACCTCATCCGCGAACCGGGCCGCTGTCCGCCCGGCGACGGCACCGGCCAGCCGGATCTTGCCCACCCGGCCCGGCCCGGTCACCAGCCGGTACCCTCCCATCAGGCCAGCTACCGCCCCAACCGGCTGCTCTCGGCGGACAAAACTCGTCAGTACGACCGGGAAACCATGCACGCCAGCAGCGGCCATTCCCGCCGCAGACCCCTCCATCCTCCGTACCATAACCGCGAGCAGCCGACCCAGTACAGGCCAGCCCGAGGCAGAGGCACCGGAATCGACGGACAACCTGAAACCCTTAATGAATGATCTGTGCAACGCTGATCCCGCGGCTGCACTTACACGTCGGCTATTCCGAATCGGCAGGGTGATTTGTTCATCAGGGTACGAGTCGTTTGTCACGGTGCGTCATTCCCGCCTGGCGGCAGGGAGCGCTGGACGGACGGCTGACCAAGTCGGTCACCGGCGGCGGCCGGTCTTCGGGCCTCAGGCAGGCACGCCTGGTCCGAGGCGCAGACGCGGTGGCTGACCGGCTGCGGCGGCCAACACAGCAGTAACACACGTCCGGCTCCGGGAGGGGTCCAACACGCGAATAACGCTAGATATACGGGTGGCAGGTCACGTAACTTTAAAGATGATCAAACGACAGATGTACGGACGCGCCAAACTCCGACCTGCTACCGCCAACGCGTCCTGCTCGGCAACTGGCCCGATCACGACAATTGCGCCAGAGCCTTTTCCTGATGGCCGTTGACAAGGCGCGGCGCCGATGGTGACCGGCCAGCCCGCCCTCTCTGCGCGAAAAAGTCTGCGGTGCTCGCCCGGCTCTAAG
>JBEKKH010000585.1:0-5226 GCA_050010815.1 Streptosporangiaceae bacterium | reverse complement strand
CGCGAGTGCGTTGCGACGCCGCCGTTCGTGCCCTTAGGCGCACATTATCGAAATTCTTTCCCGGACGGACCCCCCTTCCCCATGCACCGGATCCACCCAGAGCCTCCCTGCCGCTTAACTTCTGGTTGGCTGTCCGGGAGCAGGCGCCGGACTGCCCTGCGAACGTGTCCCGGGCCGCCTATCCGGCGGGCGAGACCTGATGGTGCTGGAGAGACTGCGGGCCTGGCCTACTGGGGCCGGACATGGATAGGCGGCATTGCCGCCAAGCCCGGATCCACCACGGCTTCACGGAAAGGCCGCCGGACGGGGCGGGAACGGGGTCCGGCGCTGCGCTCGGCGGGTCGGCTCGTGGTTCGTCTGGTGGGTCCTGATGATGTCGTTCTGGGTCATGCTCGACGACTCGATCGCCACCGACGAATTGCTGGCCGGTGCCGGGGCCGCCGCCATCGCGGCGGTGCTGGCCGAACTGGTCACCTATCAGGCCGCGTCCCGGTTCCGGATGCGGATTGGGTGGCTCGCGCCCGCGCTGCGGTTGCCCGGCGAGGTTGTCAGTGACCTGGTAATTGTCTCCGCCGCCCCGTGGCGGCGGCTGGTACGTGGCCAGCAGCCGGACAGCGCGTTCACCGAACTACCGACCCGCCACGGGGACGACAGCCCCGAGGGCGTGACCCGCAGGACGCTGCTGATCGGTGGTCGCAGTCTCGCGCCGAACACCTTCGTGCTCGGCATCGATCCCGAACGCGATGTGATGGTCGTTCATCGGCTTGTCGCCGGCCCCCGACCCGACGCCTCCGGCCACCAGGGAAAGGGGACCTGATGTGACGGCCTTCGTCGCCGCGGCGATCGCGATGCTGATCGGGATCATCCCGGCCGGCGTCGTGCTGTGCCGTAGCAACCTGATGGCGGCCGTGGTCGCCTATGAGTTCATCACCTCGGTCATGGTGATGGTGCTCGCGCTGCTGGCGCAGGGGTTTCAGCGGTCCGGGCTGTTCGAGCTGGCCGTGCTGCTCGCGGTGCTCATGTTCGGCAGCGGGCTGGTGTTCGTCCGGACCCTGCCGCCCTGTCTGAGCTCACCGTCGGCGCGGTTGCCCTGCCCATCGTTCTCCTGCTGGCCCTGGCCAAGATGAGGAAGCGAGAGGAATGAGCCCGCAGCAGCGCCGCTGGATCTTCGGTGTGGGGGCGGCCGGCCTGGTCGGGGCTTCGACACCGTGGGCCCCAGGCTCGCGACAGTGCGGTGCACATCCATGGCGAGGGGGATGACGCGCAGCGGGCGGCGTACGCGACGCTGAAGGAGAAGTTCGAGAAGCGGGGCGACCACTGGATCGCCAAGGTCCCAGCCGATTCCGGAGAGTAGCGCCGCCGAGTTCATAGCGCGGTGAAAGCTCGCTGTGAGCTGACCGAGCCGCTGTCCGCCGGTGCTTATCGTGAGCGTGTGGATGAACTGGCCGACTCAAGGCCCCTGAGCGACGACGCGGAGGGCATGCGCCGCCGCCTGGCCGCCGACGGGTACCTGTTTTTCCGCGGCCTGCTCCCGGCCGCCCGGATCCGGGCATCCGGGCGGGCGGTGCTGGCGCAGCTGCAGTCGGGCGGATGGGTCGACGACCAGGCGGTACCGTCCATCCAGCCGCGCGCGGTCAACTCGATGGACGCGCTCGCCGATCCGGCGTTCCGCGCCGCCATGTTCGGCCCCGCCTTCAACCAGCTTCCGTACCTGCCGGCGTTGCGACAGGTCGTCCGGCGCGTGCTGGGACCTGACGCGTTCTCCTACCCGGCCAAGGTGCTGCGCGCGGTCTACCCGGAGCGCCCGCAGGCCCGCCCGCGCGGCCGGTACATCCACTACGACTACGCGGTGTCCGGAGTCCAGGACATGCTGACCAGCTGGATCCCGCTGATGGACATCCCGCCCCGGATCGGCGGCCTGGCGGTTCAGCCCGGAGGCCAGCTCGGCCCGCCGCAGCGTCCGCGTCCGCTCAGCCAGTCGGAACCGGGCTGGGCGACCACCACCTACGAGCCGGGTGACGTGATCATCTTCCACTGCCTGACTCCGCACGCCGCCCTGCCCAACCAGGGCTCGGTGCTGCGGATCTCCGGCGACTGCCGCTGGCAGCGGCCGGATCAGCCGGCTCCGGCCGAGCTCATCCTGGGGCCCGGGAGGACCCAGGTGCCCCGGCTTGGGCCGCCGCGCGAATTGTTCGCCCGCGTGTTCGGCCGGGCAGCCTGGTGGGAGCCCGTTCCCGCCGGGCTGGCCCTGTACCCTCGGGCAGAGCTGGCCAGCCTCCCGCCGGGACCCTCGCGGCTCATCGCGGTGGATCCTGGCTGGAAGTACTGGCGGCCACCGCCCGCGGTCGTGCATTAGAAATGGTCAAGGAAGGCCGGAGAAACCGATGCCAGTGACGCCGTCGTCCCTCGGCCGTGACGAGGAGCGCCGACTCGCGGCCACCCTCTTCAATCACGTCTGGGACCTGATGGAAAAGCCGGACCGCGGCGCTGCCGACGACGACGAGATGGTGCACGGCGCGCACGCGAGCCGCTATCACTGGGGCGTGGTGGGGGAGCCGGTGCACTGGGCCCGCGGCGAGTGGCAGTGCTCCCGGGTGTACACGGTCCTCGGCCGCTTCGAGCCCGCCCTGCACCACGCGGGCCGCTGCCTCGCTCTGGCCGTTCAGTACGATCTCGGGCCCTTCGACGTCGGGACCGCTCACGAGGCGCTCGCGCGCTGCTACCGGATCGTCGGCGACGCCGCGAAGGTAGCCGAACACGTGGCCCTGGGTCAGGCCGAGGCCGCCGGGATCACCGACGCCGACGATCGCGCCATCCTCGACGCCGACCTCACCAGCTTGACCTGAGCATCCGGGTTCAGTCAGCGGGCCGGGCGAAGCTCCGCCGAGGTCTTGCTGGCCTGGCTCAGCGCCGCGGTCATCATGTCGGCGGCCTGGCCGGCGGCCGCGAGTGCCTCTACCACCTCGACGACCCAGAAGTCGGGGTCCTGGCCCGTGCCGGGCACGATCTGGCCCTCCTCGCGCTGCACGACCAGCATCCGGGCGAGCTGCTCGCACAGGTGCGGCAGGTCCTGACCCATCCGCTCCAGGCTCGCGATGACGCCGCGGACATCATCGAGGCTCGCGAACTCGGTCCCGTCAGCGGTCAGATCGCTGAGCGCGCGGGTGGCCTCAGCCGCCTGGCTGGCGATCTCACGGACCATCAGCATGCTGTCCAGCTCGCCGCCTGCAGGCTCACCTCCGGCTCTCGTTCCACGGGACAACGCCGCAGCCTCGGCGTCTGCGGCAGAGCCGTACGGACGAACCCGTTTGGGCATTTCTCTCCAGGGTCACTCGGGTCTGGGTCGCTACGGATTACTGGCATGCCTCCTGGGGGAAGGCCCGCCTGTACGATACGTGATAGTTGGTCACCACGGCTGTCAACACGGGGCTATGGGCTGACCAGGATCACGGCCCGCCGGTCCGTGGCTTCCCGAAGAGATGATAATTATGCCCCCGGACACCGCACCCAACCAGCCAGCCAGCGCCGGACGTTCGGATCCGGACGACCCGCCGGTGCTGCCGGCCCGGAGCACGGCCGATTCCGATGTCGCCTGGGGCGACCCGCCGGAGCCGGACGATGGCGAGCGCCTGATCCTGGACCGGCCGCCGCACTGGGATTCCGCCTAGGCATTACCTGTCTCCAGGCCCTCATGTGCGGCCGGGACCATAAGATCAGCGCAACGATCTAGCGGAGCGGGTACGGGAAAGTCATGCGGCTGTGGCGTCGGCTGGCCCGCGAACGACCAAAGGAGTTCGCACCATGACATTGTCCTATGCCCTTGATACTCAGCAAGGTTTTACTTTCACGCCCGGTTCGCGCGATGCCATCGGCTCCCTGACCGCGGCCACGATCTGCGGCACGGCCCTGGCCGCCGACCTGACCGTCACGGATCCGGTCACGACCGCGAGCATGCCCGCGGTCGGTGTCCTCACGCAGGTCCAGTGGGAGGAAAGCATTCAGGCGCCGCTGTCGTTCACCGCCTACGTCTCCGCCCATAACCAGGGCGTGATCGAGAAGATCCTTAGCCAGCAGGTCGGCAGCGCGTCCGTGACCCTCAACTTCGCCGTCTACCAGTACGCCGTGTCGGCGCAGCACTACTACTGCGCGTTTACCCCTGAGCAGCCGCCGCTGAACGGGGTCATCTCGCAGGCCGGCGGTGCCCTGTTCCTGAACCTGGCCGCTACTCCCACGCAGATCACCAAGTCCCTGGCCGCCTACGAGGTCACCCTGACCGCCGGGCCTGCCGCCCAGGTCCAGCTCCTCACGGTCGCCTCCACCGCCCCGGGCTCGGTGGCCATGCCGTGGGGCAGCTGAGCAGTGACGTCTTCCGGCCGTTACCTGGCCGGGTTACGCTTTTAGGGCATAGTGCTCGTGGGAGGTGCAGGCCACTATGGGGCCGCGAGACTGGAATATGCCCGGTGTCCCGTTCTCCGGCGCCTTCCGGGCGTCTGACGCTGACCGCGAGCGAGTAATCGATCTCCTCAAGACCGCGTTCGTGCAGGGCTGGCTAACCAGGGATGAGCTCGGCCTGCACACCGCCCGGGCGCTCGAGTCACGGACCTACGCTCAGCTCGCCGCCGTTACCGCCGGCCTGCCCGCGGCCCGGCCTGCGTTGAATGCGCCCGCCTCCGTCCGGAAACCGGTGAACAGGAAGGTCGTCGCGGGGGGCGCGGCCGCGATCGTGCTGCCGACCACGGTCTGGGCCGCTTTCCTGACCTACTATGGCGGCTTTATCATCCTGTTTCTGCTCGCCTTCATCGGCATGGCGATGTCAGCCGGGCCCAGGCCGTCGCGGCACAGCGCCACCAGCGCCCCCAGCGCCCCCACCCGCACCGGTATTCGTCGCCCCTAGAACGGCGGCGGTGGCGGGGCTGATGATCGTGTGCGAGTAAATATCGAGCAGTCCCAGGGCGAGCAGCCGGTCACCTTCTGGGCCGAACGCGTCCGTACCCATCGTCCGGGACAGGTGCTCGTGCAGCAGCGGGATGCCGACCGCCATGGCCGTGACGAGCCCGGCCCTGATCCTCCGGTCGACAGCGGGCGGATCAGGGCGGTTTTCGTCGGCCCGGGCGAGCCACAGCTCGGTCAGGGCCACCATCTCATCGAAGATCGGCCCGGCCGTGGCGGACCCGTCGGCCAGGGCCCGCGCGATGTAGCGCTCGAATCGCTTCGAGGCCCGACGGG
>JBEKKH010000584.1:0-5227 GCA_050010815.1 Streptosporangiaceae bacterium | reverse complement strand
TGTTGTACGGACTCATATTGGCGCGCGCGCAGCGTCAGGCCGGTCCGCCGCGCCGTGACCAAATGGTAATGCCCAGTGACCACCCCGCCGGGGCTGAGAGTGATCAATCCCGATGACAGGCGATCGATTCCGGCAGGTCGACTGGTTCCGTTCAGCGCAAGACCGATAAGCCCGCTTCGGCCGAGGATGCGGTCGAAGTCGTCAGCGTCGCGCAGGCCCCGCTCTGCGGGCACTTGCGTGTGACCGTCGGGCTTGGCGTCGCGGACCGGTATGTGATGCAATGCCGCTAGGCGGAGCCAGCCGTCCTGCTGGTAACGCGTCAGGCGTCCCTCGAACCACCCGAGCTGGTGCTCGCCCGCCATGGCATAGTGGTCCTCCGCGCGGTGACTGTCGGCCATCGTGGTGTTGATCCCGGCCACGACGACGTTGAGGGATGGCATCTCGAATAGCGTCCACGGTTCGTCTGGCGTGAACGTGAAGGTCTCGATCCCCGTGTAAAAATCACCAAAGGCTGCGGCGAAATGCTTCCACTTCGGCCAGTACGGGAAAACGGGCTCACGCTCCTCAGCCTCGGCCTCCGCGAAGTAGGCGGCGCTTGCCCGCTGGTTGATGTCGCCGCGGCCGGGGACGATCGCCACGTGTCCCCGCGGGACGTCGGCGGCTTCCGCGAGCGCTCCGATGGCCGCCATCGCCTGGCGGAACTCACTGGGCAGCCCCTGACTGGCCAGACCGCCAGCAACAACCAGGATGTCCGGGCGGATGTCGTATTCCTCGGCTAGGACCGCGAGGTCGCGGTGGAGCCGGCCGAACAGTGGATCCCCCGCTCGCTCCGCCATCGTCAATTCCTGCGCCATTTGCCCGCTGGCCGGAGAGTCGCCGGCGGTCGCCACGCCTTCTCTGTTACTTCCGAACCTTAGGTCCGACACGTGCAAGATCGTCAACTCGTTCCGGACGGCGGAGGCGGCGGTCCGCGTCGCCCGTTGCCACCGTCCGGCGAGTATTTCGGGCCAAGACAGGCGCAAGCGATCCGCACTGATGGCGTAGCTATCCCGCTCCGGGGAAACGCCAATGGGCGCGGCGGCGAGCAATCCCATGATCCGCCCGGAGCCGTCGTCATACAGCGCGCTACCACTGAAGCCCGGCTGTACTTTCAGCGCGGAATCCTGTGACGAGTCGATCTGCAGTCGCCCGTTACCCAAGGCTCCTCGCACTGTCGCCGAGACCCAACCACCGTCCGGTCGGACTGGCGCACCCGGGTACCCAAAGACGCGCACTTGATGCCCGGCCCGTGCGGGCTCGACAGCAAGCCGCGCAGCTATGGCCTCGCTTGGCAGGTCTCCGCCAATGACCAGCCCGGCGACGTCGTCCCCCATGCCCCGAGGATCCGCGGGCGGCAGCCACACGACGACAGTGGCCCGCACTGGCCGGTTGTCATCCAGTAGCGGGAAATCCACGAGCACTTCTGCTTCCGGCTCGGGTTGGGAGTGCGCCCGCTGTTCCCGACCAAGCACCGCGTTAATTACGTGCGCGCAGGTGACGACCTGACGTTCCCCGACTAGGGCCCCAAGTCCTCCGACATTTCCGTCCGACCCCAAGATCCGGACGGTAAAACCTTCCGGCCCCGCCTCATCCACCATCGTCAGCCTTGCAGCCTCACTCGCCGTCCGTGATGATCCGTAACATAGAGATACCACTAAGCGCGCCACGTGGCTAGCTAAGAGCTTGTGCGGATAGGTGAGGATAGGTGGAGTGATCATCGTGGATGCGCGGGCCGGGTGTCTCACCGGTAGGTGGTCCAGGCCTGGCGCATCAGCTAGGGCGGTGATGATCGCGATCGGCACTTTCCCGCCGTTCCCTGTGACCGTTACCCAACTTCCGGTCACTCGCTGCCAGATCTGGCACCGAATCGTCGCCTACCGGCCTGGCACCCTCACGGAGGTTCTGAACGAGCACTACCGCCGGGCTCATCCCGAAGCACTCGACCTCGAATCCCGGTAGCCGGGCGCAGAGACCCAGGCACTACACCGCAGTCATCGTCACCGATGCCGGGTCGGCCCAGGACGACTTTACCCGAAGTGAGATTTAGAAACGGTGACGCGACGTGGCCGCCCCCTGTAGAGCCCGCGCAAAGAGCCACCTAATCGATCTGTACTTGAACGGGCCCTTCGGCGCGGCCCGTTAGAGACGCGCAGAAAGGTATTTCTGCCGGGTAGATGTCTTCTGGAAGATACGCGACGAATGCAGCGGCCCGGAACTGTAGCGCTTGGTGACGGCGATTATGACAGCGCTTTGCGGGATCGCCATGCAGACGAGGAACAAGTCCAGTCACATTGTCTCGGCACCGGCCGTGTCGAGTTAACGCCAAGAGCATGGCGATGGGCCGGGCAGTACGCGGACACCAGCGACCGCAGAGTTTAGCGGTTCGTAGCGGAGTCATACTAGGTTGGTCCGATCAGATGGGAAGCGATTTGAGGGTCAGCGGGTGTGCCAGCGCGCCGACCCCGAGTAGCCGGTGAGATAGGAGGGGGGCGACGTGACGGTCTTGTTGCGGGTGTCGGTTGAAGATGTTGAGGCCGGGGCTGTGGTGCTGGTGGAATCGGACCGGGCGGACATTCCGGGCGGCCTGATGCTGGCTTCCCCGGAGCCCGGGCAAGCGGCGGCGAAGGCGGCCCGGTCGTTGTCTGCGTCCCTGGAGCAGCTCGAGCCGGTGCTGCGAACCATAAAGGACAAACTGGTCGCATCAGCGCCGGAGCATTTCACGGTCGAGTTTGGGGTAAAGCTTGGCGGCGAGACCGGGATCATCCTGGCAAAGGGAACAGCGGAGGTGAACCTGAAAATCACCATGACGTGGGATCGGGAACCCCGGCACGCGGGGGACACGGGTGACCGCGCCTGAGGTGGCGATTGTTCGCCTGCGCGGCTGGGCTGCGGGGAGGCCGACGGCGGGTCTGGGTCTGCTAGTTGGCCCTAGGGAGGTGGTGACCTGCGCGCACGTCGCGAATCCCGCGTTGGGTCGCGGCCAGCGTGAGCAGGCGTTCCCTGGGAGTCGGACCTGGTACAGGTGGAGTTCCCGCTGCTGCCAGAGGTGCCAGTGCGGCTCGCACGGGTCGTCGCGTGGGTGCTGCCGCCGGGTCTAGCCGGCGGTGGCGACATCGCTGGGCCGCGAGAATTCGCGTCAAAGCAGCAGCAGCGACGACGAGCACGACACCCTCAGAGATGTGTTGCAGAAACTCTCCGAAGCGGGCGTTCCGCAACATCGTGCAACAGCCCGGGGGCCGCCAGAGAACGCGCAGCAAGCGTCCTTCAGGGGGCAGTTATCTCACGGGGACAGACCAGGGCGCTTGGTGTCCGTGACCGCGGCAGTGCGGACTGGTGATCGTTCGGGCTGCAGGAGCCGGCCTGTGACGGCGGCGCGGACGCCGTCCGCTGCGGTACGCGGGAAGCTCTCAGCCGCCAGCTGAGCCGCGGTGCGGTCGGATGAGACGTGCGCGCCGCCCGCATCAGCGATCTGGGTGTCGCGGTTCGCGCCGGTCAGGTCATGGGTGCGTTCGCGGACGGATTGAGCCGCTGAGGCGTGTCCGAGGCCGTCGGCGCGGGCGCGCTCGGCACCGTCGGCCACGCGTTCCTCGCTCCGGCCTCGTGCGAGCCGTGTGATGACCTCGGCGGGCAGGCTACTCGCCTGCTCCAGGGCAGTGGCTAGTTCATTGGGACTGAGTTCTGTCCCACGCCCGTAAAGAGCCTGGGCTTGCAGCCGCTCGGCGATCCGTCGTCCACGACGCTCCGCGTCCTGGTAGGGATCCAGTTCTGGTGCAGGCTGGCGTGAGGTGCCGTCAGCGATCCCAGGCTCGGGCGCGGCGCCAGCAACTGGAGCATCGATCGCAAGCGCCGGGCGGGTCGGCGCGGGACGCGCGTGCGGGTGGAGGCCGAACAGCGGTGCGGCTTCGCCCATCGCGTTGAGCGGGCTGGCTCCTTGGCTGCGGAGCCGGTCATAGCGGGCCATCGCGAACGGGTGCAGCGTGCGGAGGCGTTCCTCGCTTTTGCGCATCGCCGATGCCGCAGCGGGGTCGGTGCTGGCCCAGGGCGCGGCGGCGCCCCAGGTCCCGGCGGCCTGGAGCAGGTCGGCCTGGGCTAGCCACCGGGCATCGTGGGCGGGCGCCCACCTGGCCCTGGCTTGAGCGCGGGCGGCGCGTTCTTGTTCGTCCAGCACGCGCCGTGCCTGTTCGTCTTGTGCGGCCTGCTGGGCGGCCCGGGCTGCCGGGGTCTTGGACAGGGCGCGGGCGGTGCGGGCGTGCAAGATCGCGCGGACCCGCGGCGCGGTACGGCCCGTGACCTGTTCCCGGGCGGCCTCCCCAGCACGACCGCGTCACGGGGGTCGCCGGCCGAGTATGCCTGGATCGCCATGAAGGCCAGCACGTTCGCGCCGGTCTCGGGGTCGCCAGCCGTGGCGGAGGCACGCAGCGCCGTGAGGTAGTACTTCTGGGCGGCGGCCTAGTATCCCTGGTCGAAGTGCAGCCAGCCGCAGATCCGGCCCGCCTCGGACATGGCCGAGAACAGCCGCCGCCCGGTCGCGGTGTCATAGAGCGTGCCGGAGGCGAGCTTGCCGATCAGCTCGAACTCGTCCGCGGCGACGCGGAGCAGGTCCCGGCCGCCGAGGCTGTCGTCTAGGCGGCGGAGGTGATCGAGCCGCTGCTCAAGATGGGCGACCATCGGCGCGGTCAGCCGCCTGCGGCCCCGGTCGCGGTCACCGGGGCGGCCCTGGCGTCGCCTGCGCCCAGTCACTGGTGAGCGCGGCGAGCGCCGACCGGTGGCGATGAGGAACCCTCGCCGGTCCACGGCGCCTCCCCGCACGGTAGCGGTCATTGAAGTAACAGTACCCACGAGGGTCCACGGAGCCGCAAGAACATCCTGGTCCTCGTCAAAGGCCAGCAGCAGCCAGCGGGGCCAGCCGAGTTCCCGGACGGCGTCGGGGCTGACGCCGTGCAGGCTGGCCATGGCGAGCTGCGCGGTCGGCTCGGGCGCAGGCACCGGACTCCCAGCGGGCCACCTTCTCGCGGCGCGTGGCCATCGCGCCGAAGCCGAGCTCGCGGTGCCTGCGGTCCAGCAGGTCGAGGTAGGCGGACGCGGACAGGTTCCCGAGGCTGACGCGGAGCGCCGCCAGCGGGTGACGGTACACAGGCAGTTCGGCCATCGTGGCTCCTGACCGCGCTCGGCGGATGTCTCCCTCACG
>JBEKKH010000583.1:0-5235 GCA_050010815.1 Streptosporangiaceae bacterium | reverse complement strand
TCGGCGTCGAACCAGAGGTGGATCAGGCGCTGCCGGGCGGCGTAAGTCCGCAGCGCCAGCGCCGCCGCCGACCTGTCGGCGCCGACGATCTCCATCGCCTGGGCGGCGGTGCTGCGCTGCAGCAGCTCCCGTCGGGCAATCAATGCCTTGAAGACGACGTCGGACAGTTCGACGTCGTTGGCCATGAGCTGCCGCAAGTGCTCCGGCGACACCCGGTAGACCGTGCCGCCCTCCCGCACCCGGCACAGCAGGTAGACATTCTGCCCGGTCAGCAGGTTCAGCTCGCCGACAAAGCCGCCCGCATCCACCGCCGCGACGGTCGCGGCGGGCACGTCAGCCGTTTCCGTCCGGACAACCTCGACCGAACCCCGGTCGACCACGATCAGATCGACGTCTTCGTCACCCGGCCGGAACAGTACATCGCCCCGGTGAGTCACCTGCGGCGCGCCGTAGGTCAGCAGCCGCGCAAACAGCTCATCGCCCAGCCGCGGCGATGCAACACCGGCCGGCACCAGCGGCTTGCCCAGCCGTCCCCGTGCGTGGCTGGCACGCAGCCGATCCAGATCATGCGCGCTGGCCCAGGCCACCGGCCTGGCCAGGCCGGGCTGACTGAACATAGAGCCGCGCGCGGCCCAAGGCGCGGCGGCACGCGACAGCTCATCCATCGCTGTCACGATTTCAGCTCTCCGGCCATCTGGTCAAACGTCCTGCAGCCGTCGTAACTCTTAGTGGCCGATTGACGGCATCGGGTGACCCGGCAAGACGCAGGCGGCCGCGGGTACTCCTCCTGCGTGCGGTGTGCGGGACGGCAGATCTCATGTCAGCTCCTTGGCAGTGCCGGCTGCGCGGAGAGCAAACGGGCGACGCACCAGGGCGTGATCGGCGCTAGGTCACACTCTGGCGGTGTCGGTGCGCAGGCTCCAGACGGCGCCGGTGCACCCGGTCGGCACGAGGGTGAGGACCTGTGCGACGTTCTCGGTGGGCAGCAGGTAACCGGCGAACACGCCGAAGGCGGCGAACAGCAGGGATCCGATCCACACGCACAGCCCCGGCCGAAGCCCCAGAAAAAGCAGCACAGGAAAGATGAGCGCCAGCATCATGGTCCGCCGGTTGCGCAGCAGACGGCGGACCTCCAGCCGCACGATCGCCGGGCTGAAGCCGCCCGCCGGCGACGGCGTCGCTGTCGCCGCAATGGATCAGGACGGTGTCGCCGCGCACCTCGACGCCGTCGACGCCCCGGATGGCCCGCAGCGCCGTCTCGTCGGCGCCGGGCAGGGTCGCCCGGATCATCCGGCCGGAGGCCAGGCCCTTGACCTGGGCGGCGGTCCCGTCCGCCACGATCTTCCCCTTGCTGATCAGGACGATCCGGTCGGCATAGGCGTCGGCTTCTGCCAGGTAGTGGGTGGCGAAGATGATCGTCTGGCCCCGGGTGGCGTCCTCGCGGATGGCCGTCCAGAAGGCGCGGCGGCCCTCCACGTCCATGCCCCGGGTCGGCTCGTCCAAGATGAGCAGTTCGGGGTCGGGAATCAGGGCCATCGCGAACCGCAGCCGCTGCTGTTCTCCCCCCGAGCACTTCCCGACCCGGCGGCCCGCGATCGCGGTGATGCCCGCCCGTTCCAGCACCTCTGCGACCGGGCGGCTGACCGCGAACAGCCGGGCGGTGTACTGCACCCTCTCGGCCACCGTTAGGTCCTTGAGTAGGCCTCCCGTCTGCATGACCGCGGCGACCAGGCCCTTGCGGACCGCCTGTCGCGGTGCCATGCCGTACACCTGGACCGCGCCGGCGGCCGGACGGGACAAGCCCAGGATCATGTCGATTGTCGAGGTCTTCCCGGCCCCGTTGGGACCCAGGAACGCCATCACCTCCCCGGCGCCGACAGCCAGCAATACTCATCCCGATACCTCCTGACTGGTGCCTTGGGGCTTAGCGCCTCGCCACCTATGTGGAGCACGGCTGTGACGGGACGGGGAGGAAAATTGCCGGCACCCGCTGCCGTGTCCGGGCCGTGTTATCCATTGGTTTCTCCAGTTGGCTAGGTGTGGCCGATCGCCTCGGCGGGTTGACGTGCGCAGAGGCGCTCAACCGGGATGGTAGGTCTCCGGCTGATCGCGACGAGCCGCGAGCCGCTCGGCGTTCCTGGCCTTCCCCTGGCCGTCGAACTGGCCGCCGCGCGACTCCGTTCTCATACCTTGGCCACGCTGGCGGAACGGTTCGACGACCGCTTTCGGCTGCTCACCGTGGGTGCCCGCACTGCCCTCCCCCGCCAGCAAACCCTTCGGGCGGTGGTGGACTGGAGCTACGACCTGCTGTTCGAGGACGAGCGCCGCCTGTTCGCACGGCTATCGGTCTTCGGTCGTGACGTCCGGTTCATTCAGCTCCGGACGCTGTGGCAGTACGGCCTGTATGAGGAGGCGATCGCATGCAGCTTCAACCCGTCGGTGTCTGCCGATGTGATGGCCGGCCAGGCCGCGGTTGCTCGTCGGCTCGGCGACCTGGCGCGGGCGCGGGCCGAGGGCTTCGTCGCGCTCGCTCAGCAGCGCGCCCGGAATTTGTCGTACGGCAGTCTCACCAGTTTTCACCGACGAGCCGGAGTCGCCGCGCTCGCGGCCCGCCTCCGGGTCGCTCAGCGGCGACTCGGCGACGACGGCCGCCGCGGGCCGGTTCGACACCTTCCTGAGGCCTTGGACGCCACCTTCTACGAACCGGAAGTCGCAGCTTCAGATTTCCTCGCGGCGGTTGATCTCAGTGCCACCTCAGCGTAACGGCAGGCCAGACAAGCAAACTGGGACTCATGCAGTCAACACAAGGTCAGCCCTTCGGCCAGCATGATCACTTGGACGCCTCCGGGCTCGCCCTTGAGGACCACGGCCGCGCGGTCACCGCAAGCTTGCAGGCCGCGACGTGGTACCGGCATGCACAGCGAGCCCTCGACCGCCGCCGAGCTACCACAGCGCTGCGCCACGCCGTCGAAGCCGACCCGGCGTTCGAGCTCGCCCTCGCTGACCTCGACGCCATTACCGGAACCTCAGGCCAACGTCACAGCCTCAGACAGATGAACTGGGAACGCCACCACATCGAGGTCGTCCGCACCGCGGCCTCCGGCAATGGCAAGCGAGCCGCCGACCTGCTTCGCGAGCACCTTGCTGCCGTCGGGTGCGACCCTCTCGCCTTCCGGATCGTCGCCCAGATGCGACAGCCAGCGGGGATGGACGACGACTTCGAGAACCTGGCAGGCCAGCTCCCAGATTGCCACCCGACCCGATGGCCGTGCTCGCCATGACCGCCACCCCGACGCCAGCCGAGGTCGTCGTGCAGGCTTGCCGCAGCGTGATCAGCCCGGGCACCGAGCTGGCCCATTATCGCGGCGACTCCCTCGTTGGTGATGATGGTCGGGGCCCCGTGGCGACGCGAGCCGGAGGTCGCGGCGAGCTCAGTGGTGGCCCGCGTGTTCGGCTGCACGCGCTTGGTACTCGAGTGGCTCGCCGCCGGGTCCGTCGTCTTAGCGGTGGCCCGGACAGAGCCGTGACCCTCGGCAAGTCGGACTGGTCAACTACCGCGCCATGTGGCACGACAGCCTGTGGTGGGAGGCGTTCGTCCACATCGGGATTATTCTTCGTCGTGGCCGTGACGGCGATGTGGGTGATCCCGCTCGCCGCGGCGGAGCTACTGATCACCCTCTCGCGGCCGCGCTAGCGCCTGTTCTTCCGCTATCTACTCAGTACCGGCCTCCAGAACATCCCCGACGAGATCTTCGACGCGGCGGCGATCGACGGCGCGGGGCGCTGGAAGCACTTCCTCGCCATCGACCTGCCCTGTTGCTGCGTCAGATCAAGCTGCTGTTCTTCCTCGCTGTCGTCTTCGTGCTGCAGTACGGGTTCGACGCTTCTCGTCATCATGGTGCTCATGAGCGGGCTGACGCTGCTTCGCCGGGCGCCGCCGCGCTCCGAGAGGAGCATCCTGAGTGGCTGGCGGAGACCGGCGGCATCGCCGCGATCCTCGGGTTACGACATCGCCCCGGAGTGCTCTTCACCGAGGCCTACGACGGCCACCTCCTCGGCTCCAAGACGCTCGGCCAGGAGGTGACCTACTTGGAGGGTCTCGTCCAGCAAGGCGCGGCGTACCTTGTCCAGAACGACGGCTGGACCGGCCAACCCTGGGCGTCATCGCTCCCCAGCTCGCCGTAGCCAAACGTGGGCGAAAACGCGCAGACGGGGCGTCGTGGGGCACCCACCCGGAATCGCCGAGCAAGTGCTCACCTAGAGCGGCACCCCGCCAGCGATGACCGGAGCGACCGCCGACCTCGCCGAACGGCTGCACCTCAGCGACGCCTCAGTGCTACGACACTCCCGCCTCAGGGCCCGGACGCAGGCTACGTCCAAGACCTAAGCACATCGACGGAAGGATCAGGAATGATCGAGATTGATGGCCTGACCAAACGGTACGGCGACAAGACCGCCGTCGACGGGTTGAGCTTCGTGGTAGAGCCGGGGGTGGTGACCGGGTTCCTCGGCCCGAACGGCGCGGGGAAGCCCGTTACTGGATCGAGGCATTCATTGCCGCCTCCTGTGCCGCGTCACAGGCCGCTCTCTGCACCACTCCAGTCGTGTCGCCCGAGTTGGTAGCCAAGGAGGACGATGCCGTCCGATGGCCCGAGCGCGGAGGAAGCGCGGGCGGCACGATTGCCGGTCTCCGATGAGTGAGGCGGCCGTCATCGCCAACAGCGGCCCCCAGGCCAGCGTATAGCCGTGGGTGCGGTCGGTGAGCAGGCCGAGCACGTGCGGTGCGGCGATCACGGCGATCTAGTTGATGGCCATGGCTGATCCGAGTGCGAGTCCGGCCTGCTGCGGCGGTGCCAACTCGGCGAGATCGGTGACCCGGGGGCCCGTACCAGCCGGTACCGAAGAAGCAGAGCCATACAGATGATCCGAATCGTCTCCTTGGCCCGTGCCCGCCGCTTGCTGGCGTTGCCTACTACTCGGTGATACCGTACAGTGGTACTCGGTACTACGTAGTACCGGGAAGGAGAAAAGGACCCGCGGTGGACGACCTAACGGAGATGCTGAAGGGCACGCTAGAGGGCTGCGTGCTTCAAATCATCGGCGTCGAGGAGACCTACGGGTACGCCATCACGCGCCGGCTGAACGAGCTCGGCTTCGCCGACGTCATCGAAGGGACGGTGTACACCATCTTGCTGCGACTGGAGAAGAACGGGCTCGTCCAGGTGACGAAACGGC
>JBEKKH010000582.1:0-5244 GCA_050010815.1 Streptosporangiaceae bacterium | reverse complement strand
GGCAACGCGACGCGGGTCGAGTTTCGCTCGGTGGATGCGGCGTGCAACCCGTACCTGGCCTTCGCCGTGATCCTGGCGGCCGGCCTTAAGGGCATCGAGAACGACTACGAGCTGCCGCCCGGCGCCGAGGACGACGTATGGGCGCTGACCTCCGCCGAGCGCCGGGCGCTTGGCATCCGGCCACTGCCCCAGGACCTGGACCAGGCCATCAGGGTCATGCAGGACAGCGAGCTCGTGGCCGAGACCCTCGGCGAGCACGTCTTCGACTTCTTCCTGCGCAACAAGCGCGAGGAGTGGCAGGAGTACCGCCGCCAGGTCACCGAGTACGAACTGGGCCGCTACCTGCCGATGCTCTGAGTCGCCCTAAAGGCTCACTCCTCGAACCGGCCGCCCAGGTACCTGGCCAGAAAACGCTCGGCCGCGGCGTAGAACTTCAGCCGGTTCTCCGGCTTGGCGAAGCCGTGTCCCTCGTCCGGGAAGAGCATGTATTCGTGGTCGATCCCGGCGTCGGCGAGCGCGGCCACGATCTGCTCGGACTCGGCCTGCTTGACCCGTGGATCGTTGGCGCCCTGGGCGATCAGCAGCGGGATCCGGATGTCACGGGCCCGGGACAGCGGCGAACGCGACCACAGGAACTCCTGGTCCGTTTCCGGGTTGCCGACCCGCTTGTACAGCGCCGCCGCCATCGGCTTCCAGTAGGGCGGGATCGTGTCGAGCAGCGTCTGCAGGTTCGACGGGCCGACGATGTCCACCGCGCAGCAGAACACGTCCGGCGTGAACGCCGCGCCGACCAGCGCCGCGTACCCGCCGTAGGAGCCGCCGTAGATCGCGACCCGGGCCGGATCGGCCCAACCCTGGTCCACGATGTAGGCGACCGCGTCCAGCAGGTCGTCGTGCATCTTGCCGCCCCACTCGCGGTCACCGGCGGTCACGAACGACTTGCCGTAGCCGGTCGAGCCGCGGTAGTTCACCTGCACGGCCAGGTAACCCCGGTTGGCCAGCCACTGCGCCTCGGGGTTCCAGCCCCAGGTGTCGCGTACCTGCGGGCCGCCGTGCACGTCGAGCACCGCCGGCAGGCCGGCCCGGCCGCCGCCCGGCGGGAAGGTGACGTACCCGTGAATGGTCAGCCCGTCCCGCGCCTGGAACGAGAACGGCTCCATCCGGGCCAGCGTGTACCGGGACAGCTCGGGACGGCTGTCGAACAGGAAGCTGCCGGTGCGGCTGGGCCGGTCGTAGGAGAAAAACTGGACGGGCCCGGCGTCGTCGATGAACGCGATCAGCCAGGTCTGGTCGGCCTCGTCCCGGCCGACCAGCTGCGGGTCGCCGTGGTGCAGCGCCCGGATGGCCTTGAAGTCGGCCTCCACCGCCGGGTCGAGCACGTGGTACTCGATCCGGTCCTTGAGGACCTCGACGATCTGCGGCTCCCGCGTGTCCGGGTGCAGAATCGCGCCGGCCACGTCCGCTTCCGGGTCCTCCAGAAGCACCTCGGTCTCGCCGGTGGCCAGGTCGACCCGCGTGAGCCGGCCGGTGTCGACGCCGAGCGAGCTGATGGCCAGCAGGCGGGTCCCGTCGGCGCTGAACGACAGCGCGTCGCTGGCCGGGGCGTCGTCGGCCGGGATGGTGATCAGCGTCCGCCAGTCGTCCTCCGCGCTGTCCCGCACGAGCAGGTCGAACCCTCCGTCCGGCAGCGGCGAGATCGCGGCGCGGACCACCATGTCCTGGTCGGCCAGCCACCCGGCGTACCCGGGGTTCTCGATCAGCTTGGTCAGTTCCCCGGACGTCAGGTTGAGCCGGAAGACGTCATGCAGCTGGGGGTTCTCCCGGTTCATCCCGACGAGGATCTCGTCGCGATGGCTCTTGCGGGTGGCAATGATCCGCGCCTGGATGCCGTCGAACGGCGTCAGGTCACGCCGGGCCGTCGTGTCGGTGTCGACGTCGTACAGCCGCCAGTTCTCGTCCCCGCCGGTGTCCTGCATGTACAGCAGGTGCTTGCCATCCCGGGCCCAGGCGAACGTCCGGATGCCGCGGTCGGTGTCGTCGGTGAGCACCGTCGCGGCGTCCCAGTTCACGCCGGAAGGGCCCGAGGCGCCGATCGGCGCGAGCCAGACGTTGAGCACTCCGTCGCGCGGCGCGATCCAGGCCAGCCGGGTGCCGTCGGGCGAGATCTGCGGACTGGCGCGCTCCGGGTTGCCGAAGAGGACGTTGCGGGGGATGAGATCGGCCATGGCCTCATGCCTACCACACGACCTGAGCGTCAGGACCCGGCGCAGGCCCGGGTTCGCCGGGGGCGTAGGGACCCGGCCGGGAGGACTATCCGGAGAACCAGCGCGCGGGCGCGGGGTTGATGTTGTGATAAATGTGCTTCTTCTCCTGGTACTCCTCCAGGCCGGAGGGACCGAGTTCGCGGCCGATGCCTGACTGGCCGAAGCCGCCCCATTCCGCCTGCGG
Organism: Streptosporangiaceae bacterium; assembly: GCA_050010815.1. Classification (GTDB taxonomy): domain Bacteria; phylum Actinomycetota; class Actinomycetes; order Streptosporangiales; family Streptosporangiaceae; genus Palsa-504. The sequence continues at coordinate 2,796 of JBEKKH010000582.1, read as the reverse complement.
GAGGTAGGGGTGGTAGTCGTTGATCCACACCGTGCCGTGGCGCAGCGCGCCGGCCACTCGTTCGGCCTGGCCTGCATCTGAGGTCCACACCGCTCCGGCCAGGCCGTAGCTCGTGTCGTTCCCGAGCCTGATGGCCTCGGCCTCGGTGCTGAACCGCTCGACCGTCACCACCGGCCCGAACACCTCTTCCCGCACCACCGTCATGTCCCGGTGACAGCCACCGAACACCGTCGGCCGCAGGAAGAAACCCTGGGCCAGTGCGGGCTCAGCCGGGCGGGTTCCCCCGGCCAGCAGCTCCGCGCCCTGCGCCCGGGCCAGCGTGATGTGGTTTTCGACCTTGGCCCGGTGCGCGGCGGAGATCAGCGGGCCGCATTCGGTTTCCGGGTCCAGTCCGCTGCCCAGCCGGATCCGGTCCGCGCGGGCGGCCAGCTCGGCGACGAAGCCGTCGTGCAGCGAGTCTTGCACGATCAGCCGGGCGCCCGCCGAACATACCTGCCCGGAGTGCAGGAACGCGGCCGTCAGCGCGTTGTCGACGACGGTCTCGAAGTCGGTGCCGTCGAAGACGATGTTCGGGTTCTTGCCGCCAAGCTCGAGGGCGACCCGGCGTACTCCGCGCGCCGCCGCGGCCATGATCGCCTCGCCGGTGGCCAGCCCGCCGGTGAACGAGATCAGGTCCACGCCGCGGTGCGCGACCAGGGCCTGACCGACCGTCGCGCCCCGCCCGAGCAGCAGGTTCACCACGCCCGGCGGCACGTTGGCTTCATCGAACAGCCCGACTAGGGCCACCGTTGACAGCGGGGTCAGCTCGCTGGGCTTGATCACCGCGGTGTTGCCCGCCGCCAGCGCGGGCGCGAGCTTCCAGGAAATCTGCAGGAGCGGGTAGTTCCAGGGCGCGATGAGCGCGCAGACACCGACCGGCTCGTGCGTGATGCGGCTGGTGACGTGGGGCCGGCCAGGGTCGACCACCCGGCCCGCGTGCGAACCCGCGATGCCCGCGTAGTAGCGGAAGACCGCGGTCGTGTCGTCCACGTCGGCGCGCGCCTCGTTCAGCGTCTTGCCGGTGTCGAGGCTTTCCGTCCGGGCCAGCTCCTCGCGGTCCCGCTGCAGCAGGTCGGCGATCTTGCCCAGCATTCCCGCCCGGTCGGTCACCGTGGACTGGCGCCACGGGCCCTCGTCGAACGCCTCGCGGGCGGCCGTGACCGCCGCGTCCACGTCCGTCCCGGACGCCTCGGCCAGGGTGTCAAGCGGGGTGGCGTCGAACGGGTTGATGGTCTGCGAGGCGCCGTCATCGGCCGCCGGGGCCCACTTCCCCGCGATGAAGAGATATTTCACGCCGGCACTCTATCTTTTGGTCGCCTACGGGGCCCTTGAAGGCACTGCCTTCCCTCGTCGCTCCTTCGTCGCTCCTCAGTCCAGACAGTACCGGGCCCCTCCGGCTCCGGTTGCTCCGGGGATAAGTTAACGTGCAGAGGTGAGTGGTTCGCGAACCACGCTGGCAGGGTGGCTGGCACGGATGGGTTTTGCCGATGCCGCGCGAGCCGAACGTCTCTTGCTGACCGACCTCGGGTTCACCGCCGCCGAGCTGAGGACCGAGGTCGTCGTGGCGGCCCTGGCCGCCGTGGCCGACCCTGACTTGGCGCTGATCGGGCTGGCCCGGATCTTCGCCGTCGCGGATCACCCGCACGCCCTGCGCGCGGCGCTGCGCAGCGAACAGGATTTTCGTGACCGGCTGACCGCGGTGCTCGGCGTCAGCACGGGCCTGGCCGATCATCTGGCCAGGCACCCGGAAGACTGCCAGGTGCTGCGTGGCGCCGTCAGCCGGCCCGCTCCGGCGGAACTGCGCGAGGACATGCTGAGCGCGGTCGGCGCGAATCCCGTCGGGGCTAATCTCATCGGGCCCGACGATCCGGTGGCCGGCCGGAAGGAGCCCACGGCCGCGCTGGCCGCGGCGTACCGCCGTCGTCTCCTGCACCTCGCGGCCCGCGATATGACCGGCGTCGCGACCGTCGACGAGGTGTCCGAGGAACTGGCCGATATCGCGGCGGCGGTGCTGGAGGGGGCCCTGGCCATCGCCCGGGCCGAGCTGCCCTCCAAGGCTGCGCCGGCCCGGCTCGCCGTGCTCGCCATGGGCAAGTGCGGCGGCCGTGAGCTGAACTACGCCAGCGACGTCGACGTGATCTTCGTGGCCGAACCGGTCAAGGACGAGGACGAGACCGCCGCGCTCGCCACCGCCAGCCGGCTCGCCGCGGGCCTGATCGGCGTGTGCGCGCGCTCGACCCCGGAGGGCAGCATCTTCCCGGTCGACCCCAACCTCAGGCCCGAAGGCCGGGCCGGCCCGCTGGTCCGCACGCTGGCCAGCCACCAGGTGTACTACCAGCGCTGGGCGAAGACCTGGGAGTTCCAGGCGCTGCTGAAGGCCCGGCCCGTGGCCGGCGACATGGCCCTTGGCCACGCCTATTCGGACACGCTCGGGCCGCTGGTCTGGCAGGCAGCCCGCCGTGAGAATTTCGTCGAGGACGTGCAGGCCATGCGCCGGCGGGTGGAGCAGTCGCTGCCGGCCAGCCAGGCCGGACGTGAGCTCAAGCTCGGCCCGGGCGGCCTGCGGGACATCGAGTTCGCCGTCCAGCTGCTCCAGCTGGTGCACGGCCGGACCGATGAGACGCTGCGCGTGCCTGCGACGCTGCCCGCCCTGGCCGCCCTGGCCGCCGGCGGGTACGTCGGCCGGTCCGACGCGGAGGAACTGGCCGCTGCCTACCGCTTCCTGCGCCGCACCGAGCACCTCCTCCAGCTGCACCG
>JBEKKH010000581.1:0-5248 GCA_050010815.1 Streptosporangiaceae bacterium | reverse complement strand
ATTCCGTCGCGCTGCCCGCGGTGCCGAACACGTTCGCGACGTGGACTTGCGCTTCCGGGGCCATGCACCGCAGGACGCCCGCGACGAACGTCCCGTGTCCCCCGTAGGGCAGGATCGTGCCGCTCGACTCCCGCGGGTCGGGCTCGCCGTGAACGCCGGCGAGCCACGGGAAGGTTTGCGCCGCGCCCGCCACCAGACCGGTGTCGGCCTGGTAGATCCGCACCCGGGCGCCGCCGTCCCGGCAGACCGCGGGGTAGGGTCCCGCCGTCGGATAAACCTGCTGCGGCTCCGTGGCTGAACAGGGATGCATTATCTGTGCGGCGGTCAGCACGTGATCAGGCGTTGCGATTCCCGGGCCAAGTTCGGCGTCGATGCGCTCGATAATTTCCAGCACGTCGGGCTGATAACGCTCACGAGCGTCCTCCATACCGCCTCGAGGATTCAGGCTGAGAAGGACGATGTCCCCGACCACTCGCGTGATCTCGATTTCCCAGACACGGTTGTCCTCGCCGAGGAATTCGTCGAAGATCTCCAATATTCCTCTCGGCCTGCTGACCCTCAGCCGGTCCGTGGGCTCCGGGGTCCATCCCGCCCCGGCGAGGTACTGTTCGCGGGTGAGAATGTGACCCTTGGCGTGCATGAAGGCAATGCCACCGGGGTGCAGGTCGTCGTCTTCTTCGGCGTCGTCGGGGAAACCGCCGATTTCGATCGGGATTTTGCGGTCGCGGAACGCGTCGACGATGATCTTGGCCTCCGCGACGGCCTCGGCCTCGATCGGAGGCTTGAGCGAGCTGTACCAGTAATTCTCTTCTGTCACTTTGGCCCTCCGAAATTGATCATTTACCCGGTCTAACTGTGGGCACTGCGAGCAGGCCCGCGGTTCCTCAGAAAGCTCGCCGAGTCCGGTGCACTTACGGAGCGGCAATTGTGACGCTTTAATACATGGACCGCGCCAAATCTGGAGACCTAAAATCGGGTTGTGGCTGAGGAAGGGCGGGCGGGCGCGGCCGGTCCGCGCGAGGTGGACGATTTGTTCGCGCTGGCCATGTCCCGGCCTTGGGTTGCGCTGACCAGAGCGCGTGCCGTACTCGCCGGACGACCGGGCCCTCATGAGGCCTCCGTGGCCCATCAGGTCGCGGGGATCGTGCTGCGCGACTACGGCGACGTCGAGGCCGGGGTCCGCGAACTGCGCCAAGCACTGCGCCAGGCCCGCCGCACCGGCTCGGCCGAGCACGAGGCCGAGGTCCTCGCCGGCCTGGGCGTGGCCCTCGTTTACGCGGGCCGGACGGCGGCCGGGCTGGCCGCCATCGAGGCCGCCGTGCGCCGGTCGGATGGGGTGGCGGCGGCCCGGGTCCGGCACCGGCGTGCCGTCGTGTTCTGGGCCCTGGGCCGGTTCCCGGCTGCCCTGGAAGACGCGCGGCACGCGGTGGTCGTGCTGCGGCGTGCGGGCGACACGCTCTGGACGGCTCGCGCGCTGAACACCCGCGCCGGCATTTACCTGAGGCTGGGGTCGACCGGCCGCGCCGATGCCGATTACGTTTCCGCCATACGACTGTACTCCACCACCGGGCAGGAGTTGGAAGCGCTCTCGCCAATGCTCAATCGGGCACTGGTCGCTTTCGCGTCGGGAGACCTCCCGGCCGCGCTGGCCCGTCTCGACGCGGCGACCCTCAGCTACCAGCGGTTGAAGCTCCCGGCCATGCCGCTGCGTGTCGACCGCTGCGCCGTGCTGCTGGCGGCCGGGTTGGTAGGAGATGCGCTGGCCGAAGCCGAGGCCGCGTTGCGGGAAATAGAGGAAATCCATGGCCGGCTCACGTATAAGCCGGAACTGCTGCTCATGGCGGCCAACTGCGCGCTGGCCGCGGCGCAGCCCCAGGCCGCCCTGGACTGGGCGCAGGCCGCGTACCGTATGTTCCGGTCACAGCGGAGCGCCTGGCGGCAGCCACATGCGGCACGCGTTCTCGTCCAGGCCAGGTACGAGGTCGGCCCGGTGTCGGCCCCACTGCTGCGCGAGGCGAACCGGGCGGCGGCCCGGCTGGATTCCCTTGGCTCGAGCGACGCGGCTCAGGCTCATCTGCTGGCTGGACGGGTGGCGCTCGAACTCGGCCGTCGCGACGACGCCGAACGCCATCTCGCCGCGCTGGCCCGGACCCGGCGACGCGGCCCGGCGCTGTCGCGGGTCAGCGGGTGGCTCGGCGAGGCCCTGCGTGCCGAGGCCGCGGGCCGTCCGAGCCGGATGCTGGCCGCCTGCAGACGAGGGCTCGACGTTCTGGACGAGTACCGGCTGGCCCTGGGCGCCTCGGAACTGCGGGCCCAGGCCACCGTGCATGGCGCCGAACTGGCCGCCCTCGCCCTGCGGCATGCCGCACAGGCTCGTCGCCCCCGGCTCCTGCTGACCTGGAGCGAGCGCTGGCGGGCCACCGCCTACGCGGTTCCCCCGGTGCGGCCGTCAGCCGATGAGGAGCTGAACGCTCACCTGGCCGCGCTGCGCACCGTGACCAGGGGCCTGGACCAGGCCCGGAGCCAAGGCATGCCGAGCGCGTCGCTGCAGAAGGAACGACAGCGGCTGGAAACCGAGGTGCGCGCCAGCGCGCTGCGAGCCCAGGGCAACGGGCCGTGGACCCGCGCCCCGTTCAGCCCGGCCGGCCTGCTCGATGAGCTCGGCCCGGCCCAGCTCATCGAGATCGGTGACGTCGACGGCGAGCTGTACGTCCTGACCTGCGGGTCGGGCCGGATCAGGCAGTTCGCCGCTGGCCGGGCCAGCGACGCCATGAAGGCGGCGGATTTCGCCCGCTTCGCTCTGCGCCGTCTAGCCTCCAGCCGCCCCGGTGACGACCCGGCCAGCGCGCTGGCCATCCTGGGGAGCGCGGGACCGGCACTCCAGCAAGCGCTGCTCGGACAAGCCGTCCCGCACCTGGGCGACGGCCCGGTCGTCATCGTCCCGCCGGGCAGATTGCACCCCATCCCGTGGGCGCTGCTGCCCGCACTAAAGGACCGGGTCATCAGCGTCGCCCCGTCCGCCAGCGCATGGATGCGGGCCCACCAAGCGCCAGAACCCCAGCACCGCCAGGTCGTCCTGGCCCGCGGACCCGGCCTGGCCACGGGCGGCGCCGAGGTGCCCCTGGTCGCGCGGATGTACGACGACGTCACGGTGCTGGAAGACGCCGCTGCCACGGCCGACAAGGTGCTGTCCGCGTTGGACGGGGCGTGGCTGGCGCATATCGCCGCACACGGGATCTTCCGGGCCGACAGCCCGCTGTTCTCCTCGCTGCGCATGCACGACGGTCCGCTGACCGTCTACGATTTCGAGCGCCTGCACCGGGCGCCGTACCGGCTGATCCTGTCAAGCTGTGAGGGCGGGGTGCTCGCGCCCGCCGGAGCCAACGAGCTGCTCGGCCTGGTCAGCAGCCTGCTACCGCTGGGGACGGCCGGGATCATCGCCTCCATCGTGCCGCTGAACGACGAAGCCGTGGTGCCCCTGATGGTCGACCTGCACCGGCACCTGCGGGCCGGCCAGAGCCTCGCCGAGTCGATCTACCACGTCCGGCACGAGCTCACCGATGATCCGGTCCAGCACGCCACGGCCATGTCACTGGTGAGCCTGGGCGCCGCGTGAACCGCGAACTCACACAGTGATCCACCCGGTCAGCACGTCGGTCCCGTCTTCCGTGCGGCACCGTAGCCGGAACGGGCCGACCGGAATCGGGGTGACCGCGAAGCAGCCGATCTCGTTTACCGGCGAGCTGGTCACGCCGCCCGTGGTATGGACCTCGAGCGTGCCGGCCTGGGCCGGGATGATCTGGCCCACCAGCGAATCCGAGGCCACCTCGAGCTGGATGGACACGCGTGCCGAGGTGAATGTGAGCGCCCGGATCGAGGCGGCCTCCGACCGGACGGCCGCCGCCACGCCCCGGTCGGCATCGCTGTCGGAATCGTAGGTCAGCTGGGCCAGCTCGGCGTCGATGTTATGCCACGCGTACGCGTTCTTGCCCGTCTCGACGAACCACTCCGGCACCGCCTGCCGAGCCTTCACCGCCTCGCCCAATGCCGCCAGGAGCTCCTCGTCGTCCCAGCCATCAGGCATGTTTCTCGTCCTTCGCCCAGTCGACGTCGGGGTCGCCAAAACCGGCCAGCGCGCTGGACTTGCGCAGCCGTTCCAGGCAGCGGGCTCGCTTCGGGCCGATGCTTCCCACCGGGATCTGCAGCGTCGCGCTGATCTCCGCGTACGAACCCGGCGGGTCGCTGATGAGCATGGCCAGCAGCTGCTGGCACCGGGGCGGGAGCTCCGCGAGCGCCGTCCGTAGGGCCGCGTTTCGCTCGGCCATGAGGATCTCCTCCTCGATCATCGTGTTGTCCACGAATTGCGGAGAGTCGTCTAGCCCCGTGCCTAGCCGCCCCGATTTGCGCGCTGCCGTCACCACCCGCAGGCACTCCCGGTGCGTGGTCGTGGCCAGCCACCCGGGCAGTGCGGCGGGTTCCCGTAGCTTCCCGAGCTGCTCGACCAGTAGCAGCCATACGTTCTGCCCCACATCCTCGCGATCGTGGTTGCTCAGCTGGAACCGGGTGCAGATGGCCCACACCAGCGGCGCGTATCGCTCCACGATCTCGTTCCACCCGGCCGGGTCGCCCCCGGCCGCACGATTCACCAGCGCGACGACGGTCGGGTCGTCACGCACGGCCAGCCCCGGCCGGCTCGCCTGCTGCCATCATCAGCGCCTCGGTAGTGGCGGTTAACCTCTTTTCCACCCGGAGAGCGCACTGCGGTCATCTGATACAAATCGCCTGCCAGGATTCGGCAGGGACTCAGGGCACGGCCGTGGTCACCGCCGCCGGATCGGAGCCCGTGACCATGGCGACCGTCGCCATAGTCCCGCTGCTGCTGGTCAGGAACCCCGCCACGGGCCTGGCCTGTGGTGTTGCCGGTCACCGCGACGTCCCCGTTGGGCGGCATACCGGTGCCCGCCGGCAGGACCATCGAGAAGGTCGAGCCCGGGCTCGCGGAGCCGAGCCCGAGGGGTTCCGCTGGAACCCCTCGTTACCCGTGTGACGAGACACCCCGCGCGTAACTTATGGTGCGGCGGTCAGAGCCAAAGATCGTGGTGGATCCGGGCTCCGTGGCGGATCCAGTGCATCCCGTGGACATTCCGTATTAAGGTGAGTTTCCGGCGTGTCGGCTCGGCTGGATGTGGTTGACTGCGCTCGACTCGCTTTGCGCCCGGCCTGCCGGGCTCCCGGGCGGAGATTTCAT
>JBEKKH010000580.1:0-5249 GCA_050010815.1 Streptosporangiaceae bacterium | reverse complement strand
CACCCCCAGTGCGAGTAGGTGCCGTACTCACGCTCCGAGATCGCGGACAGCGAGTCTCCGGACCGGACGGTGTACGTGCGAGTGGCCGGCTGATCACGCCGGACCAGAGCGTCGGTGCGGGCAACCGTACGCACCTGCTGCTCGGCCACGGTCGCGGTCTTGGCGGACGCGGTGACGGCGGCGTGCGCCTGCGGCGCGGCGACCATGGCGCCCGCGATCGCCACCACGGGGGCGGCCTTGCCTGCCTTCTCCGCGACCTTCTCGACCTGCGACGGCGTGGTGTGCCGGCCGGTTCGTCGGATCTTCCGCGTCCGGCGGTCGACGTTCGTTGATTCCACAGAACTCCCCAACTTGTTTCCGCGCCCGCCTACCCGGGAACCAGTGCTGGATCCTGTCGACGAGCCTGGTCAGGTTACTTTCCGCAACCGATGAGGCTTTTTTCCGCTCTCGGTGGTCTGTGCTGTCTGCGGCAGCATGGCATCAACGATCGGAGCCTCGCAGGCAAATCGAGGTATTTCTGTAACTCATCTGTGATCTCCAGGCAGATAGCCCGCCGGTCCTGAAATACTGCCCGGTGTGACCTCTCGTGATTTCAGATACTTCGAGGATTACGTGCCCGGCAGCACGCATGAGTGCGGAACTGCCAGCATCGATGCAGCTAGTATCGTAATTTTCGGTAAAGGGTTCGACTCACAGCCGATTCGCGTCGATCCGGGGGCCGCCGCGCTCGGGCCGTTCGGCGGGTTGATCGCCAGCGGCTGGCACACCGCCGCTCTCACGATGCGGCTGCTCGTGGAGAACTACCTCTCGGCGGAGGCCAGCCTCGGCGGAGCGGGCGCCGACGAAATCCGCTGGCCCCATCCGGTCCGGCCGGGGGACACGCTCCGTGTCCGGGCCACGGTGGTCGAGTCCAGAAGATCGGCCGACGGCCGACGGCGGCTGGGCAGGCCTGGCCTCCTGCGGTCCGCCGGGAGATAGTAGGACGAGGCCGACGTCAGCCAGGAAAGGGGACATCTCCGATGCTCTACGCCTTCGGATTCGAGCGAGTCGGCGTGGTGGTAGGCGATCTGTACTTCGTCGACCCGGCACCGGGCCAGGGGCAGGAGGGCGCCGAGCACGGCGTCCGGCTCGAGCTCAGGCTCCTCGAGCGGGGTGCGCTCAGGGGATCGATCTACTCGGCGCAGCCGATCGAGGTCGGCCAGCCGCTCTGGCGCGCTGACTTCCTTGAGTCGGTCACGGGCCGGCCGGGCAGCTTCGACCGGACCCATCATCATCCGGTGTTCAGTGGCTGGGAGCCCACCAGCCGGGTCTTCGTCAGGGAACTGTCCGCGGACCCGCTGGGCTGGCTGGGCGGCAAGCTCGCGGACCTGGCGGAGCTGGTGGCCGCGGCCGGGTTCCTGGCGGATGTGCTCGGCCCGGACGACGCGGACAGCCTGCGCGCCGTCGCGCCGGAGATCGTGGACGCGACCCGCAGGCTGCTCGAGCGGGTGCGGGCCGGCCAGCTCGGCCGGCCGCCCCGCGACGAGGTCCTGGCCGGCGCCAACGCCAGCGCACACGCCAGCGCCGGGCCGGCGGGGTCCGTCGCGGCCGAGCCCGTCAGCATCCGGGCTGGGTGGCTGTAGCCCGGACGGCTGTGGCCGGCTGGGTGTAGCGCGGACGGGTGTGGCCGGCCGGGTGCAGCGCGGGTTCGGGGCATGGCAAGCTGGCCTCGTGGTCAGTGACACGACGCGGCGGCTGATGCTGCTGCGGCACGCTAAATCGGACTGGCCGGACGTCTCTGACCATTCCCGGCCGCTGGCCAAGCGCGGGCGGCGAGACGCTCCGGCCGTCGGCCGCTGGCTGCGTGAGCACGGCTACCAGCCGGACGTCGTGGTGTGCTCGACCGCGCGCCGGACGCGGCAGACCTGGGAGCTGATGGCGCCGGAACTCGGCGGATCGCCGTCGGTGACGTTCGAGCCGCGGGCCTATGACGCCAGTGCCCTGAGCCTGCTGTACCTGGCGCGCGAACTGCCAAGCTCATACCGGGCCGCGCTGCTGATCGGGCACAATCCAGCCATTTCCGAGCTGGCCGCCAGCCTGGCCGAACAGTCCGCGGGGGACGACGCACCCCCGCCGCCGACCCTCAGGTTCCCCACCGCCGCCGTGGCCGTCCTTGAGTTCGCCGGCGACTGGCCTGCCCTCACCTCCGGCCAAGCCCGCCTCCTCGACTTCACCACCCCCGCCGCGTTAACTCCGTGGCCGCCCGCGACCGCCACCTAGGGCCGGGCGTCCTTGACGTTCGCACCTGGTCGGCGGTCCCCAACCCTCCCCCCAGTCACAAGTCCCCCACCTAAAAGTATCTTTTTCGCCATTGTGGATCATTACCTCCCCCATACGGTTAGTAGGTATCCACAATAGTTCGAAACGAGGGTTTTCGCTGGAGAGCGAGGGTGGGCGCGGAGGGACGGAATGATGAGGTGGCCCGCGCCGGTTAGTACGGGCGTCGTCAAATGTGTGAGGAGAGCACGATGTCCCTGACCTTTCCGCCTGGCCCGCTGTCCGGCCGCGCGCCGGAGACCGTCAACTACCGGATCGACGGGCCGGCGCACCGGCTGCTGATGCAGGAATTCCCGCGCCGGGTGCGGGCGACCTTCGCCGGCCAGGCCGTATTCGACACCACCCGGGCGGTGCTCCTGCACGAGACCGGGATACTGCCTCAGGTGTACGTGCCGCAGGCCGACATCCGGGCCGACCTGTTGCACCCCACCGACCACCACACCTTCTGCCCGTTCAAGGGCACCGCGTCCTACTGGTCCGTGTCCGTCGGCGATCAGGTCGCGGAGAACGCGATCTGGGCGTACCCGGAGCCGAACCCGGAGTCGCACTGGCTCCAGGGGTATGCCGGTTTCTACTGGGACGCCATGGATGAGTGGTACGACGAGGACGAACGCGTCGAAGGCCACCTCCGCGACCCGTACCACCGCGTCGATGTGCGCCGCTCGTCCCGGCCCGTCCGGGTCCGGCTCGGCGACACGGTGCTGGCCGAGAGCCGCAGGCCGCTGCTGCTGTCCGAGACCGGCCTGCCGAACCGCTTCTACCTGCCCGCGGACGACGTACGGCAGGACCTGCTCGAACCCAGCGACACGCACACCGTGTGCGCCTACAAGGGCACGGCCTCGTACTGGTCGGTCAGCGCAGACGGCCACAAGCTCGCCGACGCCGTCTGGTCCTACCCGCACGCCGAGGGGGACTCCGCCGCCATCGGCGGCTACCTGTGCTTCGGCCACGACGACCTGGTCACCGAGGTCGGCGAGCCGGGCGAGCCCGGCTGACGAGCCATCGCCGGGAGACGAGCCATCCGCCGGGAGACCGGCCGACCGGAAACCGGAGAGTTAGGCGGCCACTGGCTCCTTAACCTGACGTTCGCTTTCCCCGGCCGTCTCGGCTCCCGGCGTCTGGCTGACTAGCGACTGGCTGACTGGCGCGGCGACGGGGGGAGCCGTCGCGGCGGCCGCTGCCGCGGGCCGGCGTGGCTCGCGGGCGACGATGAAGATGGTGACGATCCACGCGATCAGCGCCGTGAGCGGGACGACGGCCATGAGGGCCAGCTGCCAGGCGGACAGGGCCGAGTTCATGTTAGACATGGGATGAGATTCCCTCCGGGTAGGTAAGGCGGTCCCGTACCGAGACGACTCCTTCGATGTGCCAGGCCTCGGCCAGGATGTTCCGGCCTTGCGGCGCCGTGTCCGGGTGGCCCGCGAGCGTCACGATGCCGTCCTTGACCGTGACGGTGAAGCGGCTCGGATCACAGCCGAACTCGGCCTCGATCACGTCCTGCGCGATTTCCTGCCTGATCTGCTCGTCCGGCCTGCCGTAGACGCTCAGCACGTCGGCCCGGCTGACGATCCCGGTCAGGTGGCCGTTCTCGGTGACGACCGGCAGGCTCCCGACCTTGCAGGAGTACATGAGCCGGGCTGCGCTTGTGACGGGCTCGTCGGCCGTGATAGTGATCGGCGCCCTGGTCATCATGCTGGCGACCGTGACACTGACCGCCTTGACGAAGTCGTTATGGTCTTGCACGGCGGAGTCCGGCCCCGGTCTCTGCGGTGGCAGGCCCGCGAGCAGCGCCTCCTTGGGCAGCATGTCCGTCTCGGACAGCACGCCGATGACCTTCCCGTCCGTGTCGACGACGGGGAAAACGCTGACCCGGTGCTGGCGGAGCAGGGCGGCCACGTCCTTGAACGAGGTTTCCTGCGTGACCGCCACCACGCGGGTGGTCATCACATCTCTGACTGTGGCGTTCATGTCACCAGCACACCGCAGGAGGTCACGGAGGCCACAGAGGCCAAGGTCCCGTCCCGTGCTGACTTACGCCCCGCGCCACACGCTGGCGTGGCGGGCCACCTGACTCCAGGCGACCCGCCACGCGCGGACGGAAGCGTCTTTGACGCTATTCGGCGCCGAACGACTTGATCTCTGCCTCCTCGGCCTCGGTAAGCTCGCGCGGCACCTCTCCGCGGGCGTGCTTGGCGTTCTGCACCTGGTGCCGGATCTGGTCGACGATCTCCGGGTTGGCCAGCGTCGTGATGTCGCCGACGTCGGCGAAGTTGGACGTGGCGGCGATGACCCGGCGCATGATCTTGCCGGACCTGGTCTTCGGCATGTCGGGCACGATCCAGATGTTCTTCGGCCGCGCGATCTTGCCGATGTCGGTCTCGATCGCCGCCTTCACCTTGGCCTCGATCTCGGGGCTGGCCTCGATGCCGGGCTTGAGCGAGATGTACATCTCGACCACGCGGCCGCGCACGTCGTCGATGACCGGGACGGCGGCCGCCTCGGCGACCTCCTCGACCGCCAGCGCGGACGACTCGAGCTCCTTGGTGCCGAGCCGGTGGCCGGCCACGTTGATCACGTCGTCGACCCGGCCCAGGATGCGGTAGTAACCGTCCTCGGCCTGGACCGCGCCGTCCCCGGCGAAGTAGGGCCAGTCGTGCCAGTCCTTGCTGTCCGGGTCCTTGTTGTACTTGGCGAAGTAGGTGGACACGAACCGCTCGGGCTGACCCCAGATCGTCTCGAAGACACCCGGCCACGGGTTCCGGACGCAGATGTTACCGGCCTTGCCGCTGCCCTGCGGGATCGACTCGCCGTCCTCGTCCTTGATGTCGAAGTAGATGCCGAGCGCGGCCGGGCCGCAGCTGCCCGGCTTCATCGGGTTCAGGGCGGGCAGCCCGGTGCCGATGAAGCCGCCGGTCTCGGTCTGCCAGTAGGTG
>JBEKKH010000579.1:0-5261 GCA_050010815.1 Streptosporangiaceae bacterium | reverse complement strand
GATAAAGCCCGGCAGCACGGCGGGGACAAGCCTGCGGCTGGCCCACGGCTGATCGGGGGTGATCGCCGGACGGTACAAGAACGTGACAATGGTCCACGCGAACGTGACAAGCGGCAGCGTCCACAACGGGGCCTGGCCGCGCAGGCACCGCCGGGCCAGCAACGCGGCGCCGATCGTGGCGAGAATGACCACGGGTACGCCGATGTACCAGAACACCCAGTGCAGGCTCAGCTCCGCGAAGGTCCGTGACGGGTCGATCGGCAGATGATTAGCGCGTTCGTACCCGGCTATGGACTGCCTGCTGGCCTTGGTCATCGCGGCGCGCGCCTGATGCACATACGGGCGGATGGCGAAGGCGAGAACGATGAGAACGGCCAGCGCCGACGCGGCGTTCGGCAGCCACCTCCCCTTCACCTCCGGCAGGCCCCGGTTCCAGAACAGCGGCAGCGCCAGCAACGTCACGACTAGCACGAGGGCGCTCGCCAGCGCCAGCAGCACCAGCGAGGACTTGTTGGTCGCCAGATACGGCCGGGAGAACACCAGCCCGTCGATGATGCCGTAAGCCCCGCCGGCCACCAGGCCGCCGATCAGCGGCAGGGTCTGCCGGCGCCGGCCCAGGAGCAGGAGCCCGCAGTACGGGGCTAGCGGCAGGATGTCGTTGGCCCCGTCTATGCGCACCAGCACGGTCAGGCCGAGCGCGAGGCCCGCGATCGCCGCGATGATCCGGTCCCCCCTGGCCCCGTTGCGGTTCAGGGAATCGATGACCAGGCAGAGGCCGCCCAGGAAGAGGATCTGCGCCAGCGGCTCGCTGTAGTTCGACCGGCTGGTGAACTGCTCAGGCAGGGAGAGCGCGAGGGCGAGCACCGCCAGCGGCGCCCAGCGCGGTCCGACCAGCCGGGCGACCAGGCCGCCGAAGGTGAGCAGCGCGGCGGCCCCGAGCACCGGCGCTGCCAGCAGCGCGGCGTTCCCGCCGCCGATCCACATCGCGCCCGCGAGCACCATCGGCAGCCCGGCCATGAACTGCGGCACGACGGCGTTGCCGACCTGGTAGTAGGCGAAGCTGGCGAAGCCGAAGCTGCTGTTATGCACGGCGCCGAAGGCCGCGCGGTCCTGCGGGATCGGCAGCGAGCCGTGCCGGGAGATCCACTCCGCGAACTGGAAGTAGGACGCCGGGTCACGCATCACGATGATGAACTGCGAGTGATAGATCCCCTGGTCGATGCCGAAGGCAATCGCGATCGCCAGCACGGCGGCGACTGCCCACCAGGGCGTGCGCTTCTTGAGCGGCGAGCGCGTGTGCTCGGGCTGGCGCGCGGGCCAGGCCGCCGGCGACGGACTGGGGATCCAGCGCAGCCCGAGCGGCACAAGCACCAGCGCCACCAGGACCGCGAGCAGCAGCGTGAGGACCGGCGTGAAATGGCCGATGTACAGCAGCGGGAACCCGGCCAGCAGCCAGGACACCGCGAGCAGCGCGGGTAGCACCGACAACCGCCCGAGCAGCCGTCCGGCGGCGTCCGGCGGGCCGGCCGCCGATCCGCGGTCCGCGGCGTCGGCGGCGGACGGGCCGGCGGTCTCCGGCTGGGCCCCCACGGTCATCCCGCGGACCCCGCAGACTCCGCCCCGGGTGTACTCGCACCGGGACTGTGCAGCACGATAAAACCTCCGTGGTCGAAAACGGTCACGTAACCGTGCTTCTTGAGCAGCGCGAGACGTTGGTCCTGCTGCTCGACGGAGTGGAACGTGAACTGCCGCCCCACCGTGGCCGCGAGCACCCAAGGCGGATACACCGGCGACCCGCCGTCACCGTCCCAGAGCAGGACGGTATCTCGCCCGGAGAGGTGGGGACCGAGGCGGTTCACCGCCTCGACGGTGACGCCGCTCGGGACCGCGGCGACCGCGGCGGCGGCGTTCCTCTCCTCCGCGTCCCGGTGGTAGAACGACGAGTGCAGGGCCGCTCCGAGCGCGAATTTGGGCACCAGGAAGACCGCCACGGCGCAGAACGCCGCGGCGGAGACGAGCGCCACCGTGCCCGCGCTCCGGTCGGCCCGCACCCGGGCCGGCGTCCCCGCCAGGGCGCGGTCCTGCCTGGCCCGCGTCACCCACCGGTCCAGCCGGGCGGCACCGTCGACGGCGCCGCACGCGAGGATGATGACCAGGTAGGCGTTGTAGTGGTAGGCGGTGACCCACCAGTTCGTGAACTGGTCCTGCATCATCCGTTCCACCAGGAGCGGTATGACCGCGATCGTGATGGGCGACAGCAGCGGGAGAAAGCAGAATGGGGCCAGCAGCCACAGCATGGTGTCGAGCTTGACCCCCGGGGTGATCATCAGCCGCAGCGCGCCGAGGGGATGAGCCACGATATGCGTGAGGACCTGCGGCACGTTCTGGCCGAGTGCGCCGTACGCCCAGTAATAGTCGGAGCGGCCGCCGAAGGCCGGGATCAGCAGGTAGGTCGCCACCCAGGTGTCGGCCAGGCCGAGAACGATGAGGGCGAGACCCACGAGACGCTGCCTGCTCACCGCGCGCGGGCGCGTCACGGCGAGGTAGACCCCGATCCCGGCGACGACCAGGCCCATGTCCTCCTTGACCAGGAGCAGCAGCGCCAGCGCGATCAGCGCGGTCCGCAGGCGGCCCGCCTGCAGGCGCTCGAGCGCCACCGCCATCAGCACGGGGGCGAACGCGACCTCATGGAAGTCGAAGGCGGCCGCCGAGGCGATCGGCCAGCTCAGCCCGTACGCCACCGCTACCAGGTACGCCGCGACGGTGGCCTTGCGGCCGCCGCCGAACGCCCGGCGGGTAAACAGCCACAACGGCGGGACCGCGAGCGCGAAGAGCACCGCCTGCGCCACGAGAAGCGTCTCCGGGCTGTTGAAGACCCAGTACAGCGGGGCCAGCGACGCGAGGATCGGCGACCAGTGATCGCCGAGGACGGAGAAGTGCGGGCCAAAGTTGTTGTGCAGGCCCTTGATGACAGAGATTCCCGGCTGAAAGTGCGCGTACGAGCGCACGGCCTCGTCAAAGATCACAAGGTCGTAGGACGAGGTCTGGAAGGTGTAGTTGAGGATGAGCGAGAACGCGGAGTAGCCGAAGGCCATCAGGGCGGTCAGTACCCCCACCGCGACCAGGTGCCGGGACGGCCTCCTGCTCCCCCGGCTGCCAGCGTGCGGCCGTGCCGTGGGTGGTGCACTGTCCACAGTCACTTGAGAGACCTAACCTCGGAGTTTGCTCATTGCCACCTCGACGTGCGGTTTCGCTGCTCCGCCCAGGCCACGCCCCGCGTCCTGGCCGGCCGCCGCGCATAGGCGACGGGCCGGCAGAGGTCCGCGTTCCGTGATTCTAATCGTCTTAGGAAGTCAGAATGCCGGGAATCAGAACTCCATGGTCGGTTTGGGTAGTGGGTAGGCCGCCCCTGACCGCGGTCAGCCTGCGGGCGGTTCAACGGCAGGCCCCGACCGCCAGCGCCAGGATCCGGACAGGCAGAACCAGGCGAGCGCAAGAACGGCGGCGAGGCGGATGGCAGGCGCTAGGTAATTCACGTTGTCCATGAATACGGTGTTCAGCCAATGCGGGGCCAGCGTCTCGTCCTTAGCGAGAGTGTAGACAGTCGTCCCGGCGAGCAAGCGCACCAGGACGACCCCGTCGAGCCTGGACGCCGGATACAGCGCGAGCAGGCAGATGACCATGACGTCGTACCAGGGCCGCTGGAACGGCCAGGCGAAGAGCCACGCGAGGCTGAGCGCCAGCGCGGGACGGACGGCGGGCAGGCCAGCGAAGCCCTCGGGGGCCGGAAGCCGCCACAGGGTCAGGGCCGCCAGGCCGACGACCACGAGCGCGGCGGCTACCGTCAGGCCGGCTGGCGCCGAGGTGGCAGACGCCACGTAGCCGAACGGACGGTAGATCAGCTGGTAAAAGTTGTCCGAGGTCGCGCCCTGGGTCCGGGCCGCGAGCGCCTTGACCGCGGGCCAGCCCGCGATGGCGTACCCGGGCACCAGGGCCACCAGGAGCCCGGCCAGCGCTCCAGCCAACGCGAGCGGCGATCTGCGGCACGCCCATACGACGCCGATGCCGAACAGGCCGAACGTGACCTTGCAGGCCGTCGCCGCGCCGACCAGTAGCCCCGCGGCGAAGGCCCTGGCCCCGCTGATGGCCCCGTTAATGGCCCCGCTGCCGACCGGGTCCGGCCCGCGTTCCCGCAGCACGAGCAGGCCGCAGAAGCCAAGGGCCGTGGCCACCCCGTCGATGTGGCCGCCGGCGATCATCGCCCACAAGATGAGCGGGTTCACCGACCAGAGCAGATGGGCCCGCGCCCGCCTGGCGGGATCGGAACGGAGCAGCCGGTCGAGGGCCAGAGCCGTCGCGCCGAAGGCGAGCGCGTTCCACAGCTTCAGCCAGAAGGTGATCCGGGCCGCCGACGTGCCGCCCAGTTCCGCAGCGGCCCATTCCTCCGCCGTGGCCAGGGGGCCGTAAATCGACGGGGTGTTCAGCCACGTGCGCGGCGCGAGCCTGGCGATCGGATCCCCGGTGCGCTTGAGCTGCCCGGGCGTCATCACGTAGGGGTTGTGGCCGGTGACGACGATCCTGCCGTCGATCGCATAGCTGATCACGTCCGTGGACCCCGCGGGCGGCAGCACGGTCAGCACGGCCGCCGCGACCAGGGATCCCACCAGGAGCAGCCGTGTGGACGGCCGCACGCCGCGCGCCACCGCGGCCAGGCCCGCGATCACGCCACCGCAGCCCACGACCGCCGCCGCCCACAGGGCGACGGTTACCAGCCCCGGTGACAGCCGGTGGGAAAGCCACCACGGCGGGCCCGCCGCGGGCCGCGGCATCGCGGCGACCGCGGCGCTCGGCCCCGCGACCGACACGCCGATCATGATCAGGATGGCCACGCCGATGGCCGCTCCGGCTGACCAGGCCAGGACGCGCGCCGTCTGGTCCAGGGGGAACTTCCCCTCCCGCACCCGCGGCGCGGCACCCGGCGCGAGCTGAGCCCGCGGACTCGACGCTGAATCCTCCGAGGAGGTCAGTCCTGTCATCCAGTCCTCTTCCGGATCGTGCGCGGGCAGGGCAATGCATCGTGAACGGGAGATACCTGGCGAGCAGGTTTTCCGCTGTCATGCTAGCGGTCGCGGCGGCGGGTTTCCTGGCGCTCGGCGCGGGTCACATGCCGGCGATCAGCTTCTCGACCCGTTCGTCCACCGAGCGGAACGGGTCCTTGCACAAGACGGTGCGCTGGGCCTGGTCGTTCAGCTTCAGGTGCA
>JBEKKH010000578.1:0-5278 GCA_050010815.1 Streptosporangiaceae bacterium | reverse complement strand
TCCACGGCGCCGACGAGACCAGGGCTAATGCAAGGCCTGGATGTGAATCAGGTCCCGTGTTAACGGTGGTGTGATGACCAGTCAGCTCCGGCGCCGGGACTGGGCGTGACTCGGATCGCTCGGCTAGCCAGTCCTGTTCGCCCGCTGTTACCTTCCTCCGTCGCCGCGGGTCATCACGGTGACTGAACAAACCCCCGCCGGTGCGACAGGCACCGGACGGATACCTTCGGAGGAGAATATGCAGGCACGGATGACCAGCATCGCAGTGCTCGTACCGGACGCGCTGAAGGCCCTGATCGCCTTCAGCGCGTCCGCGAAGAACGCTGGCGTGCCGGAGACGACGGCCAACCTCGTCCACCTGCGCGCCAGCCAGATTAATGGCTGCAGCGTCTGCACCGAGATGCACTCCCGGGAGATGAAAAAGGCAGGAGAAGGCGACGAGCGAGTCTTCGCCGTCGCGGCATGGCGGGACTCGCCGTACTTCACCGACGCCGAACGCGCCGCGCTGGCGCTGACCGAGGCTGCCACCCGGCTGGCCGACCGGTCCGACCCCGTCACCGACGAGGTCTGGAACGAGGCCGCGAAGCACTACGACGAGCAGGCCCTCGCCTGCCTGCTCATCGAGATCGCCGCCATCAATGCCTTCAACCGCCTCAGCGTCCCCACCCGCCAGCCGTCGGGCCGGAAGTACTGAAAGCAGGGGGTTCGGCCCTGGCTCTTCCCGTGGCACAGAGAGAGCCAGGGCCGTTTAGCCCTCGGATGAGCTGATAGGCAGTTCTGATCGGCCGCTCTGGTCAAGGAGAGCGGCTCCAGGCCGGCCCGGGCCGCCGCGATTTACGGCCCGGAACGGGTCCCGGGCATCGCCCCGCCAGTTCTCAGCGGCCGGTGATGCGCGCGGCCGAGACGGTGCCGGTCACCCCGGCCCCTGGGCAGCCTCCAGGTCCGCCTGGCTGTCCCAGTGAGCGACGTTCACCAGTGTGAAGCGCGCCTGCGGGGAGACGGCCTGGTGCAGCATTGTGTCGCGGAACCCGGCCGCCGCAGCCATGATCTCGGCGCGGGCGCGCCACTGGGCGATGAATTCCCCGACCCACTCGGCGGGCACCTCGAAGACGTTGATCACTGTGATCGGCCCGTCTGCTGACGTTTCGTGGCCGGGCGCGGCTGTCATGATTCGTGACTCCTTCTTTGGTACAGAACGGCCGTTGGCTGAGCAGCGCGATACGGCAATCGGCCACGTACCGGCTCCAGCAAGGCCAGCGCTCCGGTCACCAGGGCCTCGTCCAGCCGTCCCGTAACAACGCGGGGACCAGGCCGTTGTCGCCGGGTGCCGCCAGCCGCCGGGCGCCGCGCGGCCGTCGTGAACCCTGCTGCTCGCTGGCATCAGCAGCACCGCGGGCCAGCGCTCATGCCGGGCGCCGGGCCTCGTGAATCATGGCTCACGGTGCTCATGAAATCGTGCCTCCTTGTTACCTCTGCCGCGTGCGAGGGGTCACTACGTTGACACCTGGCGGCGCGCGGAGGTAACAGATGGACGGCAACGAGTGGCTTGCGGGTCATTTCGAGCGGCACCGGCCCCGCCTGCGGGCGGTGGCCTACCGGATGCTGGGCTCAGTGGCCGAGGCCGACGACGCCATGCAGGACACCTGGCTGCGGCTGAGCCGGTCGGGCGCCGAAGACGTCGAGAATCTCGGCGGATGGCTGACCACGATCACCGCCCGGGTGTGCCTGAACATGCTCCGCGCGCGCAACCACCGCCGCGAAGAACCCCTCCCGGCCCACCTGCCCGACCCCGTCATCACCCCGGACGGCGAGCCGCAGCCGGAGGAACAGGCACTGCTCGCCGACTCGGTCGGCCTTGCCCTGCTGGTCGTCCTCGATACCCTGACGCCGGACGAACGGCTGGTGTTCGTCCTGCATGACCTGTTCGACCTGCCGTTCGGGGAGATCGGCCCCCTGGTGGGCCGGACCCCGGCGGCGGCCAAGCAACTCGCCAGCCGGGCACGCCGCCGCGTGCAGGGCGCCGAGATACCGGCCGCCCCAGACCTCGCCCGCCAGCGAGAGGTCGTCGACGCCTTCTTCGCCGCCGCGCGCCGCGGTGACTTCGACGCCCTCGTCGCCGTGCTCCACCCTGAGGCACTGCTGCGGATCGACGCGGGTGCCCATGCCGCCGGAGCCTCGATGCTGGTCCGCGGCCCGGCCGCGGTAGCCAGGCAGGCGGTCCGGGGAATCCGGCAGATGCTCAGCGGCCCGGCCACCGGGCTGCGCCCCGTACTGGTGAACGGATCGGCCGGAATGGTCGTCACCGTGGGCGGCCTGCCGTTCGCCGTGATGAGCTTCACCATCACCGACGGCAAGATCGCCGGAATCGACGCGATCGCCGATCCCGGGCGCGTCCGCAAGATCACAGCTACCGTCTTCACCGCGCAGTAACAACGGGCCGAGCTCATGGAAGGTGACGATGGCTGGCGGCGAACGCCCCGCGCGAGAGTCCAGAACACGCTGGGGTCGGCTGCGTCCCTGGCTCACCGGATGCTCGGCTTGCCGAGGGAGGCGGACGCGGTGCGGGATACCTGGCTGCTGCTGAGCCGTTCGGCCGCCGGCGAGCCCAGGGTGAGCGGGCATCCGCCAGGCACCGCCCGACGCACGGCCGGCGAGCCCCGCCCCGGCACATTGCCACATCTTCCCCGTACCTGTCGAGCCGTGGTGCGCGAGGCCGCAGTTACCTGGCCACTCGTATGCTTGCCCGGCCTCGGGCGCGCGCCCCCGGCTGCGATCCAGGCAACGAGTGCCGGCACTGCCCGCAGCGCAGCCGGAAACCGCCGCAGAACCGTCCACGCACCATTCACGCGCGGGCCTTTCCGCACTAAAATCGTGTACAGTCCTACGTCTGTACCAGTCTTGGAGTCCATCGGACGGTGTAACAGCGCGGCTGCCTGCACCAGCCGCGCAGCCGGGGTAACCGGATCAAAGCAGGACCCCGGTAAACGACCCAGCATCGGACCAGCAAAAGGACCAAGAAAGTACTGCAGGGATCGTACTTATCTGGCCACTCACAGGGCTACTTGGCCACCGCCTGGCCATTCTTCTGCTGGTTGGCCATTGGGGGGCGTTCGCGCCAGCGGCCCGCCGCCCAAGCTCACACCCGCGCAGGTCGGTCACCGAGTACGCAGAGGACACGGGTCAGCCCGTTTGAGAGGACGGTGGAGCATGCCATGCTCCCGGCGCTTGAGCAGATCCTTCAGGCAACCGGGTTCACTGCCCGCATCATTGCTGAGGAGGAGGACAACGGCGGGGACATCCGGGTGACACCGGCTAGCAGGGGCCAGGCAGTTTAAAGGCCGTCGCGGAACAGTAATCAGCCGCGCGGGTTCTGGCCGCGAGAGCTGACTCTGCGGAGTTGGCCAGGTACCTCGATTGCGGCCGGCTATCCCCGGTTCCTCACGGTATGCGCGGAACCCGCCGGGGAAATCCCCTGAGCCGGTGTCACGGCACCCAGCGGGCGCGGAGGGCAGCCAGGCTGGGGTCTGCCGGGCGCGGGGTGTCTGCCGCATAGGGTTGGCGGGCATGGGACGTCGGTTTTCGGGCCTGATCCTCGACTGGGCCGGGGTGCTCACCACCAACATGGTGGAGGTGTTCGCCTCGTTCGAGGCCCCCGAGGGCCTGCCCAGGGGCCTGTTCTTGAGCAAGTGGGCCGACCCCGGGGGCCAGGACCTGTACCGCCGCCTGGAACTCGGCGAGATCGCCCAGGAGGACTGGAACGAGGGGTTCGGCACGCTGCTGGGGGTTTCGCCGGAGAACCTGATGGAGCGGGTGCTGTACGACATGTCTCCCGCCTATGAGGTGATGCGGGTGGCGAGGGAGGCCCGCGCCGCGGGGGTACGGGTGGCGGTGCTGTCGAATTCGCTGGGCCGCGAGCCGTTCGACCCTTACGCCCCATACCACCTGCGCGGGAACTTCGACGCCGTGGTCCTGTCGGCCGAGCACGGCATCCGCAAGCCCGACCCGGCGATCTTCAAGCTGGCCCTGGACCGCCTCGGGCTCCCCCCGGGCGTTGCGTATTCGCTGACGACACCGAAGAAAACCTGCTCCCCGCCTACCGGATGGGCATGGCCGTGATCCACGCTCTGGACGGGCAGGTGACGGCGGCGGTGCTGCGGGAGCTGCTGGAGCTGCCCGGCGGGCGGCCAGCCGGATGACGTGACCGGCGGGTCATCGCCGGGTCGCGTCCAGGAACTCGCGGACGGCGGGCGAGGCGGCGTGCGGCGCGAGCTTGGCGCGCAGGCCGGTGATCGCCGACGCGGAGCGGGCCGAGTCGACCCCGCCGAGGCAGCGCACGGCATGCCGGGCGCGTTCGAGGGCGGCGTCGAGGTCGTGGAGCACGAGGTGCGCCTCGGCGGCGCGGGCGAGGTAGATGGCGTGGCTGCGCGGGTACTGGTCGTCGCCGCGGTAGTCGGCGGCGATCGCGGCGTCGAAGCAGCGGATGGCCTGGCCGGGGTCGCCGAGGTCGAGCGCGGATGAGCCGGCGATCATCTCGATCTCGCCGTTCGTGACCCAGTACAGCACCGGGGGATCACCAGGACGCGGCCCGAGGTCGAGTGCGGTGCGGGCCTGGTAGAGCAGGCGCGCAATCGTGCCTGCTGCCGGTCTTGGAGTGGGCGCGGGCCGAGCGGGCGGCGAGCATCGCGGTCATCTTGGGCGTGCCCGTCCTGGCGACGGTGTCGCTGGCCGTCTCCAGCAACGCGACGGCGTCTTGCGGCTGCCCGGTGGAGTTAGCACTGCACGGCGGCGAAGGACAGCGCGTAGGCGCCCGTGACCGGGTCGCCGGCGGTGGCTGAGGCGCGCAGGGCGGTCTCGAAGTAGCGGCGGGCGGCCGGGTGGTTGTCCTGGTCGAAGTAATCCCAGGCCGCTTGCCGGCTGGCTTCGGCGGCCAGGGCGTACAGGTGCCTGCCGGTCTGGCCGGTGTAGCTGCCGCCGCGCAGGAGCCGGATGATGAGCGCCAGCTCGCTGCGGGCGAGCCCGGCGAGGTCGCCGCTGCCGAGTTCGTCGTCCAGGTGGCGGAGATGGTCGAGCCGCTGCCCGATGTGGCTCACCAGCTCCGGGGTGACCTGCCGTGACCCGGTTCCTGGCAGCAGCGGGCCAGATGATGCCAGCGCGAATCGCCAGCGGGCGGCGAGCACGGTCAGCGCCGCCCTGGATGCGGCGACGAACCTGCGCCGGTCCACCTCGCCTCCGCTCGTGAGTCCCGTCAGCACCGCTAGCGTCCCAGGCTGGTCCCACG
>JBEKKH010000577.1:0-5312 GCA_050010815.1 Streptosporangiaceae bacterium | reverse complement strand
GGATCACCTGGGAACCGGTCATGACCGCGGCCACCCGGGCCGAAGACCAGGCTGAGATCGGCGACAAGGGCCACCAGCGGTGGGGTTACCAGCTCACCCCGGTCGGGGCAGGCACCACCCTGGTCACGGAGACCTACGATTGCTCGTCCTCACCCGAATGGCTGCGCCGGGCCGTGCGGGGCGGTGACCGCTGGATCCCCAGCATGACCGCGACCCTGGAGAAGCTAGCCGCGCATGCCGCGGCCGGCCGCGGCATGCGCGGCTAGCATGCCGCGGCCGGCCCCCGGGTGACCTAGCCCGTCCCGCTAGTTCGCCCCGACCAGCCTGGCCAGGTTGGCCAGCGACCTGCGGGTGCCCGTCTCATTGTCGGCCGGCGGCACGGCGTCGGGGATCCCGTCGCAGACGACGAGGACATCGGTGCCGCCGGCTGCGTCGGTGAGCGTGGTCGTCACGGTCATGGCGCCGCGCAGGGCGGGATCCTCGGTCTCGAACTCGAGCACCTCCACCACCTGCTCGTCCGGCACGAGCGTGGCGAAGTGGCCGTGGTAGGTGTCAGTGTGGCCCGCCGATTTGCCGGCCCGGCCCGGGTCCCGGTAGCTGAGTGAGATCCGGAACGAGCCGCCTTCGTAGGCCTCGAACTCGTGCACGTCACTGGACATGCCGGCCGGCACCCGCCATTGCCTGATCGCCTCTGGGTCCAGGAGCGCCCGGTACACAGCCGGACGCGGAGCGCTCACGTGCTCGCGGACCTGCATGGAATACATGTCATGAAACCTAACGCCAGAGGGCCGGATGCGGGCAGGCGAGCGGCATGGCAGGACCGGCCCTGGATCATATGGTTACCGGTATGGACGGCAGTACGGTCCGGGAGCGCCTGCAAAAGGCCTTGCGTGAAGCGCTGACGGCGCGGGACAAGATCGCGGTGTCGGCGTTGCGCTCGGCCCTGGCCGCCATCGACAACGCCGGCGCCGTTCCGCCCGGCCCTGCGCCTGCCGCCAGCGACGGCAGCCAGCATGTCGCCGGGGCTGCCGCGGAGATCGGCGCGGGGGAGGGCGAGCGGCGCACGCTCAGCGAAGAGGACATCGGCGAGATCGTGCGGGCGGAGGTCGCTGAGCGCCACGCCGCGGCCCGCGATTACGAGCAACGAGGGCACGCTGACCGGGCCGGCCGGCTTCGACACGAGGCACACGTTCTGATATCGGCTCTCGCGGCAGGTGAGGCTGTCGCGTGACATTGGGCTTGGCCCAAGTCCGAAGGGGGTCCCCCGCTCTCCGGCGGCCTGCTCATCCCGGCCGTGATCCCTGACGTTCCGTTCGCCGCACCCGTCCTGCCAGCCTCACCAGAAGCCGCCCCCGGCCGCATTAGCGGGACTTGCGTGGTGGATCCGGGCTCGGCGGTGGATCCGGTGCACGGGGGTGCACCAAATACTCCACGTAGCCCGGATCCGCCACAATCCTTCGTCGGTTTGCCGCACCACTATGCACGTACGTGGTTTCCCGCAACACGGACGCCAGCGGCCTAGCGGACGCCCGGGCGACAAGACCGTCGCCGCGCGGCTGCGGTGCATCGCCAGACGCGTCACTTCTACTCCGAGTTAGGTACCAACGCTATCGTGGCCATGGTCTTCAGCGTGCTTCCGGTAACAGCCGCCTGGCAGCACCGTGACGCGCGACGGGGGTTCGAGGTTGCCTACTTCCAACCGGTTGGCCACGGCTATCACATCGACGGGTGCACCACCGCGGTCGAGGACGGCCGGAGCTGGGTGGTCAGCTACGCGATCAGGGTCGACGAGACCTGGACCACGCGAAGCGCACGAATCACAGCGCGATCGGCGTCGGGTGTCCGTCATGTCCGGCTGGAAGCCGCGGGCGCGGGCCGCTGGCGGGTCGATGGTGAGGTCGCTTCCCGACTGGATGGCTGTCTCGACGTCGACCTGGAGTCCTCAGCCATGACCAACGCGCTGCCCGTGCACCGCCTGGGGCTGCGCGCCGGTGCCCGGGCATCCGCGCCGGCGGTGTACGTGCGGGCCCTGGACCTCAGTGTCGAACGGCTGGACCAGGACTACGTGCGCTCCGCCGATGAGGGCCGTCACCAACGCTACGACTACGCCGCGCCTGCCTTCGATTTCACGTGCCGCCTGGTCTACGACGAGTCGGGCCTCCTGCTCGACTATCCGGGGATCGCCGTCCGCGCCGTCTGAGGCCGGTCCGGGCCGGACGCCCGGCCGGACGCCGGGCGGACCCCGGGCCGTGCGCCGGGCGGATTCCGGCCCGGCCGGACGTCGGGGCAGGGCCGTTGCCTTATTTGATGGCGACGGCGTTGGCGGGCGAGCCGATCCCGCCGGGTGCGTTCATCGGCGCGCTGACCAGGAACGCCTCGTAGACGCCGTCGGCGGCGCAGTCGCTGGCCAGGTCGCTGAGCCACCACAGCTCGCCCAGGGCCATGCCGAGCTGGCCGATCAGCATGTTGTGCAGGAACCCGAACGGGTGCGCCGCCGGGCTTCGGTCGGCCGGGAAGGCCTCCACGCCGAAGGTGTCGCAGGCGATGGCCGCCGCGTGGCTGTCCCATAGGTACTCGCAGACCGCCTCGGTGTGCTCGATGCCGGGCGCGGCCACGTTGACGTGCAGCCGGTTCTTCACCTGGCGGGGCTGCCCGAGATACCAGGCGGCGAAGCCCGTGTGCAGCAAGATGATGTCCCCCGCGGCGAATTCTAGGCCGGCCTGGCGGCGGGCCAGTTCCAGGTCGGCGACGCTGATCGGGACCGGCTCGCCAGGATCATACGGCCGCCCGGCCTCCCGTATCGCCCGCTCGGCGTCCAGCATGACCGCACGGCCGGCTATGCCGTGCCGGGCCCAGTGGTCGATGGTGTTCCGTGCTCCGGCCAGTACCTCCAGCTCGGTGGCGCCGTTGTACATCTGGTCCGGTGCGTAGCCGACGTGGGCCAGGGAATCCCACTGGCTAGCGGCCTGCGGGTAGAAGTTGTCGTAGACGTCGTCGAAGCCTGCGCTACCTGGCTCGTGCAGCACCCGATGCCGCGGCGGACCCCGGAACGTCGCCAGCGCGGGGGAGATGCTGCCCACCGGCATATCCAGGCAGAAGACCTGACCCCGCCTGACCAGCCTGGCCGCCGCAGCGATCCGCGCGGGTGTCATCAGGTTCACCAGGCCGAGATTGTCGTCGGCGCCGAACAGGCCCCAGGCGGAGCGGCCGCCGTGCGGGGCGGGCGGCAGGTCCGCATAGCTCGGCAGCTCAGTCATCGCAACCTCCTCAGTCATCGCAATCTCCTCAGCAGCGCAACGCATCCTGCGTGCCGGGCATCGCAGGATCCATCATCCATGATCATCACCTAGCCGCGGCCGGCCTTAGCGCCAGAACCCGCTGCGCCCAAACAACCCGCTCCGCTTACGCTGCTATACATTGAGTGTATACTCTCAGGTATGAGTGTTCCATTGACGCTTCTCGGGCTGCTCGAGCGGGAGCCGAGCCACGGCTACGACCTCAAGCGCGACTACGACGCCTACTTCGGACGGGGCAAGCCGCTCCCGTACGGCCAGGTCTACGCCACCCTCAGCAGGCTCTCCCGCGATGGCATGGCGATCGCAGGGCCGGCCGAGCCCGGCGATGGCCCCGAGCGCAAGCGCTACGTCATCACCGCGGACGGGATCGCTGAGGTGAACAAATGGCTCGAGACCCCGGCTGCGCCCGAACCGCACCTGCAGACGGTGCTGTTCGCCAAGGTCGTGCTCTCCCTCATGCTGGACCGCCCCGCGGACCGCTACCTGGATCTACAGCGCGCCGCGCACCTGCAGCGGATGCGCGAGCTGACGACACTCAAGCAGCAGGGCAACCTGGTCGACATCCTGCTCGCCGACCATGGCCTGTACCACCTGGAAGCGGACTTGCGCTGGATCGACCACACCGCGGCCCGGCTGGACATACTCGCACGAGAGGTAAAACGATGATTATCGAGGCCAGGAACGTGGAGAGGTCGTTCGGCCAGACCCCGGCGCTGCGCGGTGCCACCGTTGACGCGAAGCGGGGCGAGATCCTCGCCATCATGGGCCCGAGCGGCTCCGGCAAGTCGACATTGCTGCACTGCCTGGCCGGCATCCTGACCCCCGACCGGGGCGAGGTCTGGTTCGACGGCCAGCGCCTGGACACGCTGAAGGAGGCGCAGCGCAGCGAGCTGCGGCGGGATAAGTTCGGCTTCGTGTTCCAGTTCGGCCAGCTTGTGCCCGAGTTGACCGCCGAGGAGAACGCCTCCCTCCCGCTGCTGCTGGCCGGCGCCCGCCGGGCGGCGGCCCTGACGGAAGCGCGAACGTGGTTCGCCAGGCTCGGCCTGGACGGGCTGGAAGGCCGCAGGTCGGGGGAGCTGTCCGGCGGCCAGGCGCAGCGCGTCGCGCTGGCCCGGGGCCTGGTCGCCCGGCCTGACGTCCTGTTCGCAGATGAGCCGACCGGTTCCCTGGACTCGGTCACCGGCGAGCACGTCATGAACCTGCTCACCCAGGCCGCCCGCGAGCAGGGCAGCACGGTCATCCTGGTCACGCACGAGCCCCGGGTCGCCGCCTACGCCGACCGCGAGGTCATCGTCCGGGACGGGAAGGTCAGCACGCTGACCGGGGTGCCCCAGTGATCCGCCTCGGCCTGCGCCTCACCCTCGGCGGCGGCCGCGAAGCCGCCGTCCGCCTGGTGCTCCTGGTGGCCGCGGTCGGACTGGGCGTCGGGCTTCTGCTGGTCGCCGTGGCCGGCGTCAACGCGGTGAATGCGCAGAACGACCGTTATGCGTGGTTCAGCACCAGTGCCGCGCCGCAGACGGCCGGCGCGCCGCAGACGGCCGGCGTGCCGCAGACGGCCGGCGCGGCGAGGACCTCCGCGGATCCGCTCTGGTGGCTGATCCGCGCCGACCGGTTCGACGGCCAGCTCATCGGCCGGATCGACGTGGCCGCCACCGGGCCGACGTCGCCGGTGCCGCCCGGCATCGGTCGCCTGCCAGGTCCCGGCCAGTATTACGCATCCCCGGCGCTGGCCGCGCTGCTGCGCAGTCCACCCGCGGACCAGCTGGCGGTCAGGTACCCCGGGCACCTGGTGGGCATCATCGGCGACGCGGCGCTGCCGTCCCCGAACTCGCTGGTCATCGTCATCGGGCGCACCGTGGCCCAGCTGGCCCACGCACCGGGCGTCGTGCGGGTAACCGCGATCGCCACCATGCCGCCGAGCGGCTGCGCGCAGAGCCAGTGCCTGCCCGGCCAGGGCGTGAACGCGAACGGCATCGACCTGATCATGTCGGTGGTGGCGCTCGCGATCTTGTTCCC
>JBEKKH010000576.1:0-5312 GCA_050010815.1 Streptosporangiaceae bacterium | reverse complement strand
CACAGTACAACCCGCAGGTTCTGACCGGCCTGTCGGCGGCCCAGATCGCCAGCAAGCTCAGCAACCCGTCGAGCCCGGTAGCCCAGGCCATCGACGGGTCAGCCCAGATCATCATCGCAGCCATCGACCAGGTCCTGCACGACCAGGCAGGCCCGCCAGCCACGGCCGGATCCGGGGGCTGAAGCCGGATCAAGGCACGCGCCGGTGAACGAGGGCCGCGAACCAGTCCGCGATCACGGCTGTGACGGCATCCGCGTCGGGGCGGGCAAGACGATGTTGTGCGGATCGCCTGGCAGCCGTTTCACCAGCGGAAGCAACCGGTTCAGGTAACCCCCGCGCCGTCAGCCCGGTCGGCCGGGGCTGACGGCACTCTGGATCAGCGACCGCGACGCCCTATCAACAGTGCTGAGCACGACGGGGGCTGGTGAGGGTCGGCGTTTTTCAGTATCCGGGAACGTCCTGGGTCGCCCGTATGGGCGCGGCTTGAGGCGGCGCTGGGCGTTCTTGAGGCGGCGCGGGAGCGGGAGCTGCGGCTCGCGGCGCTGGAGCTGCGGCTGGGCATGGACAGCACCGACTCGGAGACGCTTCCTCGAAGGAGCGGATCGGGCCGAAGGAGGCGCGGCGAGCCCAGCGCATGGGCCTCACCTAGGGCCGCGTCTCAGCCATGGAGCACGCCAAGCCCGGCGCGACCCGCTCCGCGTTGCCGAGTGATGCCGCGATTCGCCTCTGCGGCCCGCATCTCGGTCGGCAGGCTGAAGCGTTCGAAGAGCTTCGGGTCAGCGAACAGGGTAATACGGCCCAGATGAGTTCGGGTGGTAGCCAGCACGACGATAGCGAAGGCGCGATACGCCTGGCCGACGCCGCGGTAGTAGGCCGCGGCGGCCAACTGGCCATTGGCCTGCAAAGGAAGCATCACCCAGTCCCCAGGCCGACCGATGGCCTGCGCGGTGATGAACTGCTCACAGGTCGCCTTTCCGGAGAACCACGTGCTCGTGCCGGTCATCTCGAGCACCGCATCATCGGCGAGCAGACGTTTGATCGCGGCGGGGTCGGAGCTCTCGAACGCGGCCATGTACCGGTCGAGGACCCAACGGGCGCCTTCGTCGGTCGGCTCGGCCAAGTCAGCATCGCTAAGGGCCGCGGACGCAATGCGGGCCCGGGCCCGCTGCAAGAGGCTCTTGACTGCAGCTACCGACACCTGCAGGATCTCGGCCGCCTCGGACGCGGGCAGGTCGAGCGTCTCACAGAGGATCAGAGCCGCCCGCTGGCGGGGCGGCAGGAGCTGAAACGCCGCCACCAGGGCAAGGCGCACACTGTGGCGAGCTGCCACCACCTCGGCGGGATCGGACAGCTCGTCGATGACCAGCCGATCCAGAACTGGCTCAAGCCAGCTGACCCCGTCAGGGGGATGCCCGGCCGGGGCGGCCGGATCATCCGACGGCGCCCCCAGACCGGAGGGGAGCGACCGCCGCCGGTTACGGCTCAACGCGCTGAGCGCGGCGTTGGTGGCGATACGGTACATCCAGGTCCGCAGGGACGACCTATGCTCGAAGCGGTCGAAGGCCCGCCAGGCCCGCAGGTACGTTTCCTGCACAAGGTCCTCGGCGTCGCCTACCGAACCGGTCATACGGTAGCAGTGGGCGAACAGCTCCCGCCGGTAAGGCGCAGTCGCCGCCTCAAACTTCTGGTTCCTCGCATCAGCTATGGCCACGCTTCATATTGACTCCCTGCCTGGCCGTTAAGAATCGCATCGCACCGATTCCTTCATGCTGGCCGTTGAGTCAGCAAAGACATGACCACTCAACCGTTCCGCGATCCCTATCTGAAGGGGCGCCCAGGCGGGGCCGCGCGGCAGGCTGCCAGCCGGATTCTCTCCGGGCCCCACTTGTCCGTTCTCTCGACCACCAACCCGGACGGCTCGCCCCAGGCTTCAGTCATCTTGGTGAAGCCCGATGGCGACGATGTCCTATTCAGCACGATCAAGGGCCGCCGCAAGACCGCGAATATGCAGCGCGATCCCCGGGTGAGCCTTCTGGTCCACAGCCTGCCCGCAGGGGAAGGAGAGAGCCCATACGCCGCCATATCAGGCACGGTGGAACTTACCGACGACCCCGAAGGTGCCTTCCATCAAGTGATATACGACCTGTACATGGGAGGCGCCACCCCACCGCCCGAGCCGGGAGCGGAGAGGCTGATCGTCCGGATGCGACCGAGTCACATCTACGCACCACCCCTGTACGTCGTCACGGCCGAATAGCCCCGGCAGAGGACTCCCGTCCAGGGATCGGCGGACCCTTTCCACCCGCTACCGCGTTCAGCTACCGGCGGCTGGTGTCGCAGGGGGCCACGTCGACCCTGTCCGGCTGAGCGCTCGTGCTGAGCGGTATCGCGTCCTGGGTCGCCGCACCAGACCCAGTCGTCCAGGTCTGATCCCCCGTCCCTGTCAGCCTTCACCTTGCGCGGGACCGGCTCCGGACGCTTGGACCATCGCGTGTCACCCGGCGCGAACACGAAGCCAATGGCCTCCAGATCCTCGCGCGCCGTATAACGGTCGACCCCGTATCGTCTCGCGTACATCTTCACGGTGATCTGCGCACCGGTGTCCAGCCACGCTTTCGCTGACTCCCGCCGGGCTGCCTTGCGCATCCGGTGCCGCCGAGGCTGTCTTGTCCGCTTCCGGGCACTCACCCATCCAGCGTAAGCGGCCTTAAGGGACCAGCCCGCACAATGGCGCGGTCGCCCCGACGGGCTCTCCCGCCACACCCCGGACGGCCACGAGAACCAATACTGGACGGTATCGGCCCACTATCTCTGGAAAAGTTGGCGGGTATGGCCAAACCCCTCGCCCGCGTCCTGGCGCTGCTCGACATCCTCCAGGCCGGCGGCACCCGCACCCTGCGCGAGCTTTCCGACCGGCTGGGTGTCGACGAGCGGACGGTCCGGCGTTACGTCGACCACCTGCTCGACCTCGACGTGCCGGTGGAGTCCATACGCGGGCGGTACGGCGGTTACCGACTCGCACCGGGCTACCGGATGCCACCGCTCATGCTGACCGACGACGAGGCACTCGCGATGCTTCTCGGCCTGACCGGGACGCGGCGCGCGACCCTGCGTCCGGACACCGCGGTCGCCGTCGAGAGCGCGACCGCCAAACTGCAGCGGGTGCTGCCCCGCGCGCTCGCCGGCCGGCTCGACGCCCTCGTGGCGGCCACCTCCTACGCGGACGAGGGTCGCAACCCGACGACCCCCGAGACAGGAGTGCTGCTCACCGTCGCCCAGGCCGCAGTTCGACGTCGGCCGCTCGCCATCACCTACCGCGACAAGAACGACCATGCCACCGATCGGGTGCTCGAGCCGTACGGTGTCGTCGCCCTCCGGGGACGGTGGTACGCCACCGGACGCGACACGCACAGCGGCGATGTGCGCTCCTTCCGGCTGGACCGGATAGCGCACGCGGCCATCCAGGAGGGGCAGTTCTCGGTGCCGGACGGGTTCGACCCGGCGGCGCGGGTGGTGGAGGCGGTCTCGGGGGCGTCGTACCGGCACGCGATCTCGGTCCGGGTCCACGGCAGCGAGCGGGTGGTGCGGATGCGGATGCCTGGATCGATCGCCACCACCGAGCCAGTCAACGGCGAACCCGGGTGGGTGCGGGTGCGATGGCGAGCCGAGCGGCTCGACTGGGTCCCGTCGGTGCTGGCCGGGCTCGACTGCCCGTTCGTCATCGAGGAACCCGATGAGTTGCGCGAGCGCGTGCGCGCGCTGGCCAGACAGCTCACCTCGTGGGCCGAAGCCCGGTTACCGGCAAACCATCCGGCTGATGAAGGCCGAACGAGCCGTGGCGCGTGTCGCTAGATTGGCCTCACGGCTGACCCGCCGGTGTGGCGGCAGCGGTGCAGGATCAGTCTGAGGCAACCTGGCCGGCCTGATATGCCCGCGCGAGCTGGACCTGGACCGCCGCACGTTCGGCACGCATCTCCCTGGCCCGCGGCGGCAGGTCCGCGCCGATTTCTTCCGCAAACTCGCCAAACTCCTGCCTCCCAGGCAGCTTCTCCAGGCAGGTCCCGATCAGTCTGCGCGCCGCACCGATGTCTCCGCGTCGTCGCGCGGCCTGCGCCCGCATGAAATCGGCGTCAGGACCATCGAACGCCGGATGATTGGCCAGCCGCTCTGCGCGTTCCGCATCGATATGGCCGGACAGCAGCCCGTTCCAGCGCGCGAGGTTCCGCGTCCGCTCGCTCCGTTTCCACTCCAGGCCAGAGGAGCTCGTCGCCCTGCCCGCCCGGCGGCCCGTCAGCGGCCGTTCGGCGGCTGCGATCCGGTCCAGCTCGGCTAGGTACGCGTCAGCGAACCCCGTCCACATAGCCAGCGTGGCCAGCATCGGCCTGAGCGCGTCAGCCAGCGCGATCTCCCGCTCGGCAACCTTGCCGGCTCCCGTGCCGTTGCTCCAGCCATGCGCTGACTCCCACCGGATCAGCTGCGGTGCGGCGCATTGGGCGAAGCGGGCGAAGCCGTGCTCCGTCTGTACCGTCTCCCACAGCGCCGAGACAGCATGGGAAAGCACGAACCTCGCGGCCTCCAGCGGATCCTCGGACCGGAAGCTACCCTCGGCGTGCCGGGCGAGGTCGATCATCAGCTCCATGGCCCGCTCAGCCGGAGCGGTGTCCTCAGCGTGCAGCGCCAGCTGAGCATCCGTGGCGAGCTGCCGGAACGTCACCCGCCACTTCGTCCGCTCGGTGCGCGATACCCGGCGGTCACCGGCGATGTACGCACCTGACCTGGCCAGCTCCACGAAGAGGGAGACTTCCGCGAGGACGCTCTCCGGATCCCGCGGTGTGGCGGCGGCCCGCTTGCGCCGCTCCCGCTCAGGCGGGTCCAGCTCTCCCTCGATCCGCTCCCGCGCCGCCGCTGTGCCGCGCCAGTACAGGTTCCAGAGGATCTTGCCGCGCTGCTCGGTGTCCAGCGGCGCGAGCTTGGCGAAAAACTCTTCCCGGCTCATCCGGTCCTGCGCCATGGCACCCGATAGTACCGACGCCGACGCCGACGCAGAAAACGTGCTGTCGCACACGGGCGCACCGCGATCAGCCGTGAGCGTCGGCTAGGTCGTCGTGTTGGTGGCGGGCTTGGTAGTCGGCGTTGGCGAAGCTGGTGTAGATGGCGTGGTCCAGGTCGAGCTTCTCGCCGTACCAGGGCGGGATGATGGTGTCCGGGGTGATGTCGGCGTCGTGGCAGTCGCCGATGGTCCTTGGCGTCTGTATCACCTGTATCACCTGTAGCGCAAGCAAAAGAGCCTGCACCGATCATAAGTCGGTGCA
>JBEKKH010000575.1:0-5323 GCA_050010815.1 Streptosporangiaceae bacterium | reverse complement strand
ATCTTCACCTGACGCGGGTTGAGGCTGTTCACCTCGGCGAGCCGCTCCACCTGCGCGATCACCAGCCCCCCGGAGTTGTGCGCCGCCATCGCCACCGACAGCGTGTCGCAGGTCAGCGCCTCCCGCTCCATCGTGATGTTTCCGGCCGGGTCGGCGGTGGTGCCGCGAATGATGGCGACATTGACCGGGAACGCCTTATAGAACAGGTATTCCTCGCCGCCGATCTCCACCAGCTCGACCAGATCCTCGGTCGTCATCTCGTTCAACTTGCCGCCGCCGAAACGCGGATCGGCGAACGTGCCGAGCCCGACCCGGGACAAGTGCCCGGGTTTACCCGCGGCGATATCCCGGTACAGGTGCGACATTGGGCCGAGCGGCATGTTATAGCCCTCGGCCTGGTTG
This sequence comes from Streptosporangiaceae bacterium, assembly GCA_050010815.1. GTDB lineage: Bacteria > Actinomycetota > Actinomycetes > Streptosporangiales > Streptosporangiaceae > Palsa-504. The sequence goes on along the minus strand of JBEKKH010000575.1, from coordinate 4,921 downwards.
CCCGCGACGAGTTGGTACAACGCGGGTACACCGGACCAGTGCGCGCCGATGATCCGCTTGACCAGGCCGGGCTGGGCCAGCCGGTTGGCGCCATCGGATGCCCAGTCGCCTGGGCTGACGCAGAACACCAGGGTCAGGTCGCGCGGCTTGCCGAAGGCTGCGGGCTCCTCGTCGGTGGCCCCGAACAGCGCGCCCAGCTCGTGGATGACCTCAAGAGCCAGGCCAATCTCGAAGAACCCGCCGATGGCGACCGTGTCGCCGATGCGGATAAGCCGGACGGCCTCCCTGGCCGACACCACCTTGCCCGTCGAACCAGACCTGGCCGTCGGGACAATGGACCTGATGCTCATCGGACCGCTCCCTACGTGATTACTCCTGCGCTTGGCAATTTGGCGGCACTACCGGTAAATGACGACCGTCTCGATGACGCAAGCCGGCCGATCTGACCCCTCGAGCTCTACGAGAATCCCGAACGCGCACTCGAGGCCGGCCTGCTTCTGTTCGGCGGATACCAGCGTTACGTGTCCGCGTATCCTGCTGCCGACCGGCACCGGCGCCGGGAAGCGAACCCTGTTGACGCCATAGTTGACGGCGGCGGTCACCGCGTCGATCTTGAGAACGTCGTCGAGAAACACCGGACAGAACGACAATGTCAGGTAACCGTGCGCAATCGGCCCCCCGTAGGGACCCTTCGCGGCGCGCTCGGGCTCGACGTGGATCCATTGATGATCATGAGTGGCGTCGGCGAAGATGTTCACCTGGTGCTGGGTGATCGCATGCCACTCACCCGCCCCGATTTCCTGGCCAACCATGCCGACCAGGTCGGTCGGCTTGCTCAACTGGATGGTCATCGCGCTCCAATCCGGCTAGCCCGACAGGCCGTTCCTGATCGCATCGGCGTACATCGAGACCAGGTCGGTCACGAATTTGGTGTGCGAGCGGGCGACAGCTTGCAGCCAGTCAAGCTGGCTGCTGCCCGCAACCTTGGTTTCGAAGTCGGCCATGTCCTGCAGGGCTTTTTCGTACCCGTCGACCGCGCCCCGGCCGGCCGCGGTGGCCCGGGCCAGGACCTGCTTGTTGAGACTGCGGATGCGCTGTGCCCCGGCCTCGTCAAGCACCCCAGTCACAGGTACGTCCGTAGCGGCCTCGCCGGCGGTCTTGACGAGCGCGTCGGTCGCCTCCTCGATGAACTTCGCGTGTACCTCCGCGAGCGCCTGCACCCATTCCACGGGCTGCTTCAGATCGGCAGGATTGTCCACCAGGCTGAGCAGGGCCTTCTCGTGTGCGTCGGCCAAGCCGCCGCCCGCGTTCCTGTCGGCCACGAGCATTCGCTCGGTCAGTTGATTGATCCGTGTGACGGTTGCTTCGGCCTGCTGCGTAATCGGTGTTTCCGACATCGTAACCTGATCCTTTCCATTTTTCGTTAGTGAAATCTCAACTCTCGAAGGCATAGGTACCGGCCGCCGACCATCGTCGATGGCCGGCCTTACGGGGCCTGCCGGCCATGCTGGCGATGAGTTCGACGCCGGGGTGGCCGGACGACCAGCGTCGCAACGGCCCGGCTCCTACGTCGACCAGCAACTGGTCGAGGAGCGCCGCCGCATCGGCCTGAGCAGTTGCCATCGCCGATCTCCAGGGTGAGACACCGACGCCGGCGCGGTGGTAAGGGTGTGTTCGCTACGACATTGCCCTCCCTGGTGGGGGCCGTCGATGGCTGATGCGACAATACGGTGCCAGATCCACGGTGGTGGCGCACAACGTCTGGGCCGTGGCCGTGACCGACTACAGGCTGACCGTCAGCGCACCTAGCCTGTTCGGCGCCAGCATGAGCCTGACGGTAAAGGTCTCGGATGGGCGGCAAGTGCGGACCTAACTGAATAAGGCACCCGTATCAATGATGAGCCGGTACGGGAGTTACCTCGGATAGTCTCTCCCCTTTAGGTCGTAGAAGAAAGTTGTGAATGAATCTGTCAACCACACGGACGAGAAATCCGGATCTCTTTCGATCCAGTCCGATGGCCGCCCCATCTCACAGTGGCGATCTTTAATGGCGCGGTTAAGGCTGGTAATCACCCGCAGCGCCATGGTGTCCTTGTCACACTTATCCGCCAACGCGGCAGCGCACAGGTCCGCCGTCATTTCTCTGTCATATTCATCCGCCAGCGCAGCGTACAGGCATGCCGTATTATATGCGGCCTGCCACGATGGTGTGCTGTGCTGCCAGGGCACCCGGCGCGTTCTCTTCGCACGTGGACGCGGCCGCGTACTCTTGTCAAGCTGGTGCTTATCCTTGGATTTCAACACTTCTCTGGATTTCAACACCGCCTTGATCGTGCCGCTATCACCTGCAATGGCGGCCGTTATCCACCTGGCTCTCGCCAGGTTGTATCCATCCATGACTCTTTGCAATTGACAACCGACTTTGCGGGCACGGCCGCCCTGGTGCTGCTCCGGCCGGCCGCAGGACTGTTCATGGTGCGAGATGTCCGGCGTGCCCTGGCCGGAGGCGGACTCGGTAAGGCCTTCTTTCTCATTCAAGCTCCGACGAACGGCGACAAGCAACTCGGCGACGCGCGCAGCGTCATGAAAGCGCTGGCGCTCTTCGAGCCGCCAGTAGTGCTTCCATATCGCCCGCTCATCACGGTGCACGAACGCTGCCCAGGTGATGCGCCACGGGGTCAGTTGCCGCCGGACTGCGCGCAGCTCGGCCTGCGCCGCCGTCAGAAGCTCCATTCTCAGAGCCCGCGGCAACGCCTTCCCGCGCTTAATACGCTTAATGTCGCCATCCCTGCCTTTGTAATGGTGCGTTACGCGACACCGGTCGAGGATGTTCAGGCACTCGCAGAGGGTATTCTTAGCTTTACTACCCTGTAGCTTAAATTCAGGATTGGCGATCATTTCAAGAGACATACCCAGCCGGTACCGGCCTCGCCAGAAGCGGGGATAATCCTCCCGGTTGGCGGCGTGCAGTCGCAGCGCCGCCACATGATAACCTTCGATATCGCGGAGCTGGGCAAGCTCATATCTGGTGACACCAGCGCAGACGCTACTGGATACCCCCTTTTCGAGAATGTCTATCTGCCTGCACCTGGCCTCGCGGATGTCGACCGAGGACGGTGGGTATACCCGGTCCTGCCACGCGCTCAGCAGGCCAGCAAGATCGCTGCCGTCAAATGAGCCATAACACCAGGGTGGTGCAGTGGGATCCTCGCTGAAGATCTGCTGGGCGACGTAGCCCGCGACCACGCAGCCGGCCTTATCCAATTGGCCTGCGGGCAAGGTTTTAGTCGCGATGCTCTCTCCGGTCCGAGAGTTCTCGAGGTCGATCGTCACTTTCACGCTCTCGGTGGCCTGGTACTCCTTACCGGAGGACTCAACCCGGACCCGGATCTGGTATTTCCGCGGGTTCGGCCACAACATCCCGACAAAATCGATGATCGCACCCGCGAGGCCGCCGACACTGTTGCCGGTGCTCTCGGCGATGGAAACGAGTCCGGCTACCCCGGTACCACCGGGTAGGGTCGCTGGCGCTCGCACCGCGACCGCAGGCAGCCGGAACCTGAGTTGGCTGGCGACTGCGTCATGGCGCTGCTGATCTGTCGCGGCTTTGCCTTGTTCGCCCGACCCACTCCCGTTCTTCGTGTCCGGTTGGACGCCGCCAAGAGCGGACAGATCTACGGTGGGCGGCTGCCAGGACATCGCCCATACCTCGAGTTCTCGGTACCCGAGCACGAGCAGGCCAACGATGACGAGCCATCCGATCCGCCCTGGTATGGGATTATCGTGACCGAGCAGTGGCTGGAAGAAGGCGTTACTGAGGGCATCAAACCCTTGTGTGAACGAGTTCACAAGGTCGGCGTGTGTTCCGGCGCTTTGGTGTGCTACGCCATATCGTGTGACGACCACCACTACAGCCAGCGCGAAGAGCGCCGTGACGAACCGCAGCGTGTGCACGGCGAAGTGGTAGCCGACAAAACCCAGCAATACACAAGCGATCGCGAATACCAGCCATACGAGCCAGGAATGCATGCTGTCCCCTCCGAACCAGCCCTCCCCTTTGCGTCCCGCGTAGACACGGGCCAGCTGGTCACATGCGAGTTTAGTGGCCGGACAATATCGGGACCGCGGATCCGGGCAACACACAGAACTCTCTACGGCACGGCCACTGGCTGCGCCGGATCAGGACGCTGACGCTCTGATCAAGCCGGAATTCGACAAGACGCTTTATCGCCCACCAAGCCAAATTTTTTGCCACTGTCACGTTGACGCCCCGTGGCCCGATTGTCAAGGGCCACTCCCGATCCCCGGCCCTGCAGTCGGTTTGCGGCGCGCTACTATCCCCACCCGGAACTGGCCTGCGAACCTCCTTCTCCTTGCGGGGCTCGGCAGCCGAAGCGCCGTTATTCCACCGGGCAGAAGAACATGTGATTGCCAGCGGCATGGGACCACCTGCGGCTGGTTTTAGCCAGGAGCATGAGACCACCCGGTTTTTCAGTTATGGGACCACCTGCGGACTCGGCCAGGGCATGACGGGCCCCACCAGGTGCAACGCGGAGTAGACAGCTGCGTTGCCGAGCTGTACATCAGCCCGAAAACGGCCGGCGTGCACGTCAGCAGCATCTTGCGCAAGCTCAGCGTGTCCGGCCGGGTCCAGGCCGCTGCGCTGGCCGAACGCGCCGGCCTGATGCGTCCCGGGCAGCCCTGAACACCGTCCGCGCGAATCTAAGCACCCGCGGGCGCAGATCCTAGGCGATCACCCGATCCGCGGCCCGATGCCTTAGCCGCATCCTCCGGACATGGCCCAGCTACGCTGGCCCCCGATTCCTGGCAGCTGATCGCCATGCTCATCCAGGATCCTCCGGTGCCGTACGCCGAGATTAGCGCCAGGCTGGGCATCCCGATCGGAAGCATCGGGCCGACT
>JBEKKH010000574.1:0-5331 GCA_050010815.1 Streptosporangiaceae bacterium | reverse complement strand
GCCGAAGCGGTCCCGCAGGCCACCCACCAGGGCGTCTCCGCAGGCGTGGTTCTGCCAGAAGTCCTGAACCGTCGTCTCGTCCATCAGCGTCATCTTCTGATCTCGGTCGCTATGCGGGTCACGCGTGTCGGCATGACCCGTTGGGTCCGTCGTACCAGCTGCGGCAAACGGCCCGTCGTCGTGTCATCTGAGTCTGGATCGGCCACGAGTATTCCGGTAATTTCACGGCCGTCGGAGACGGCACTTATGGCGACCCGGGCCAGTTGGTCTGCGGTGGCCGCACCTGCCGAGACTCCAAGCAGCGTCGCGGTGGTGCGCATCGTGGCGGGCACGTGCGGGTTCCGGCCATCGACGACCGCGACGACCACCGCCAGCGTGACGTCCCGCGGCACTTCGGTGCCGGACTCGGAGACGATGAGCTGCAGGTGTCCCGGCCGTTCCGACGACGTGGGCGGCGCGGCGCAGGCAGTTCGCAGGCTGGCTGTGACCTTCGCATCTTGCTGAGGGCCGATGACCAGGGCGGTGGGGATTCCCCGGGCGGCGGCAAAGACCGCCAGCTGGGGACCCAACCCAAGGGCTCGGGGATCGGAGGACAGCGACAGGACCGTGACTGACCACCTGCCGTTCCCGTGGCCAGAGCTTGCCTCGGCGGCTGCCATTTCCAGATGCTTGATGGCGTTCCGCAGTTGCAGGGCGGTCTGGGCTCCCGGCTCGTAATCCGCCAGGAGGCGGGTCCACTTCCCTGCGCTGGACGGCTGGCCCACCGGGAACGATGCGAGGACAGGTGCCCCGATGGAACTCGCTATGTCGTCACGTTTTCTGAGCCGCCGGTCGCGGCGGTTGACGGCAACCGCTACAACGGTTCCTATCAACGCACCGAATAGCGCACCTAGCGGAACATAAATACCATTACTGACGAGTTGCTTTACCCGGCTCGTCGCTGCACTATTCGTCGCCGACTGGAACAACTGGGCCTGAACCCGGCCGTCTGGGCTGCTGGCCGAACCGATGTAGCTGATATAACTAGCGGCCACGGCATTAGCTGTCGCCGCTGCATCGGCAGCGGTCTTTTCCTTGGCGCTCACCGAAATTATGTAGGTAGTTTCGCTGCCGATCTCAACTGCGCGCCTGAGCTCACTGAGCGACACGGCTGGACGGACATGAGGCAGCGCTCCCAAGAGCACCGGATTACTTTTCGCAATCACCTCTTGGGTTACCGTATAGGGATCGGGCGCATTGCTGCCGGTGGCATTCGCTCCGCTCTGTCCAGCTTGCCCAGTCTGCGTCAGCAGGACCAGCGCGGTACCCGTGACCCCGATCGGGCCGAACGCGGCGTAGCCGCCGCCGGCGAGGAGGCCCAGGGCCGCCATGATTCCCACCAGGAGCTTGTGCCGCCGCACGATCTGGATGGGCCTGCGCAGCCCCCGCCCTGGCTGGCTCATCTGGCCTCCCGGGCGACGGGTGCGCACCACGAAAGGGCAGGTTTGCGCGGGGCATCGATCTCGAGGAACTCCAGCCTGGTGGCTAGTGGTGCACCGGGTGCGCGGCGTCCGCAGCCGAGGAGGGTGAAGGCGGGAACGCGGCGTCCGAGGCCGGGAGAGTACCAGCCGAGAATGGGACTGGTCTGGCCCCGGTGCAGGCTCCACCGGAGCGCGACCGGCAGTTCCAGCCGTGCCGCTCCAGGCCCGGCTGTCTCGGGCCAGCTCAGGGTGGCACATGAACCATCGAGTGCGACCTGCACCTCAGGACCGAGATGGAAGGCCAGGCGGACGTCGTGGTCGGTATCCCCGGTATCGGTGATCTCGTCGATGATGTCGATGATGTCGATGCTGCGTGATGCCCGATCTAGCAGTACCGAGCGACGATGCGAGGCCGGCGGGTCAAGCGAGGCATAACCGTCGTGTTCTGCGGTCCATCTGGCGATGTCGCCGTCATCGATGACCTCGATCTCGCGAGCTTGCGCGTGACGCGCCCACATGAACGGACCACGTTCGCTGGATTGGTTCCGGCCACCGAGCTCGACGGTGTTGTGCGCGATCGTCGACCGGAAATATGACCGCCACGCGCGCTCACCGTGGTAGCAGTACGTGCCTGGATCGGCCAAGATGTCAATGCCCGCGTAACGCACCTCCACCGACAGGGCGTCTGCGTGCGCATGCGCGGCAATGCCGAGGTATCCGTGCGGGCCCCCGTCGCAGCGGCACCAGATCTCGTTCTCCCCGCTGGTGCGCAGCAGCGTCAGGCCCGCGTCAGCGAACCGTGACGGCCGCTGGCCGGGCCTGCCCTCGATACGGCGCCCGGCGCCCGCCATGGCGCCGACCATGACGCTGCCCGCGCCGGCCGGCGGCCGCGGCCACCAGTTGAGCCGGCCGACCAGCGCGTCGGCCGTGGCCAGCAGCGCGGGCCAGGTGTTCGGCGTGGGCGGGTCGAGCAGCAGCGCCCGGCCCTCGTCCGAATCACCCTGCCGGGGCGGCCGCAGCTGCTCGTCCAGCAGGGCCGCGGCGCTGTCTGCCATCGCGGTGAGCCGCTGCCATACCAGCGGGCTCAGCGGGTGCCCGCTCGCCTCGGCTTCGACCGCGGCCAGGAAGCCGAGCTCGGCCACGAATGGGTGGTAGTCCGAGGCCAGCTCGCGATTGACGCCGGACGGGAAGGTATTGCGCAGGAGTTCGCGCTCCAGCAGCCGCGCGGACGCGTGCCGCCAGCGGTCGCTGCGGGGGTACCAGGGGAAGGCGCAGCTCGCCACCAGCTGACCGGCCGCTTCCGCGATCACGTGGTTGTTGGCTGAGGAGCCGCGGCTGCGGAAGCTGGCCAGGTACTGCTGGTGCCATCTGATCTGCCGGACGGCCAGGCCGTTGTGCTCGAACAGGCCGGTGACGCCGGGCCAGTCGTCCAGCAGGCGCCGGATCCAGGCCACGCTGATCAGGCGGAGGCCAAGCTCGATGCCACTGGTCCAGTGGATACCGGACAGGAACGGGTTCTCCTGCCAGAAGGAGCGGAGCTGCTCGTCGACCCGCTGCGCGTACCGGTCGTCGTGGCTTAGCGCCCAGGCGCTAGCCAGCAGCGTGAGGTGCTGCAGCCGGGCGATCTCCCAAACCTGCTTGACGTTGCCGGTCCGCTCTTGCGAGCGGTGGTCGACGCGGAACGCGTAGCGGTCAGGGTCGGACCGGCGCCCGGTCACCGGGTCGCGGAACCAGTCGGGCCGTTCCAGGTCGGTGCGGAGCACCCCCAGGGTCTCCCACTCTCCCTGCAGCAGCCGGTCCGCGGCCGCTAGCACCGCCCTCCTGGTCTCTTCCGGTACCCGTGCGGCGGTGCCCGGCGGCAGCACCGCGGTGAACGTCAGCTCGCCGGGGGGCACCGGCGGCCGGGCCCGGGCCAGCTGATGGCGGGTCACCTGCCGTGGTGACCAGGCGGCGCGGACCAGCTGGTCCTGGACCCGCCACGCCATCTCGGCCGGGGACATCCGGGCCGCCCGGCGGGCGTACCAGGCGAGCCGTTCAACGGCAGCCGTGTTCACACCTGTTCCGGCTTGCCGCTCAGCAGGCTGTCCCGCACCGCGATAGTCGCGCGGGTGGTGGCGGCCAGCGACTCGAACGGGATCGGCATGGGCGTACCGGCCAGGCAGGCCTCGACGAAACGAGCCAGCTCGGCGCGCTGCCCCTTGTCCTGGCCCCGGGCCCGGATCGTGTCGTGGCCGCGCCCGGACCAGACCGTGGCCTTGCGGAAATTGTCCAGCCGCGCGCTGCGACCGCCGCCGTTGGCGTCCAGCGTCTCCTTTCCGAAGCGCACGTTGCCGCCGGTGAGGTAGCTGATCACGCCGCTGGTGCCGCTGGCGAAGCGCACCGTGACCTGCACGTCGTCGGAGTCCGGGCCGCCGCCGACCGCGTAGACCTCCTCGGGCAGGCTGTCCGCCCACCAGCTCAGCGTGTCCAGGAAGTGACCGCCCTCACCGGTGAACCGCGACCCCTCGCCCTCGTTGCGGTACCAGCTGTCCGCGGCCAGCGGGCCCGCGTTGACCAGGTAGCGGGTGACCGCGGCGGAGCTGGCCGGGCCGAAGTCGGCCTTCATCTTGACCAGCATCGGGGCGAAGCGCCGGTTGAAGCCCACCATCAGCTTGTCGTTGCCGGTCTTCGTGACTACCTCGGTGATCCGGTCCAGTTCGTCGGCGGTCAGCGCGAGCGGCTTCTCCACGAACACCGCCTTGCCGGTCTCCAGCGCCCGGCAAACCAGGTCCGCGTGGGTGGCGTGCCGGGTGACCACGAAGATCGCGTCCAGCGACTCGTCCTCGAGCACGGCCGACGCACTGGTCGACGCGGTCGTGAAGCCGAACCGCCGCTGGGCGTTCACCGCCGACAGGGACTTGGTCGTCGTGACGTGGACGAGCTCGGCGGTCGGCAGCTGGGCCAGCTGCGGAAGCAGCATCGAGGAGGCATAGTTGCCCGCGCCGATGAAGCCGATGGCCATGCGCTTGGAGCCAGACCCGTTCGGTGCCTTGGCGACCCCCGCCGCAGTGGCGCGGACCAGGCTGGCGGCGGGCCGGGGTCGTGGGGTCAGGGTCGCCGGATCCGGCGCCGGATAGGAGAGCAGGACCCCGACCGCCTTCAGCGCGCCGGAGGACAGGTCGGCGTAGACCGAGACCGCGTCGGACATCGGGAACGTGCCGGACACCAGCGTCTCCACCTCGAGGTCCTTGCGGGCCAGCAGGTCCAGGAAGCACTCGATGTTGCGGCGCTCGGTCCAGCGGACGTAGCCGGCCGGGTAGTCGATGCCCTCCAGCTCGTACCGGTCGTCGTACCGGCCCGGTCCGTAGGACCGGGAAAACCGGACGTCGAGTTCCTTGTCGTAGTAGGCGTTCCAGGGCAGGTCCAGCTTGGTCTTGCCGATGTCGACCACGCGGGCCCGGTCCCGGGCCAGCTTGGCCGCGATCTCGACCGGCGCGTTGGAGGAGCCGCCCGCGGCCAGGAACACGTGGTCGGCACCGCGGCCGCTGGTCAGCTCGTCCAGCGAGGCCGCCACGGCGGCCAGGCCCTCGTCGTCCGGGCCCGCGCACACCACCGCGCCCGCCTGCTCGGCCAGCCGGCAGCGGGCCTCGATCATGTCCAGCCCGACCACCCGGATCCCGGCCGCGACCAGCAGCCTGACCACTAGCTGACCAACCAGGCCGAGGCCGATGACCAGGGCGGTCTCGCCGAGCTGCGGCTCGGCGCGGCGAACGCCCTGCATGGCGATGGCGCCCACGGTGGAGAACGCGGCGTGCTCGGGGGCCACGCCCCGCGGCACCGCGGCGCACAGGTTGACCGGGATCCAGTTGTACTCGGCGTGCAGGGCGAAGTC
>JBEKKH010000573.1:0-5347 GCA_050010815.1 Streptosporangiaceae bacterium | reverse complement strand
CCAGCCACGCTCACCGCAACCGCACCACGTTAAACATGCGTAACGGCTCATTGCGCGCAGTAACATGACCGGCTTCCCCAGCAGCCTGTCAGGCGTGGTCCCCCAGTGAGGACTCCACCTCGGTGTCGTTGCGCCAGCACCATGCGGCGATCCCCAGTGCCACCTTCATCGAGGACTTCGTCACCGAGCTCACCACGATGCCCTGGGGCAACCGGTCACTGCTGTTCCGCGACCCCGACGGCTACCTCGTCAACTTCTTCACCCCGGTCACCCCGGTCACCCCGGCCGCCATCGAGAAATTCGCCCACTGACCATCGCGGCTGCCCAGTGTCACCCGCCGGCCCTGAGACTGACTTGCACATGCCGTAGCGGAGATGGCATGGCCCTTCGTCGATCAGCCCGGTCTCGATCAGGAACTGGCGGGCGCGCTCGCGGGATGCCGCGGGGAGCGGGCCGTGCTCGCTCTCGTCTCGGTCACCAGCCCGCGTGCGGCGGCGCGCGGCGCGGCGCTCGTTAGATCGCGAGGCCGACGTCGTAGAGGCGAGTAGTCCAGCCCAGCAGTTGGCCCGGATCACCTGTGGTCAAGCGACGCGACGCCAGGAGTCGCCGAAGTCAGCGATCACTTTCAGTTCTCCGCCGAGTGCATGAATGTAGTCGGCAAGGGTGGCAAGCTCTGCGACGCCGCCGCTCTCGATGGCAGAAACGCGCTGCTGGGACACGCCCATGGCGTCCGCCACCTCGGCCTGGGTCAGGCCTGCCTTCTTGCGCATCTCCGTCAGGTACTCGGCCCGGACCTTGAGCGCTCGCCTTTGGTGTGCGTCCTCCACGGCCGCGCGGTCGTCTGGGTGGACGAACTCGTCCAGGAACTGCTCGCGCGTATAGGTAAAGAACTCAGGCTGCTCAGTCACGGCTGCTCCTTCAAGTACGCCTCGTATATCGCCTCCGCGGCCGGGATCGCCTCGCGGTACCACTCTTGCCAGCGCCCGGATTTATCGCCTGCAATCAGCAGAACTGCATTGCGCGCCGGGTCGAAGATGAACAGGATCCGCACTTCGCTCGTGCCGCTGGAGCCCGGGCGCAGCTCCTTCAGGTTGTGTAGCCGTGACCCGGTGATCCGGTCCGCCAGCGGCCGGCCGAGCTGCGGGCCGTCGTCGAGCAGTCGGTCGATCGCCTCGACGAGCCGCCGCGTGATCGGATCACCCGGAACGAAGAGCGTGCAGCCAGTCGCGGACCTGACGCGTCACCACCAGCCTGTGCGGCACCACGCCCCCCTTTGCTACAGAACCATAGTACAACAATACTATTGTGAAGACGCTGAGTACTCGCCTGCGCCCGCGGGTATGTGCAGGAAATGCAGGCGGCCAACAGCGAGAGTGCGACCGACGCTGAGGTACGCTATCGCCCTCCCGTCCACCGCATGACCAAAGATCTCCTGCTAGCGGACCGGCGCGGCTCCCTGCCTTCGCCCACCGCATCGGCGTTCCAGACGCCTGACAACCAGGCCCGAGACCCGGCTGGCACCATAGGGTCTAATAATGAGCAGCGACGCCCGAGACATCACCGGCTTCCTCTACGAGATCGGGCTCCTGAAGCGGTATCCCCGGACCGGCTGGTCCTTGGCCGGCGTCCCGGTCGCCGAATCGGTCGCCGAGCATTCCTTCCGGGCCAGCGTGGTCGCGTCGGTCATCGCCGCTATGGAAGGCGCCGACCCTCAGCACGCCGCCTTCCTTGCCCTGTGGCACGACACGCAGGAAACTCGCACCACCGACCTGCCACACCTCGCCAAGCGTTACGTCACGGCCGCGCCGAACGAGACCGTCACCAGCGACCAGGTCCGGCCGCTGCCCGAGAGCATCGCCGCGATGGTCCGTGCGGCCGTCAGCGAGTACGAGGCGACCTGCACCCTGGAAGCGCGCTGCGCCCGCGACGCCGACAAGCTCGAATGCCTCCTCCAGGCCCGCGAATACCAGGATCAGGGCCACCGGAACCTGCAGCCCTGGATCGACTCCTCGATCGCCAGCCCGCACACCGTCGCGGCCAGGCAACTCGCCGACGAGGCCCTAACCCAGAACTCTCTCGACTGGCTACAGCGAGCCCGCCATGCCCAATCCCGCGAATCGGATCATCCTTCCGGTGCAGCAGGTAAGTAGTCGCGCTCAGGGTTACCGTGTTCATTCGGCGTCATCGAAGAGGTAGAGGGCGAACTCGCCGCGAATCGGTCAGGGCCCTTTCGATACCTTCCCAGTCCACCCCCTCCACGGGATCGACGTGCGGCCGGACCGCCTTCGTGACGGCGATGTTCACCTTGGCCATCAGCACGTCGGTAGGCAGATGCCAGGACTCCACCTCGGTGTCGTTGCGCCAGCACCATGCGGCGATCCCCAGTGCCACGGCGTCCGGTACCAGGTCGGGAAGCACGCGGGAAGCAACCATTCCGGTGAGAAAGCGCAGGCGCAAGGAGAACTCCTCGTCCGATGCGAGCTGGCTAGCGAGTTCATCCAGCGTGAGCCCCCGGTAGCGCGCAGCGGGCTCGAAAATCTCCTCGCGGTACCGCTCGTTGATAAGTTCAGCGGTCGTAATGTCGCTGTCATGCGAGGCCGAAAGGTGCGTAGCATCCAGGAGGCCGAGTTCCCCGGCCTGCTCAGCAACTAGGCTGGCGCCATGTGAGAGGTCATGTCCTGTCCGGATCCTGACAGTTTCGTCGAGCATGCTGAACAGAAGAGGGTCGTCGCCGCAGAAAGGCGAAAGCTCCAGCTTTCCGGCCGACGGCTGGTACTGGAAATCGATCATCATTCCGGTGCGCTGCAACTCACCGAAGAGGAAGGCGCCGTGCTCGGAGTCGAAGTCACTATCGTAAGATTCCGGCAATTCCCAGCCCGCCCGTCTCAGCGAATCCAGAAGCGTTTCGACATCATCGACATAACGGCTCCACCCCTCCTCGGTAGGTTTCCCAGGCCGAGAATGAGAATGTGCCATCAGCTCCCGGGCGCGGTCCATATCTTCAGGTCCGAACCGGAACTCCGCCACGTGGTGCCGCCTTCTCTAGACCAGAATTTGCGATCTTGACCTCGATAAGATCCTGCGACGATTGATACGTATTCCGTGGAGCAAGCGTTCAACGGGCATATGGGAGCATAAGTTAGTCAGGTGGGCAGCCGGGCTCCCGCCGACGTTGGGCCGCGGCTACGTCGAGTCCGTCGCGCCCCCGCCGGAGCCCAGCTTCATGGTCAAGCTCAACGACGATCCGGTCGCGTGGACGACCGCGCAGGCCCGGGACCTGCTGATTTCTTTGGCCAACGCCATCGAACCCGGCCGCCGTCCCCCCGCTGCCCAGCTATCGATGTACGGCACGCTGCTCGAAGTCGCCGCCCACACCGCAGGCGTCGCCGGTGACCGTCGTGGTGCCGCGGATTACCTCGGCGAGGCCACGTGCCTGCTCTATAGCGGTGTCGTTATCGACGATCCGCTATAATTAGGTCATGGATCGCGCAGCTGAAACGGCTGGGAGCCTGCTGCGGCGGGCTCGAGTCGGTGCGGGGATGTCGCAGGCGGAACTGGCCTTCATGGCGGGTGTTGCGCAGAGTGTGATCAGTGCTTATGAAGCCGGGCGGCGGCAACCATCGCTGCCGACTCTGGCCAAACTCATCGATGCGGCTGGATGTGACCTCGTGGTAGACATCCAGCATCAGCCTCCGCAGTTGAGCAGGCTGTCCGGTCCGGTGGGCCGGCAGGTCAGGCGAAAACGGCGGGACCTGATCGCGGCGGCCGCGGCCCATGACGTGACCAACCTGCGGGTCTTCGGCAGCGTGGCCCGCGGCGAGGACCGGCCCGACAGTGACGTGGATCTGCTCGTCGACTTGCCGCCGGACATCGGCCTGCTCGGGCTGGGGCGGGTGCAGGCTGAACTGGAGGACATCGTCGGCACCAAGGTCGACTTGGTGCCAGCAAGTGACCTGAAGCCCGCAGTTCGCGCCCGCGCCGAGCGCGACCTGGTGGCACTGTGACCTACCGGGAACGGCAGCGACTGGCCGACATACAGGCAGCCATCGATGCCATCCGCTCCCATCTGCAACGAGGTGACCTATCCGACGGCCTGGTATTCGATGCCGTCCGGATCCGGCTGCTGGAAATCGGTGAAGCCGTGAAGGCCCTGCCCGCCGAGAGGCTTAATTCCCAGCCCGCCATCCCATGGGCTCAGATCGCGCGCTTGCGCGATCACCTGGCTCACCGTTACTTCGACACCAACCACGCGGTCTTGCAGGCTACCGTCGACAATGACCTGCCCGAACTGGAACGCGCTGTTCAGGCGCTGGCGGAGACCTTGCCGGTTGAGGAGCAGCAAGACGAAGATCCGCGAGCGAAATAGCCGACCCAAGGGGGCGGGCGGCTGAGTTGGCGTCAGGCGGGGCAGGTCCAGTCTCCCGGGGCTGTGCGTCGGTCCGAAGTTCGCGACGCCCGGCGGCGGGAAGTGCTCGCGCAGCGTCTTTCAGATCCCGGTTCACCCCGGCCTGGACCCGGCGGCGCTACGCTCCATCACCAAAGCCGTCCAGGCCGCCGCCGGTAAGGGGAACGACCAGTGATCCGCCACTTCACCGCCTCCGGGATCGTGCTTTCTGACGACGATCATGTCCTGCTGGTCGAGCACCGAAAGCTCGGCTGGTGGCTGTACCCCGGCGGGCACATCGAGTCCGACGAAGACCCGGCCCAGGCCGTAATACGCGAGGTGACTGAGGAAACTGGCATTACCTGCCAGATCACCGCCGAATCCCGGTTCATCCACCCCGCCGCCGCCGTCCTCCCCGCCCCATTCACCATCTGCGTGCAAGACATCCCCGCCGACGCGACGACCGGGCCGCACCAGCACATCGACATGGTCTACGTCCTGGCCCCCGGCCGGGGCCAGTTCATCCCGCAACTGGAGGAAGTGACCGGGTGCGCATGGATACCCCTCGATAAGGTCGCCGACCTCGACACGCCACCCGAGCTGCCTGCCCTGATCGAAAAGGCCGCCGAATACGCTCGCGCAGTCCGTGGGTAGGTGCGGCCGGACAGTGTGGCGCGGGAGCTATCCGAGGTGGTTCCGGTCCCGCGAGGCACGAGGCGAGGTCGTCAGCCGTGCTCGGCGAGTTCGGAAAGGAGCGCGGCCCGCCTCTCCTCGAGCGCCGTGAGCTGGGTCCGGAGCTGCTTCAGCTCGCGGTTGACGCGTTTCAGCTCGGTCCGCGCCTGCCGTTCCCGCAGGTATCGCTCACCATGTCGGGTGCTGACCAGATCCTCGACCTCACGGCGGAGCAGTCGCAGCCACGGGTACCCGTGCATCGCGGCGCGCCGGTACTGGAGCTTGCCCGCG
>JBEKKH010000572.1:0-5366 GCA_050010815.1 Streptosporangiaceae bacterium | reverse complement strand
GGGATGACGCGGGTGCGGACGGGTGCGGGATGACGCGGGGTGCGGGATGACGCGGGCGCGGGGCTGGCCGTGGGCTGCGGACCGCGCGCGGCTGGGGCCAGTCCGGGAGGGCGGCTGTGCGACACTTTCTGCTTGCCCGTCTTTGGTCATTGGGCTGTGACCGGCTCGGTGGAACATTGAGCCGGTTGCGGGGTTCTTTCGCGGTACGGCGGGGTTCATTCGCGTGGGACGGGAGTGGGCTACGAGGTGCGGATGGGGCGGTGGAGCACTGGCTCTCCGGTCAGCGGCCGTCAGGCGGCCGGGCTCAGCCAGGGCCGGTTGTGACACCACGGCCCGTTCTGACAAAGGGAAGGAACGTGCGTAAACAGGGGGCTGGGGCCGGACGCTGAGCGGACTTCATTTGCCGCGAAATTACACAGTGAGTACGGTCGCAGGGGTGGCGAACGATTCGGGTGACAGCAGGAGATCATCGGGCCCCTGGTATGCGTCGGAGCCCTCGACCTCTCCCTTCCCAGCCGTCGGGTCCGGGCCCCCTGGCCCGTCGGGGCCGTCGGGCCCGTCGGGCCCGTCGGGGCCGTTGGGCCGGGGACGGCGGGCCAAGCGGCCGCCGAGGCGGCGCGCGTTCGTCGTCGTGCTGATCGCGGCCGCGATCGCCGTCGTGGCCGGGATCGCCGCGGTCATCGTGGTGGTGGTCGCGCCCGGCAGCCACCCGAACTCGACCGGCTTCGTGCCGACCGGCAGCTCACCCGAGCAAGATGCCGGACAGATCACGACCGCGTTCCTGGCGGCGTGGCAGACCGGTGACCTCGGGAAGGCCGCCCGTTACACCAATCACCCCGCCGCCGCCCAGGCCGCGCTCGCCGTCTACAGCAAGGACCTGCGCCTGAAGAAGCTGACGGCCACCACCCAGAGCGGCTCCGCGACCCCGTCGGGCACGTCATCGACGCCGCGTGAATCGGTCACCTTCGCGGTCAACGCCACGGTTTCGGCGTCCTACGGTGCCAAGACCCTGAGCGGACCCTGGAAGTACACCGCGTCGCTTATCGCCTACCAGCAGCCGAACTCACAGGTGTGGTACATCGCCTGGGCCCCCGATGTCATGGCGCCCAACCTCACCGCGGCCACCCACCTGGCGGCAGTCTCGGTGGCGCCCCAGGTCGCCTCGGTCAACGACGCCGGCGGGAACGAGCTCACCTCCTACGGCGACGCCGGGCTGACCACGATCGCGAACCTGCTGCAGCGCACGGCGCCCCCCGGCCAGGGATCTCCTGGCCTGTACGTCGAGATCCAGAACGCCAAGAACCAGCTGGTGCCGAACACCCAGGCGGTCGTCACTCCGCCGAACAACATACCGGCTCTGAACACCACGATCACTCAGCAGGCGGAGACCGCCGCGCGGTCCGCCGTCGCCGCCCGCAAGAACAGCTCGATGGTCGTCATCCAGCCCTCCACCGGCAACATCCTGGCCATCGCCAACAATGACGGCTACAACGATTTCGCGCTCACCGCTTCGGTGGCGCCGGGCTCCACGATGAAGGTCATCACCTCCACGGCGCTGATCAACGCCGGCGTGCTCACCGCGTCCAGCGCGGTCGCCTGCCCCGAGACGTACACGGTGCAGGGGATCACCTACCACAACGACGACAACGAGTCCGAGCCCGCCTCGACCCCGTTCCTCACCGACTTCGCCCAGTCCTGCAACAACGCCTTCACCACCCAGTGGCCGC
Organism: Streptosporangiaceae bacterium; assembly: GCA_050010815.1. GTDB lineage: Bacteria > Actinomycetota > Actinomycetes > Streptosporangiales > Streptosporangiaceae > Palsa-504. The sequence goes on along the minus strand of JBEKKH010000572.1, from coordinate 3,639 downwards.
ACCTGTCCGGCGCGCTGGCCCGCACCGCCAAGGACTACTACGGCCTGGACCAGAAGTGGGACCTCGGCATCGCCGGCGTCTCGGCCAGCTACTTCAACGCCCCCGCCGGGGCCAGCGGCTCCGAGCTAGCTCAGGAGGCGTTCGGCGAGGGGGAGCTGACCGCATCCCCGCTGGCGATGGCCTCGGTGGCGGCGACCGTGGACGCCGGGACGTTCCGGCAGCCGGTGCTGCTGGCCGGCACCAAGGGGGTGACCGCGACCGCGCTTCCGGCCAGCACCGACGCGCAGCTCAAGCAGATGATGGCGGCCGTGGTCAGCAGCGGTACCGCCGCCGGGATCGGGTTCGGGGCCGGTGTCTACGCCAAGACCGGGACCGCCGACATCCAGGGCCAGGAGCAGCCGAACAGCTGGCTTATCGCCTTCGACCCGGCCCAGGACGTCGCGGTCGCGTGCCTGGTGGTCAACGCCGGCTATGGCGCCCAGTACGCGGGCCCTGAGGTCAAGGCCTTCCTGGGCGGGTTCTAAGCCCGGCCTTCACGGCGCGGGCCCGAGCTTACGGCGCTACGACGGTGCCGTCGGCCGCGTTCAGCACCGTGATCGCGCTCACCGGGCACGCCTCGGCGGCCTCGATGACGCCGTCGCTGGGGTCGAGCTCGTCGGCCAGCGGACGCGTACCATCGCCGGTGACCTCAAACCACTGGCCGGCCACGGCCTCGCATAGGCCGGAGGACATGCATATGCGCCGGTTCACGGAGATTTTCCACCGGGGTGCACCCATGGCTCTTCCTTCAGTCCGCCTTTACCGCATGCTAAGTTAAATAATGCTCGTGCCACTAAACGGACCGTGCCCGTTCGCTGCCGTGAAGATCAAGTGCGGACAGGATAGCTCATGAGCTGCTCTATATCTGCTGCGATTTCGTCGTTGACGGCCGGAGCATTTTGCGCCAGATAGAAGTGACCACCAGAGAAGACCTTGATACGGAACGGTCCCCTGGTGACCAGGCGCCATTCGTCGGCTTCGGCCACCGGGGTTTTCGGATCACTGTCCCCGGTGAGCGCCGTTATCGGGCAGCTCAGCATACGCCCCGGCACGTAGGAGTAAGTTTCGATTGCCTCGTAGTCACCGCGAATGGCCGGCAGCGCGATTCTCAGGATCTCCTCGTCGTCGAGTATGGCCGAGTCGGTGCCATTTAGCAGCCGCACCTCGGCCAGCAGCCCGGCGTCATTGCGCAGATGCACCGTTTCGCCGCGGTTTATCGTCGGGGCCCGGCGGCCGGACACGATGACGCTGAGCGGGGCATCGAAACCCCTGCATTCCAGCCGCCAGGCCACCTCGAAGGCAAGGGTCGCTCCCATGCTGTGGCCGAAGAGCACAGTCGGCTTGTTGCCTAGCAGCGAAAGCTGCTCGGTGATTCTGTCGGCCAGTACGTCGATGTCCCTGATACAAAGTTCGTGGCGGCGATCCTGCCTGCCGGGATACTGCAATGCGATCACGTCGATGGCCGGAGCGAATCGTTCGGAAACGGGGTGATAGTAACTAGCCGATCCGCCCGCGTGCGGGAAGCAGACGAGCCGGACCGTGCTTTCTCCAGACGGATAGTAGCGACGAATCCAGGCACTGGACTCGATACTTGCAGCGAGCATGCGTCGTGATCCCTTCGTAGCGGTTGTCATAGCCAGTTAAATGCTCCCAAATTAAGCAAAGCCCTAGAATTTTCGCCTAACGAACCGGCGCTGGACAGCAGTGGAACCCGCCGCGCGGGCCGGGCCAGCGGGAACCCGCCGCGCGGGCCGGGCCAGCGGGAACCCGCCGCGTCGGCCCGGTCGCTGCGCCGTCGGCACCTGCCCGCCTCCCGGCACAGTGCCCGCCTGAGGGGTGTCGCACCCGCCCCACTCGTCACACGGATCGCCTGACTTGCCCCCAGTCCCGCCGTCCGGGGCCTCGCGTCTGCCGACGGCCGCCCAGGCGGGCCCGCCCGGACGCTCTGGGAGCCGGCCAACATCGTCTCGGGCACCCAGAGTCATACATATTCGGGGGCAGAAAGGCAGGCCGACCCTAGTCCGCCGGCTGGCACCCGTGTGCAACAAGCTCGGTTTACCAGGCAAAACGTGCTAGCCATTTATGCGGCCGGTCTATTACTGCCGAGTATTGTCATATGTACCGCCAGTCGCTGCTGGTCACTCCAAGTTATCGCCTCTTGCCGGGAATCGGTGGCGGTGGCAGCGTCTAAAACCACTGAAAACCCCAGAATATATGGTCAAGCGGGCGCTTGCGGGCAAAGGACTTCCTAGTTATTCTTAGCCATATGGGGGAAATGGCCAAACCATAGGTAGGTTTGACTCCGCCGGGAGGTGTCGGCGTGTCCGCCAGACAGCCTGCGATCACGATACATGGTCGATCGAACATGCAAACTGAGGATGCTTATCCTTTCTGGTTGTTGTTCGACGGGTCGAGCACGTGCATCGCGCAGCTAGACTTGCAATTCCGCGTCGTCGGAGGTAATTCCGGCTTCGCCGAGGCTTTCGGTCTCGAGATCGGGATACTTCCGGGTTACGGGATCACAGAGCTCGTTCATTCGAGCGTCAGGGAAAAGCTGTCATGGCAGCTGAGATCGCTGGTGCGCGGTGAGAGAAGCCGGTTCACGGACCGGGTTTTGGCTGCCCTCAGGTCCAGTGCGGCAAACCTGGAAATTACCGGTATTTCAGTCACGAACGATGCGGGCAGGGTCGAGTCACTTATCATCCTGGTGCAGCAAGAACGGGCCGAGGCAAAAGAGGCAGAAGGTGTTGAGCCGGTCCGTCCCGCGAAGGCGCGAAAACCTTTGACCAAGATGGACGCCGGTGTCCTGGAAGGCGTTGCCTCCGGTATGTCGACCGTTCAGCTCGCCACGAATTTGTTCCTCAGCCGCGGCGGAGTCGAATATCATGTCAGCGCGCTGATGAAGAGGCTCAAGGCGGGCAATCGTTCGGAGCTCGTATCGAAAGCGTACGCCGCCGGACTGTTCAACATCGGCATCTGGCCGCCCAGGGTGATTACCGAATTCATCGAGTGACCAGACTGGGCGAGATCAGCTAGAAAGAGGCCGGCCAGAATACGCGGACCATGCGCGCCGCCGGAAGTCCAGTGCGAGGCCTCCGATGCGTCAGGTTCAAGTCCCGCGGTGAAGGGACTGCCGCGTGCCGGACCTAGCGCTGCCGGCGAGGTCGAACAAATATCGCGGGGTATTTGGGTCAACGGAGTATTTCAGGGACTATAGAGGCTGTCGCGTTAAGTTGACTCGTTCTGAGTCCACTGTGGCGTGCCCGCTCACCGCTCACCCGCTCAGCTCACCCAGGCCGCTCACCCCGGCATCTCTCACCCCGGCATCTCTCACCCGGGCCGCGATCCCTGCCCCGGCCGCGATCCCTGATGTCCCGCTCACCCCGTCTGTCCCGGCTGCCTCAGCGGAAGCCATTCTCGTCCTGGTTAGCGGATTTGTGCGGTGGATCCGGGCTTGGCGGTGGATCCGGTGCGTCCCGGTTGACATTCCGTATTAAGGTGAGTTTCCGGCGTGTCGGCTCGGCTGGATGTGGTTGACTGCGCTCGACTCGCTTTGCGCCCGGCCTGCCGGGCTCCCGGGCGGAGATTTCATGATCGCGA
>JBEKKH010000571.1:0-5370 GCA_050010815.1 Streptosporangiaceae bacterium | reverse complement strand
GACCCGCGCGGAAAACGTTCAATTGGGCCCGCGGGAAGATGCCGCTCCGGGGACGGATCGGCCTGCGTTCCCGCCTCTTATCGCGCTCCCATTCACGCCTTTTTCCTAACTTTTCCTAACATATAGCCATACCTGTCAATCACCACTAACATGCCTCGTACCGGACCGCGCTGCACGTGCAGAACGGTCCGGCCGGGACCTCCGGCGCGCTCAATTCCGGGTGCCCGGGAATGGGTTCGTGTGTCGCCGCGGGTGGCCTGGACTGGGGGGTAAAGCCGCCCGCGCCCGGAACGTAGGCACGAGAACTAACCGGGAAACGGAGTAACGGCCGAACGGCACCGCCGGCCGGCCACCGGGGCAACGCGGGAGGCTGTCGAACGTGGTCGCGCAGCAGGGCGGAGCGCCGCCTCCTGCACCGATGCTGCTGGCCGGGATCGTGCCGCCGCTCGCGGACTCCTTCTACCAGCGCCCGGAGACCGGGCTCGCCCTGCGCAGCGGCTTGTATCCGGGCGATACGGTCGTGCTGGCCCAGGCCGAACCAACCGCGTCCGCGCCCGCCGGCCAGGGCGGCACCGGCAAGACACAGCTCGCCGTGTCCTACGCCTACGCCCTGTGGAGCGTCCGCGCCGTCGAGGTCCTCGTATGGGTGGCCGCGGCCAATCGGGAGGCGATCATCACCGGCTTCGCGGAGGCGGCGCGCGTGGTCGGCGCGGGAGCGGCGGGCGCCGGCGGGATGGGCGCCGGCGGGATGGGAGCCGAGGAGGCGGCGGCGGGGTTCGCGAACTGGATGGCGCGCACCAGGCGCCGGTGGGCTCTGGTCCTCGATGACCTGACCGACCCGGCTGACCTAGAGAACCTATGGCCCGCGGGGCCGGCCGGCGAGGTCGTGATCACCACACGGCTGTCCGGTGACGGGCTGGAAGCGCTGGTCGTCGCGGCCGCCCGGAATCCCGGGAGCGGCCCGGGCTCGGGGAGCGGGCGGGGGTCCGGGATCGGCTTGGGCGTCCCGGGGGGACTGGGGGGACTGGGGGGACTGGGGGGACTGGGGGGACTGGGCTCGGGGCCACCGCACCTGCGGATCGTGCCGGTGGGCGGGTTCAGCGCGCGCGAGACCCTGTCCTATCTCAGCGCCCGGCTGACCGACTATCCCGAGCAGCGGCACGGGGCGCTGGACCTGGGCGACGACCTCGACGGCCTGCCGCTCGGCTTGGCCCAGGCGGCCGCCGTGATGAAGCTGAGCGGGCTGGGCTGCCGCGAGTACCGTGAGCAGTTCGCCGAGCGGCGCGAGCACATGTCCGGGGTACGGGTCGCCGGGGTCTCGGCGGCCGTGCTGGCCACCTGGTCGCTGGCCGCCGAGTGCGCGCACCGGCTGGAGCCCGCGGGGCTGGCCTGGCCGGCCCTGGCGCTGACCGCCCTGCTCGACTCCCACGGGATCCCCGCCGTCGTTCTGACCAGCCCGGCGGCATGCAGCTACATCACGGGCCGGCCGAGTGACGCTCAGGGGGCCGATCAGGAACTGGTCCGGGCCGCGATGACCAACCTGGCCCGGGCCGGACTGGTCACCCTGGACCCGGCGAGCCCGGTCCGCACGGTGCGGATGCACCGGTGCGTACAGACCGCCGTCCGCGCGTACCTACCCGCCGCGGACCTGGAACCAGCCGTGCTGGCCGCCGCCGATGCGCTAGTCCAGGCGTGGCCGGACGCGGACGGCGAGGCCAGGCTCGATCGGGCTCCGCTGGTGGCGGCCCTGCGCGCTTGCGCCGCGACGCTGCGGGGGGTCCACGACGGCCCGCTGTGGCAGGCGCAGGCACATCCGCTGCTGTTCCGCACGGGCCTGAGCCTGACCGGCAGCGGGCTGGCCGAATCGGCCATCTCGTACTGGCAGGCCATGCTCGTCACCAGCTCCCAGCGGCTCGGCAGCGGGCACGCCGACGCGCTGATGGCCAGGGAACGGCTCGCCGCCGCCTACGAATCGGGCGGGCGAACCGGTGACGCCATCGCGGTCTTCGCCAGTACCCTGGCCGACGCCGAACGCAGCCTGGGTTACCAGCACCCGGATACGATCACCGCGCGCGGGCGGCTGGCCCAGGCCTACGCCAGCGCCGGCCGCCCGGCCGAGGCGGCGACGCTGTACGAGCAGATGATCACCGCGGCCAGCCGGCAGCTCGGCCAGGGCCATCCGGTCACGCTGACCGCGCGGGCGCAGCTGGCGCAGGCCTACCTGGCGGCCGGCCGGGGCGCGGAATCGACCGCCGTCTACCGGGCGCTGCTGGCCGACTCGGAACAAATCCTGGGCCGAGATCACCCGTTGACCAGGTCGATACGTGAGAATCTGGACCATGGCCCCACATACTTATGACTTTGTCATCGTCGGCGGCGGATCCGCGGGGAGCGCCCTGGCCAGCCGGCTATCCGCCGATCCGGGCCACCGGGTCCTGGTGCTCGAGGCGGGGCGGCCCGACTACCTGTGGGACCCGTTCATCCACATGCCCGCGGCGCTCACGTTTCCCATCGGCAGCCGGTTCTACGACTGGAAATACGAAAGCGAGCCGGAACCGCACCTGAACGGGCGGCGCATCTACCACGCGCGGGGCAAGGTTCTCGGCGGGTCGAGCAGCATCAACGGGATGATCTTCCAGCGCGGTAACCCGCTGGACTACGAGCGCTGGGCCGCCGACGACGCCATGGGCAGCTGGGACTACGCGCACTGCCTGCCGTACTTCAAGCGGATGGAGAACTGCCTGGCTGCCGCCGCCGATGACCCGTTCCGCGGCCACCACGGCCCGCTGGTGCTCGAGCGCGGGCCGGCCGACGGGCCGCTGTTCAAGGCCTTTTTCGCTGCGGTGGGCCAGGCCGGCTACCACCTGACCGACGACGTGAACGGTTACCGGCAGGAGGGCTTCGCCGCCTTCGACCGGAACATCCACCGGGGCCGCAGGCTGTCCGCGGCGCGCGCCTACCTGTATCCGGTGATGAGCCGCCCGAACCTCACCGTGGCCACCCGCGCCTTCGTCACCAAGATCATCTTTACCGGGAAGACCGCGGTCGGCGTCGAGTTCCGGCACGAAGGCAAGGTCAAGCGGGTCCGGTCCGGCGAGCTCATCTTGTGCGGCGGGGCGATCAACTCCCCCCAGCTGCTCCAGCTCTCCGGCGTCGGTAACGCCGGGCTGCTGAGCGGGCTCGGCATCGACGTGGTCGCCGACCTGCACGGCGTGGGCGAGAACCTGCAGGACCACCTCGAGGTGTACGTCCAGTACGGCTCCAAGCTGCCGGTCTCCGTGGCGCCCGCGCTGAAGTGGCGCAACCGGCCCGCGGTCGGCGCCAAGTGGCTCTTCGGGCGGACCGGGCCGGGAGCCACCAACCACTTCGAAGGCGGCGGCTTCGCCTGCAGCAACGACGAGGTCCGCTACCCGAACCTGATGTTCCACTTCCTGCCGATCGCGATCCGCTACGACGGTTCGTCGCCGGCCGGCGGGCACGGGTACCAGGTCCACATCGGCCCGATGTACTCCGACGCCCGCGGTACCTGCACGATCACCTCGGCCGATCCGAAGGTGCACCCCGCGTTGCGCTTCAACTACCTGTCCACGCCGACCGACCGGCAGGAATGGGTCGAGGCGATCCGGATCGCCCGGGAGATCCTGACCCAGCCCGCCTTCGACGACTACAACGCCGGCGAGCTATCCCCGGGTCCCTCGGTACAGACGAAGGAGGAGATCCTGGCCTGGGTGGCCCGGGACGCCGAGACTGCGCTGCACCCATCCTGCACGGCCAAGATGGGCACGGATCCGATGGCGGTGACCGACCCGGATTCGCTGCGGGTGCACGATATCAACGGCCTGCGGGTCGTGGACGCCTCCGTCATGCCGTACGTCACCAACGGCAACATTTACGCTCCTGTGATGATGCTCGCGGAGAAGTCCGCCGACCTCATCCTGGGCAATACGCCACTTCAGGCCGAGCCCGTCGATTTTTACCGCCGCGGGCAGACAGCCACTCCGGGGATGTGAAACGCGAGTCCGTTCGGAAATTAATGATCTTTATACCCGGGGATTCTTCTGGAGATAACTAGACAGATCGGCCGTCCTCTCACCATGATCTAACTGGACCGGGAGCGAGGAGGGCATGACGACACCCCATGAGCTTGACCTCGGTGGCGGCGCCGCGAGCGACCCGCTGCCCGAGGCCATCGGGCTGGTGCGAGAGGCGGCGGACGCGGGCCTCCGGCTGAAGCTCCTCGGCGGCCTCGGCGTCCGGGTGCTGTGTCCCGATTTCCCGCCCCGGCTGCGTGCGAACTCCGATATCGACCTGGCCTGTCTCGGCAAGTCCCGCCGCGACGTGGCTGACCATCTCGAACGGGCAGGCTGCGTCCCTGATCGCCGGTTCAACAACCTGAACGGGGACCGACAGCTGTCCTTCACCGCCCCGTCCGGGCGGCCCGTCGACGTCATGGTCGGCCGGCTGTCGATGTGTCACACGCTGGATTTCCGCCCGTCGTTCGGCTCCGCGTCGCAGGTACTTGACCCGGCTGACCTGCTGCTGTCCAAGCTGCAGATCGTCGAGCTGAACAGCAAGGACGCACACGACATCTGCCACCTGCTGGCCGGGCTGCGGGTCGGCCGGGACGCCACCCGCCCGGCCATCGACCCCGACCGCTTCGGCGCCGTGCTCGCGGCGGACTGGGGCTGGTGGCGAACCGTGACCGGCAACCTGGCCCAGCTGCCCGATGTGCTGTCCTCACAGCCGCAGCTGGCCCCGCCGTACCCGCGGTTCGACGTGCTGACCCAGGCCAAGCAGCTGCTCCAGATCGCCGATACGGTACCCAAGGGGCTGAAGTGGAAACTTCGGGCGAACGTGGGCGAGCGGGTGCGGTGGTACGAGCTCCCCGAGCCGGGCGCTTCATGATCGCGAAGAGTTGTGCCCCAAAACTGGGCTAAAAGTCTTCGTGATCACCGTAGCAACCTTGAAGATGGGGCACGGTTTAGGGTGGGCGTCATGGATCTGCCTGTGAACCCGCCGGTGGCGCCGATGCTGGCCAAGCCCGTCGACGCGATCCCGACCGGGGACTACATATTCGAGCCGAAGTGGGACGGCTTCCGGTCGATCGTGTTCCGCGACGGCGACGAGATCGAGATCGGCAGCAGGAACGAACGCCCGATGACGCGCTACTTCCCCGAGCTGGTGGCCGCGATCAAGGCCGAGCTGCCGGAACGGTGCGTGATCGACGGGGAGATCGTCATCCCGGACTCCGCGGGCAGGCGGCTTGACTTCGACACCCTGCAACTGCGCATCCACCCGGCGGCCAGCCGGGTCGAGCTGCTCTCCACCTCCACGCCCGCGCATTTCATCGCGTTCGACCTGCTCGCGCTG
>JBEKKH010000570.1:0-5374 GCA_050010815.1 Streptosporangiaceae bacterium | reverse complement strand
TTGACCTCGGCGGCGGCCGTCGGCGGGGCCATCAGCGCGGCGCCGAGGTCGGTGTGCTCGGACTCGGCGATCTCGTCGACGATGAGCTCGCCGTCGAGGTACACCCGGCCGTGGCCGACGGCGGCGAAGCCGACGCGGACCGGGCCAGAGTCGGCCGGGGTGAACCGTGTGGTCAGCTCGACCGTGGCCGACCGGCCGATCGGGGCGTCTCCGCCGAACCAGACCAGCGCGCTCGAGCGGCGGTCCTCGGCGAACAGCTCGGTGCCGCCGGAGTCCAGGAACCTGACCCGCAGGCCGGGCTCCCCGGTCACCGGGTTGGTCAGCTGCGCCAGCGGCAGCTCGATGAGGCCTTCCTGCACGACGGCACCGCGCGAGTAGGTGACCTCCGCGCCGGGCAGCGCGGCGCGCAGGCCGTCCAGCGGCGAGATGGTGTACTCGGGGATGACGGTCGCGCTGCCGCCGCCTTGCGTGCGGGCGTTGGCCGCGTTGTCACCGATCACCGCGACCGCGCGCAGGGCGCCTGAGTCCCACGGCAGCTCGCCGCGGTTCTCCAGCAGCACGGTGCCCTCGATGGCGGCGTGCCGGGCGAAGGCGATGCCGTCCTCCACCCAGGCCGGCTCGGCGGCGGCGAACCCGTCGAGCGCGCCGACCCGGCACGCCAGGGCGAGAATGCGTGCCACCTTGCGGTCGATGGCCGCCTCGGAGACCTGGCCGGACCGGACGGCCTGCACCAGCGCCTCGCCCCATGGTCCGTCCGGGCCGGGCATGACGAGGTCCTGGCAGGCCCGGGCGGCCGCCAGCGACCGGACGGCGGTCCAGTCGCTGATCACCACCCCGTCGAAGCCCCACTCGCTGTTCAGCGGGGTCTGCAGCAGCTCGTTCTCGGTCGCGGTGGTGCCGTTGACCGAGTTATACGAGCTCATCACGAGCCAGGCCCGCGCCTGGGTGACGGCCTTCTCGAACGCGAGCAGGTACAGCTCGCGCAGCGCGCGGTCGCCGACCCGGACGTCCACGGTGAACCGGTCGGTCTCGGAGTCGTTGGCCACGTAGTGCTTGGGCGTGGCGCCGACGCCGTTATCCTGCACGCCGCGCACGTAGGCGGCGGCAAGGTCGGCGGTGAGCACGGGATCCTCGCTGAACGCCTCGAAGTGCCGTCCGCCCAGCGGGGAGCGGTGCAGGTTGATCGTCGGGCCGAGCACCACGTCGACGCCCTTGCGGCGGGCCTCCACCGCGGCCGCGGCGCCGTAGCGCCGGGCGATGTCCGGATCCCAGGAAGATGCGAGCGCGGTGGCGGACGGGAGGTTGAGCGACGGATCGCGCTCGTCCCACGTCTCGCCGCGGACGCCGGATGGGCCGTCGGAGACGAGGATCCGGCGCAGGCCGATCTTCTCGATCGGCCAGGTGGACCAGAAGTCACGGCCGGTGAGCAGCTGGACCTTTTCCTCCAGGCTGAGCGCGGCGAGCGCTCCGGCGATCTTCGATTCGGCGGTCAGAGCAGTCATGAACGGCTTCCCCTATTTCTGCGCGTGATGGTCGTCGGTCACGTCTACGAATGCGCTCAGCCGCACGTCGGCGCAGGATGCCCCGACCAGGACCTGGTAGCGGCCGGGGTAGACGGTCCAGCCGGCCGGATCGGTCCAAGCGGCGAGATCCGCGGGAGTCAGCGTGAACGTCACGGCGCACCGTTCCCCCGTGTTCAGGCGCACCCGGGCAAATCCCTTCAGCTGGAGCGGCGGCTCCGCGGCCGCCTCCGGGCACCGCAGGTAGAGCTGGGCCACTTCATAGCCGGGACGCGGCGAGTCGTTCACGATGACGGCACTCACCCGGATCTCACCGGGTCCCGGCCGCGTGACCTTGATGTCTTGGTAAGCGAACCGGGCGAAGGACAGCCCGTGCCCGAAGGCAAACAACGGCTGCTGGTTATGGGCGGCGAAGAATCGGTACCCGACCAGGATGTCTTCGGTGTAAGTGGCGACGCCGCCGACGCCCGGGTACTGCTCGACGGCCTGGACTGGTCCCTGGCCGGCGTGGGCGGGGAACGTGACGGGCAGCCGGCCGCCTGGGTCGTCATCGCCGAACAGCACGCGGGCGAGCGCAGTGCCGAACTGCTCACCCGGGTACCAGACCTGAAGGACGGCCGCGACCTCATCCAGCCAGGGCATCAAGACCGGACCCGGCGTATTGAGCACGATGACGGTCCGGGCATTCCTGCGCGCTACCTCCGTGATGAGCCTGTCCTGATCGCCGGGCAGTGCCAGCGACTGCCGGTCCATCCCCTCCCCGGATGCCTGGTTGACGATCACGACGGCCGCGTCGCACCGGGCCGCCAGGGCCGCAGCCTCCTCGATCAAGCCGTCCGGCGGCTGCCATCCGAGCCGGACCTCGGGCCGCAGCCCGAACTCCTCCAGGGCGATCGCCGGCCCGGTCTCGTACTCGACCCGGATGGTCACGGGCTGGCCGGCGACCAGGGGGATGACGGCTTGCAGAGCGTACGAAGGCCCGTCAATAAAGTGGATCGCCTCGCGTGCCCCCTCCGCTACCAGCGCACCGTCCAGGTAGAGCGAGCTCTTGCCGGCGATAGCGAGACTGAACCGGTGGTAACCGTCTTGCTCCGGTGTCAGCACGGTCGTCCAGGTGGCACGCCATTGCGGTCCCAAGCCAGCGGGCGGCTCGCTCACGTCGATGCCTGGCTCTATCCGGGTGACGCGCGTGCCCGGCGCCTGGCCGGGGCCGTCGGCATACTCGGCCAGGACACCTGCGCCGGCGGGGCTGCCGGGAATGGCAGGAGCAGACAGCAGGGCTGGCGGGATCGCCGGAAGCGGCACATCACCCCAGGACCCCTGGGCATGCTCGACCCGGACGTGGCTTCCTGCCCGCTGCCGGATCCCGGCCAGGGGCCTAACCAACCGGTGGGGATGGAGTTTCACGGCCGGCGATCCGCCCATCACGTAGATGGCGTCCAGTCCAGCCGGGCCGATGACGGCCAGGGATCTCACGTCTTCCCCGAGTGGGAGTGCCCCGGCTTTGTTGACGAGCAGGACGGTCCCCGCGACTGCGGCTTCCGCGGCCAGTTCGAGGCTTTCGGCGGCTGGCGGGCCAGGAACCGCGGCCGGCCGGTCGAGGAGACCGTGGGTGACCATGGTGCTGACGATCCGGGTGACTATGTCATCCAGCCGGTCCGGGCCGATGCGTCCGGTGGTGAAGTCTTCCGGCAAGCGCCCCTCGGCGTCGTCCAGCCCGGGCAGGTCAAGGCCAGCCCGGGCGGCCGCCAGCGGATCGCGCACCGCGAACCCGAAGTCGGGAGTGACGAATCCCGCCCATCCCCACTGGTCTTTCAGCGTGCCGAGCAAGTCCGGATTCTGGCAGGCGTAGCAGCCGTTGACCTGGTTGTAAGAACCCATGACGGACCCGGCGCCAGCACCGGTGAGAGCGCGCAGGAACGGCGGGAAGTAGATCTCTTCCAGAGCCCGGCGCGAGACGCGGATGTCGACCGCCGGCCCGCGGTTCGACGGCGGCCAGCCCGACCCGGTCCGGCCCGTCTCGAAGTTATTCACCACGAAGTGCTTGACCATGGCCACGACGTTCCGCTGGACGCCCCGGACGTAGGCCGCCCCCAAGGCTCCGGTCAGGTTCGGGTCTTCCCCGAACGCCTCGGGCAGCCGGCCGCCCAGCGGCGCGCGCGCGATGTCCAGCGCCGGCCCGAGCAGGACATTATGACCGGCGCAGCGGGCTTCCTGACCGACCGCGGACCCGAACCGGTACGCCAGCTCCTCGTCGAACGCCGCGGCCAGCGACACGCACACCGGGAAGGCGGTCGCGTCGTCGGCCACCCGGACGCCGTTACCCCCGTCGGTGAAGCTCAGCGGCGGCAATCCGAGGTGAGCCACCGCGGCGAAGTCGCCACAGGCCAGCGCGACCTTATCGTCCAGGCTCATCTTAGCGATGATGCCAGCGGCCCGGTCCGCATCCTCGGCGGCGGCCTGGTGCGGCGCGCGCTCATGATTCATGCCGGCTCTCCTGACTTCATCCGGCTGTTAACCGGGATGGTGATGGCGTGTCCGCCGGACGCGAGTTCCCGGTCGGGCTCGCCCGGCAGCCGGATCACGCCGGTGGCGCCGGCCGGAAGGGCGGCCTCGACGGTCAGGCCATGCCTGGTTTCGCGCCAGCGGACTTCCACGAGGCCGTGAGCTGTCTGCAGGCTCGCCGCGGCCCAGGTCAGGCCGCCGCCAGGCCGCGGCGCGATGAGCACTTTGGCGTAGCCGGGCTCGAGCGGCGCGATCCCGCCGATGGTCCGGTGGATCCAGTCCGCGACGGCACCAAGCGCGTAGTGGTTGAAACTGGTCATCTGTCCCGGGTTGATGGTGCCGTCGGGGAGCATGGAATCCCAGCGCTCCCAGATCGTGGTGGCCCCCATCGTGACGGGGTACAGCCATGAGGGGCAGTCTCGCTCGAGTAGCAGCCGGTAGGCGTCGTCCAGGTGACCGGTCTGGGTAAGGGCGTCGGTGACGTACGGCGTGCCGGCGAACCCGGTGGAGATCCGGTAGCCGTTCTGCCTGACGAGCGCGGCCAGCCGGTTGCCGGCCCGTGCCGTCATGAGCTCGTCGAGCAGGCCGAACACGATGGCCAGCGCGTAGACCGTGGCGCAGTCGCTGTGCACCGTCCCGGTCTCCTCGACGTAGTGCTGGTTAAAGGCGGCCCGCACCCGTCCGGCCACCCGGCGGAAGAGCCGGGCATCGTTAGCTCGGCCCAGCACCTCCGCGGTGTCCGCGACGGTGCATGCGGTCCGGTAGAAGCAGGCGGTGGCCACCACGTAGGGGTCCGCTTTGGCCTTGAAGGGCTCGCCCGGCGGAGCCTGCGGATCGAGCCAGTCGCCCAGCTGAAGGCCGGTGTCCCAGAGGCCGGTCGGTGAGAGCAGCGACTCGACCCGGCGGGTGTGCGCAGTCATGGAGGCGTACTGGTCCTCCAGAACGCTGCGGTCGCCATAGGATTCCCATAGCGCCCAGGGCACCCATACGGCGGCGTCACTCCATATCGCCATGGTCGCCGGCTGGTGGAGACTGGCGGCGGTCGTCTCGTACTTCAGGACATCCGGGACGACGACCGGCACCAGGCCGTCTTGCGCCCGCTGTTCCTCGGCGAGGTCGCGAAGCCAGTCACGCAAGAAGGCGTCGACGTCGTAGAGGTAGGCGGCCGATGGTGCGAAGACGGCGATATCGCCGGTCCAGCCCAGACGCTCGTCGCGCTGCGGGCAGTCGGTCGGTACGTCAAGGAAGTTACCGCGCATCCCCCACGTCACGTTCGTGTGCAGCTGGTTGAGCATCGGGTCTGAACATTCGAAATGACCGATACGCCGCAGGTCGGAATGGACGACCAC
>JBEKKH010000569.1:0-5374 GCA_050010815.1 Streptosporangiaceae bacterium | reverse complement strand
CGCCTTGCCGGATGGATTCGACACGATGGTCGGCGAGCGTGGCGTGAAGCTGTCCGGCGGGCAGCGGCAGCGAGTCGCGCTGGCCCGGGCGATCCTGCGCGACGCGCCGGTCCTCCTGCTCGACGAGGCGACAAGTGCGCTGGACTCAGAGAGCGAGATCCTCGTCCAGCAGGCGTTGTGGGACCTCATGGATGGCCGGACCGCGCTCGTGGTCGCGCACCGGCTGAGCACAGTCGCGAGCATGGACCGGCTCGTCGTGCTCGACCACGGCCAGATCATCGAGACGGGCACGCACGAGGAACTGCTCCATCTCGGCGGAACCTATGCCAGGCTGTGGCAACACCAGTCCGGTGGCTTCCTGGACGATAGCGCAACGACACCAGCGCTCGCCTAGGCGCCGAAGCTGAGCGCGTGAGCCCCCGGCCAGCCCAGCCTCCAGCACGCAGCCCGCCAGCTCGGCATCAGGCACGCCATCCTCGCCAGCCTGGTCGGCCGCGTCCCGGCCCTTGCCTCCGGAGCCCGATCGTGCGCTTGGCCAGCAGTCCGGCCGGCCGGGCGCTGGAAGTCAACGACACGCGCATGAGCGGCGACGAGTTCGAGATCAGCTATCCTCTCAGCCGAGATGCCTCCGCATCGCAGCCGACGCAAGTAACGGGGTCGTAGGCCTCGTCCACCGGTTAGCCTCGCCCTGGCCGACGGCAACCGGCCACCCAGGGACAGGAGCCTGCGCTGTCACCGCGGCGAGGTAGTAGCGGGCGGCGCGGCGACCGCGCAACGTGACTACCTCCGCGTTTCCGGCGTGGTCGGCGGTCCTGGCAGCGCCACGCCAAAAGCCCCAGCATTCGACCAAGGCGATTGGCATACCTAGGGCGCTGTATCTGGTTGGTGCCCTCGTAGATCTGGGTGATTGTGGACCGGATGGCAGTTTCCGCAGGTAGATCCCATGCTGGGTGGCCGTGGGTCAGCACGGATTCAGCACCGTTTCCTCCACGGCCGGGTAACCCAGGCTCGCGTTGTCGTCGCCGCTCCCGGACCGACGCCGCCGAACTGCCCGTCACCCACGTGACCAGGCGGCAAGGCAGCTCCTATACGCCCGTCCTGAAGAAGACCGACGCGCTCTTCGCACGTGAAGGAGACGCGTGGGCGGGACCGAGCAGATCTGGAGTAGCTCGGCAGAATGGAATCTCGGTGCTTGATCGGCGGGCTGACGTCAAAGGCTACGGCCCGGGTCGGTGCGGAAAGGCTCGGCGTCAGCGCTGGGCCTTGCTGATACCAGGCGGTATCATACGACTATGGCTATGACGCTAAGGCTCAGTGATGAACAGGCGGAGGGGCTTCGGCGGAAGGCGGAGGCTGAACACCGTTCCATGCAGCAAGTCGCGTTGGCTGCCATCGATGCCTATGTTCACCAGCCAACCCCCGGGCGCCGCCAGTCGGTTCCGGTCACTGAACTCATGACGGTGTTCCAGGACCTGCCTCCGATGAGCGCGGAGATGTTCCGCGCAGACCAGGATCGCTACGCCGACGCTGAGGCGCACTTCGACGCCTACGAACGCGTCCACGAGCGGCAGGACGGCGAGTGACCGCCCGCTACCTGCGCGGGCTCGGCGACACGAGCATCCTGATCTACCTGGAACGGCTGGCGATCGACCAGCTGCCCGCCGAGCTCCTCACAAGCACGGTCAGCCTCGCCGAGCTGTCGGCAGGAGTGCACTCGGCCCTGGATGCCGGTGAACGCGCCCGGCGGGTCCATCGTCTGCAGCGAGTCGAGGCGACCTTCATCCCGCTGCCATTCGATGTTGAGGCCGCCCGGCGGTACGGGATCATCGCCGCCGAGGTGATCGCCATGGGCCGCAAGCCTCGCGGCCGCGTGGCTGACCTGATGATCGCGAGCATCGCGGCAGCGAACAAGCTGCCTCTGTTCACCACCAACCCCGCAGATTTTCGCGGACTTGAATCGGTCGTTACTGCCGTTCCAGTTCCTGTCCCGACGCCCGCTCCCTGAACAGGGGATCGCCGAGGTTCAGCTGGACAACCACTTCCTACAACGCCCGCCCAGCGGCGCCGTCGCCGACACGCGGGTACATCCTAGGTATACAGCAGGTGCATCGGAGGCCCGTTCATTGCCTCTTGGAGTCTCATGAACTCACTGCATCGGCATTAGGTGACCGAACGCCGCGTCTACGAGCGCGCGCACCACTCGCGGGCTGATCTCCGGCTGCTGGGGTGCCGGGCCGTCACGAAAGATCCATGTGCCGGTTGTCTTGCCTCGACTCACAAACTCGGCGTGCACCAGCAGGTCAACCGTGTCACCGTAACCGAGGCCCAGGTCAGTGATCGGCTTGTCCGGTAGCGGCTGGTCACGGTGCCTGAGCTCGTAGGTAAAGCGGGCACCCACCAGCCCGCCGTATCTCGACTCGCTCTCCCGCAGGTCCAGCGCCTCTGCCACGAGGGCGGACAACTCCGGGCCAGTGACAGCCGACGGCACCCTCACCACGTGCGACACCGACAGCGCCCGGTTACGCACGTACAACTCAATCTCGCCGGCCCCGCTGGAGTGGACGGCAGCCGCGTGGCCGGGTGCGGGGAACACGTTCGGTCCGGCATTGCGATCTCGGTGCCATGTGGCTACCAGCTCCCCCACACCTCAGCGTCACGCCGCCGTCGCGAACAGCGCCAGGGGTCAGCACCGATTCAGCACGGGGTCCGGAAACGATGGGAGATAACCAGTATCAATCGGGTAAATCGGACACGAGAACGGGCCGCCAGACTCGGCGCCGCGCGGCCCGTAACACGGCCAGGCAGGCCGGAGAAGCCGCAGGTCATCAGCCCAATATCACTACTTCAGCAACTGGCGGGCCATGATCATGCGCTGGATCTGGTTGGTGCCCTCGTAGATCGGGGTAATCGTGGACCGGACGGCAGTTTCCGCAGGTAGACGGAATTTCGGACGGCAGGGTGTCAGCACGGATTCAGCACCGCTTCCTGGGCCTGCGGTGGCGGGGCCGCCCCGCTAGCCCTGGCGGCGCGCACGCGCCCGACCGCCAGGCAACGAATTACGTTCATGCTTCGTTTATAAAGTAGTTTTTGATACAAGCTTCGAATTTAGGGGGGTGACGATGGTGCATCGACGGCGCGGCACGGTGCGGGACCTCCGGCGCGAGAACAGGGCGGCCGTCCTGTGGTCGCTGTATTTCGGCCGCCCCGGCAGCCGCCAGGATCTCAGTGCCGCGACCGGGCTGAGTCCCACGTCGGTCACCAACGTCGTCCGGGAGCTGCTCCAGGACGGCATCGTCACCGAGGTCGGCTCGGAGGACTCCGATGGCGGACGGCCGCGCGTGCTGCTCGACATCAACCCGGATTACGGCTACGTGATCGGCGTCGATATCGGCGAGACCCGGATCCGGGTGGAGCTGTTCAACCTAGCCATGACCGAGCGCGCGAAGGCGGAGTACCCGCTCGATCCCGCTGAGCACGAGGTGGACGTGGTCGTCCGGGACCTCGCGGCCGGGCTGAACGCGGTGCTCATCGACGGGGGAGTCGACCCCGCGGCGGTCCTCGGGGTCGGGATCGGGGTGCCGGGGATCGTCGAGCAGGGTCCCGAGGTCCTCGTCTACGGCCAGACCTACCAGTGGGACGCGGTGCCGCTGGAGCGGCTGCTGCGAGCGCACACCGATCTGCCGCTGCGGTTCGAGAACTGCGCCAAGACGATGGGGCAGGCCGAGATGTGGTTCGGCGCGGGGCGCGGAGTCGGGAACGCCGCCGTGGTCCTGATCGGATCTGGCGTCGGCGCGTCGCTGATCTCCGGCGGCAGTACCTACCAGGGGTCCACCTCGAGCGCGGCGGAGTGGGGGCACACCACGGTCGTGGTGGGCGGCAGGCGCTGCCGGTGCGGATCGGCCGGCTGTCTTGAGGCATACGTGGGCGCGGAGGCGATCTTGGACCGGTGCGGAAGCCCGGCGGCGTTGTCCGCGGGCGATGAGGAGTCGATGCTGGCCGGGCTCCTGGCCGTCGCCGATTCGTCACCAGCGACGGACGCCGTCCTGACGGAGACCGCGGAATACCTGGGCGTCGGCATCGGCGACCTGATCAACTTGTTCAATCCGGAGCGGGTCATTCTGGGTGGCTGGGCGGGCCTGCTGCTCGGCGGCAGGCTGTTGCCGGCGGTCCGCGCGTCTGCGCAGCGCCACTCGCTGCGGCATCCATTCGCCGCCGCGTCGATCGAGCTCGGCCAGCTCGGGCCGGAGGCGGTCGCGTTCGGCGCGGCGACGCTACCGATGGAGGATTTCCTCGACGGCGCGTGGCGCCCACGCTCTGGTAGCCGCCGGGCCTCCTAGCTCGCGTAGACCTGGAACTCATAGATGGAGTAGCCCGAACACGGTGGTCCATCCTGGGGAGCGGGTGGCACGATGTGGCCGATGAGCGGGAGAGACTCCTCATTAGGTCCCATACCTGTGTAACTGTGCGGGTATGTGGCCCTCCGGGTGCGATACGCCGGCCGGGATCTGGACGGAGGCCAGGCCGGAGCGACGGCCTGGCGAGACGGCAAGGCTGAGTGTTTGCACGGCTACATCCAGTAAGAAGAGGCGAGCGTAACAACGGCATTACACTTTCGTCAAGGCTTAAATGAAGATTCGACAAAATGTCCCCCCGCCTGCGACGAGGGCTTGACGGCGGGTAAGAGGTGAGTTACGTTACGCCTTGAAATAAGACAAAATTCAACCAAGATCAACTGAGGTGCCGCTCATGGGACAGCGGGGCAGCAGGCGGCATCACCGCCGGCGCGGCGCCTGCGCTGCGGCCAACACTCTGTTTCACGCCCAGAGAGCGTTCATGAGCCTCCTCCCCCGCACGCTGCCCGATGGCGCCGGCGTTCCGGCGCGGGCGCGATCGGCATCATCGCATCCCTCATCCGAGTTCTGGCACCAGAACGCGATCAACGGCAAACGGTACGGCCTCCCCTACGACGACTACGCCGGGCAATCCTCTGACATCTCGGTGGCCAACCCGCAGTACGCGGTGGTCGCCGTCGGTTGGTAAAAGCAGATCTCGCCGCCTCGCCGACGGTGCCAGCGGTGCTGTCGGCGAGGCGGCCGCGTCAAAGGACAGACCACGATGCTTGAGCTATCCCCCCATGGCAGACCCCGGCACGCACGTAGATCCGTGCTGTCGACGCTGTGGACAGCGGTGCTCCTGGTAGCGGGAACGCTGTTTGCACTCAACCTGGCACCGCCGCCGGCCCACGCGGCGTCGGCCGCCGCCGATCGCTACGCCGCGGCGGCTCCGGCCGATACCGCCGTGACGACGTTCAAGAACGACGTCGAGCGCGACGGTGATTTCAGCAACGAGACCATACTGAACGAGTCGAACGTCA
>JBEKKH010000568.1:0-5386 GCA_050010815.1 Streptosporangiaceae bacterium | reverse complement strand
CAGCGTGCTGGCCACCAGCCGGGCCAGGCGCTCCATGCCCGCGTCCGCAGCCGACCCGAGTCCCACCTGCCGCAGCGCCGCCAGCCGCCCCGGAGAAGACAGGGCACTGACGTCAGCGCTCACCGGCACCGGTATTTTCCCGGGCCCAGTCAAACTGATCATTCATCCCGCCCCGTTGCTCATGTAGTCGATGCATTCATTATGCGTCACCGTTCCCACATATCCCCCGATCATCGTCGAAACCGCCATTTCCCTCATGGGCGCAAATTTCGCGCGAGGCTTTTTCCAGCGCGGCTCATAACGACGGCACAGGCATCAGGGCCATGCTTTCATGGGTCCGGTCAGGCTCCGGGGGATCCCGCCAGGAATGCGAGAAGATATGGCGCTTAAACAGGAGGAATGGACGGCAGCCGCGCCGGCCGCGCACTCGGTCGGGCTGCGGAAAACCTACGGGACGGGGCAGGCCGTCGTGCAGGCCCTGGCCGGCGTCACCGTGGCCTTCCCGCGCGGCCGGTTCACCGCCGTCATGGGTCCGTCGGGCTCGGGCAAGTCGACGCTCATGCACTGCATGGCGGGCCTGGACCGGCCGACGTCAGGACGGTCGTTCGTCGGCGGCCTGGACATCGGGAACCTCGATGACGCCGGGCTCACCCGGCTGCGACGAGACCGGATCGGCTTCGTGTTCCAGTCCTTCAACCTCGTCCCGACCCTGACCGCGGCCGAGAACATCACGCTGCCCGCCGCTCTCGCCGGGGCCAGGGTCAACCGGCGGTGGCTCGGCTACCTGGCCCGCCAGCTCGGCATCGCCGACCGGCTGACGCACCGTCCCGGGGAGCTGTCCGGCGGTCAGCAGCAGCGGGTGGCGTGCGCCCGGGCGCTGATCAACCGGCCGGACCTGATCTTCGCCGATGAGCCCACCGGCAACCTCGACTCCAAGTCCTCCGCGGACGTGCTGAGGTTCCTGCGGTGTTCGGTGACCGAGCTCGGTCAGTCCGTCGTCATGGTGACGCACGACCCGCGGGCTGCCGCCTGCGCGGACCAGGTCATCTTCCTGGCCGACGGGACCGTGGTGGGGGCGCTGAACCGGCCGACCGCCGACTCGGTCCTGGAGCGGATGCGGACCCTGGGCGGCTGACATGCGGAACGTGACCATCAAGGGACTGCTGGCCCACAAGCTCCGGCTAGCGCTCACCGCGCTGGCGATCGTACTCGGGGTCACCTTCGTGTCCGGGACGTTCGTCCTGACTGACACCCTGCACACCACGTTCTCTGTGCTGTTCGGCAACATCTACTCCAAGATCGACTTCCAGGTCCGGGGGGTCCCGCAGCTCGGCACAAGCGGCGCGGCCGCAGTGCGCAACGAGCTGCCCGGGGCGCTGCTGGCCAAGGTCCGCCGGGTGCCCGGTGTCGCCGCGGCCGAGGGCGAGGTCGAGGGCTACGCCCAGTTCGTGGCCCACGACGGCAAGCCGATCCAGACCGGCGGCGCGTCGACCATCGGCATCAGCTTCGATCCGGGCCGGCAGGTCTCCGCCCTGCACATCACCGCCGGAGGCCCGCCGGTGAACTCCCGTGACGTGGTGATGGACGCCGGGACGGCGGGCAGGTACGGCTTCACCGTGGGGCAGCAGGTCCGGGTCGTGACCGCCGGGCCGGTCCGGACGTTCACCATCACCGGCATCGCCGAGTTCGGGTCGACGGGCAACCTGGCCGGGGCGACGCTGGCCGCGTTCACCCTCCCGGCCGCGCAGCAGGTGCTCCAGGAGCCGGACAGGCTCGATGACATCAACGTGGTGACCGCACCGGGCGTCAGCAAGCCCGCGGTCCAGCGGGCCATCGCGGCGGTCCTGCCCGCCGGGACGCAGGTCGTGACCGGGCAGACCGTGGTGAGCGAGAACACCAGCGCGATAGACCAGTCGCTGTCGTTCTTTTCCACCGCGCTGCTGGTCTTCGCCTTCATTTCGCTGTTCGTCGGCGGGTTCACCATCTTCAACACCTTCTCGATCATCGTCGGGCAGCGGATCAGGGAGCTGGCCCTGCTGCGGATCGTCGGCGCCAGCCGCCGTCAGGTGTTCCGTTCGGTACTCGCCGAGGCGGCCCTGACCGGGCTGGTTTCCTCCGTGATCGGCCTGGGGCTGGGCGTGCTGGCCGCGCTGGGGCTGCAGGCCCTGCTGCGCGGGTTCGGGATCGCGGTCCCGTCCGGATCGCTGGTGTTCGAGCCCCGGACCGTGGTCGTCGGCCTGGCCGTCGGGGTGGGCGTGACGGTCGTGGCCGCGATCGGCCCGGCCCGCAGCGCCGTGCGCATTCCCCCGGTCGCCGCGCTCGGCGACCGGCAGGCCAGCGTCGAGGTCTCCCTGCGGCGCCGGTTCGCCTCGGGCACCGCCGTGGTCCTGGCCGGCGCCGGCCTGCTGGCCCGCGGGCTGGCCGGGTCGGCGCTCCCGCTGGTCGGGGGCGGCGCGGCTGGCATCTTCGTCGGCACCGCCATGCTGGCCCCCGCGGTCGCGCGGCCGCTGTCCAGCGTGCTCGGGCGTCCGCTGGCCCGGCTGCTCGGGGTGGCGGGCCAGCTCGGGCGGCAGAACTCGATGCGCAGCCCGCGTCGCACCGCGCAGACCGCCTCGGCGCTCATGGTCGGCCTGGCCCTGGTCGCCGCGATGTCGGTATTCGGCGCCTCGGTGTCGGAGTCGGCCACCAGCAGCGCCGACGAGGCGATCAGCGCCGACCTGCTCGTGACGGCCAGCGGGACCGGGCAGCTCAGCCACGCGGTCCCGGCCAAGGTCTCGGCTGTGCCTGGCGTCACCGTCACCACCACCGTCTACCGGTCGCAGTTCGAGGTCCGCGGGGCGCTGGCCACGCTCACCGCGGTCTCCACGCCGCACCTGGCCGCCACGGTGATCCTGCGCATGACGGCGGGCAGCTCCGCCGCCCTGGCCCGTGGTGAGCTCCTCGTCGACTCCACCACCGCCGCCGCCAAGCACCTGTCGGTGGGCGACACCGTGCCGGTGACGTTCGCCCGCACCGGTGCCTCGGCCGTGCCGGTCGGCGGCATCTACCAGGCCAACGCCGTGATCGGCAGCTACCTGGTCAGCGCCGGGTTCTTCGCCCGGCATTTCAGTCCCCAGCCGCCCGCGGCGCTGCTGCTGCGGACCGACGGCCGGAGCGCCGTGGCCAGGGCGGTCACCCGGGCCCTGGCCGCGTTCCCGAACGCGCAGGTGCAGACCAGGGACCAGTTCGAGCAGACCCAGACCGCCAGCATCAACCAGCTCCTCGGCCTGGTCTACGCCCTGCTCGCGCTGGCCGTGCTGATCGCGCTCATCGGGATCGTGAACACGCTCATGCTCTCGGTGTTCGAGCGCACCCGCGAGATCGGCCTGCTGCGAGCGGTCGGCATGAGGCGGCGCCAGGTCCGCACGATGATCAGGTCAGAAGCGGTGATCCTGGCCACCTTCGGCGCCATCGTCGGGATCGTCATCGGTACCGGCCTGGGCATCGCCCTGGTGTCGGCGCTGAGACCACAAGGCATCACCGACACCGTCGTGCCGGCCACCAGCCTCGGAGTGTTCCTC
Source organism: Streptosporangiaceae bacterium (assembly GCA_050010815.1). GTDB lineage: Bacteria > Actinomycetota > Actinomycetes > Streptosporangiales > Streptosporangiaceae > Palsa-504. Next base: position 1,826 of record JBEKKH010000568.1, on the reverse strand, counting down.
CTGCTCGCCGCCCTGCTCGGCCTGCTGGCCGCGACCTGGCCGGCCCGCCGGGCGGCCCGCCTGGACGTGCTCGCCGCCATTTCAATAAGTTGACTTACTTCACGAAGTTGAGTAATTTGAGTTACTCAGGCATGAGGAGGACGGATGGACCAGGCGGAAAGAGACCACGTCCAGCACGAACTCGAAATCGCGGCGAACGAGCTCCTCCCCGGCTGGATACGCCGGGTCGAGCTGCTGCAACACGACGACGCGCCGATGATCGAGCCGGGCCAGCTGATGCCCAGGCTTGTCTTCACCGATCCCGGCGCCCGACGGCAAGATCCGGGTACCGACCCCCGCAAGGCGGCCAAGGCGGCCAGGACGTTCAAGCTGGCCGTCGGCCCCGGGCTCAACCAGTTCCGGGGCACCCTGCTGCAGCGGTGGCCCGAGATCCGGTACATCGAGGTGATGACCGAAGACGACAGCGGCCGCAGGACAGGCGGCAACGTCCGGTTCGTCGAAGACGGCCGCGAGGCCGCCGATGGTGAGTTCACCCACGTGATGGTCCGGCTCAAGACGGCCGAGCTGGACATCGTGGACACGCTGATCGCCGCCGGCATCGCCAACAACCGCGCGGAGGCCCTCCGCTGGGCCCTGACCCGCATCCAAGAACGCCCTGCCTACGAGCAGCTGCGGGAGCACACCCGCGACATTGAACGGCTCAAGAGCGAGTTCTAACGCGGGCTCCCCGGATAGCTGCCAGCCGACCCCGGTACTGCACGGCCGTCTACCTGGCCTGCAGGAACCCGATCCGGGGACAAGCCGCCGGGCGGAGCTCGAGGCGGCGCCATCTGGGGCTGGTACGCCGCAGGCGACCATGCCCCTCAGTAACCACCATCTTGCCTCAGCGGCTGCTCTACGCTTTCGGCATGGAATTCACAGAGGTCATCAAGCGCCGCAAAATGGTCCGCGCGTTCACCGGCGAGCCGCTCGCGTCAGGCACCGCGGACCGGCTGCTGAAGGCTGCCGAGCGAGCGCCGTCCGCGGGTTTCAGCCAGGGGTATTCCTTCCTCGTGCTGGAAGGCGCCGAGCAGTGCGCGCCATTGTGGAAGATCCTCGCCGAAGCTGTCGACGCCGAACGTGGTACCGCGGACGAAAACCCAGCGGAGGTGACAGCGCTGAGCACCGCCCAGCTCGTGATCGTGCCATTGGCCTGCAAGGACGTCTATCTCGACCGGTACGCCCAGCCGGACAAAGGCTTGACCGACCGGGATGAATCACGCCACCTGGTCCCGTACTGGTATGTCGACACCGGGTTCACCGCGCTGCTCATCTTGCTCGCCGTGACCGATGAAGGCCTCGGCGCCTCGTTCTTCGGCTTCGACTCGCGCACCCTTCCCGGCTTCCGCGCGCAGTTCGGGGTGCCAGCCGAGTGGATGCCCATCGGGGCTATCGCCATCGGTCACCCCGATCCTGGCAGCGACCCGATCCCGCCCGCGCGGGCCAGCCAGCGGAAACCCCTCACTGAACTGGTTCACCGCGGCCACTGGTAGACCGCATCAGCCCGCCTGCCGGTAGCGGCCGGGGGCAGGCGGGACGGTTTTCGCCTCGAAGATGTCGATGTCGCGCGCGGTCCGCTCGACCGCACCTGAAGAACTGGTACCGCCGTTGATTGGCGAGGATACCTCTTGGGTTGCGACCAACGCTACCCGCGCTAAGGGATTGCAGCCGATAACCAACACCAACCCCAACGGTGATTACGCGGGTGTCTCTCCTATGAGCCCGGCAGCGTAAAACCCAATAGCTTTATAGCAAGACAGACCCCCTAGTCCGGTACCCCTTACCGG
>JBEKKH010000567.1:0-5389 GCA_050010815.1 Streptosporangiaceae bacterium | reverse complement strand
AGGTGATGCGCGATCCGGCCGACCCGCTGCGGCTGAACCCCGCGTATGACTCCGGTGATCACCTGCACCCCAACGACGCCGGCTACCAGGCCATGGCCGACGCCATCAACCTGGCCATGCTGCTGACGCGTTAGCGGGAAAAACCTCGAGCACAAGCTGCGGGCGGCGGGTGAGCCAGCAGCAAGCCACGGCGAGCTGATCCGCCGTGGCGCCCGCGTACGGGGACTCGGTGGCCCACCGGGTACCGCCCTTGGTACCCGGTGGGCCACCGACTCCAAATGCCGCGGGCTGAGGACGGGATTAGAGCAGGCGGAGTTGGCGGTCGGCGGGCTTGCGGCGCTGGGGGGCGGGCGGCCGAGGAGGGCGGGGTCGATGGCGGTGAGGAAGGGGGATCGGCCGGCGGGGCGGTCGGACCCGTACCGGGTGCGGTGGGTGGCGCAAGTGAAGCTAGGGGGTTGGGTAGGGAGAAGAGGGCGGGTTCGTTCCGTTCATCGGGTTTGAAGAGGCGGATGGTGCCGTATTCGCCGTCGTAGCCGGCGTCCCGGATGACCTCGCCGCGGCGCAGGCGGGCGATGGCCTCGCTGAGCCGGGAGCCGCCGACCAGGCGCAGGTCGTCGAGCGGGACGTCGCGCAGGATGGTCAGCTCCGGGCCGAGGGCGTCGACCAGGCGGGCGACTTCGCCGCCGACCTTCTTGCTCTTCGGGCCGGGGCCCAGGATCTCGCTCATGATCTCGGGCAGCTGGACCAGGCTGGTGAAGCCCGCACGGCCGGGCGGGCGGAAACCGGGCGGGCGGTCGGCGAGCTCGGCCACGCGGTGCAGGACTCCGACGGTGAGGGGCTTGCCGCAGACGGGGCAGGTCTTGTCGAGCTGGCGGGTTCGTTCGGGATCAAAACGGGTGTCGCACTTGCGGTGGCCGTCCAGGTGGTACTTGCCCTCTTCGGGGAAGAATTCGAGCGTGCCGTCCAGTCCGTGGCCGGTTTTCAGGGCGCTGGCCATGGCGAAGTAGTCCAGCTCGGTGTCGAAGACGGTGGCCTCGCGGCCCAGCATCGGCGGGGAGTGCGCGTCGGAGTTGCTGACCAGGCGATAGCCGTCGAGCGAGGAGCAGGACCAGTTCATCGGCGGGTCCGAGGACAGGCCTGTCTCCACCGCGAAGATGTGATCGGCCAGGTCGGCGTAGCAGTCGCGGACCTGGTCGAAGCCGGACTTGGAACCGAGGACGGCGAACCACGGGGTCCACACGTGAGCCGGCACCAGGTAGCAGCCGGGGCCGGCGGCCAGGGTGATCTCGAGCAGGTCACGAGAGTCAAGCCCGAGGATGGGGCGGCCGTCGGAGGCCAGATTGCCGATCTTGGCCAGCGATTCGGTGATCTTGTCGGCGGCCTCGAAGCTCGGGGCGTACAGCAGATGATGAACCTTGCGGGTACGGTCGTCGCGGCGGTAGATGGTGGAGATCTCGACCGAGAGCAGGAAGCGGACCGGGCCCGCGCAGGAGCCCGGGGTGTCGCGGATCAGGCGTTGTTCCAGGTCCGGGCGGATACGGAACAGGCCAGGCTCGGCCGGGACGAGAGTGTCCTTGAGCTCGGCGGACCAGGCGGGGTGGGTGAAGTCGCCGGTGCCGAGCACGGTCAGGCCCTTGCGCAGGGCCCACCAGGACAGGTGCTCGATGTCGCAGTCCTTGCTGCAGGCGCGCGAGTACTTGGAGTGAATGTGGAGGTCGGCGATGAACATGGCGGGCTTACGATACCGGTCGGCGCCACCGCGTCTTATGCGTTCTGGTTGATCTCCGGCAGAGCGGTGTCGATGTGCTCCATCGTCAGGCGGAGCGGCTGGACGTCGACCTCCGGCGCGGACTGGCCGGCCGCGGCCAGCTGGCGTCCGGCCACGGTGACCGCCCGTACCGCCGCGCGGGCGGCCCGGCGCTGGCGGACGGCGATGCGATGCGAGATGAGGGCCGCCTTCTCCTGCATCCGGTGGGCCCGGGACAGCGGACCGCTCGTGGCCGCGGACAGCACCTGCACCCGCGCCACCTCGTCGGAACCGTCCAGGGCGTGGATGGACACGACGAGGAAGTTGGCGAGCATACTCACCACCGCCAGGACCACGGCGATCACCAGGGCGGTGACCCAGCCTTGCGGGCCGAGTGCGTAGAGCACTTCGGTCCGCATCCGGATGAACATCAGCGCGGCGATGACGACCATGCCCACGGTCGCTGCCGCGCAGGCCGACCGGGTCAGCCCGTCCAGATCACCGAACGCGATGGTGCCGGAGTGATCCTTGTAGCTGCGCAGCCGGTAGCCGGCGAAGGCGAGGAACCCGAAGACCAGCAGGGTCACCATGGCGGCGAGCAGTCCCGCGAAGGCCAGCTCGGCCGACAGCGGGCTGGACCAGTCGACGTCGGTAATTCCCGCGAAGAAGTAAAGCAGCAGGCAGAAATCGACGAGCAGGACCAGCTTGGGAACGTGTCCGATCCACCGCGGCAGCCGTTGGTGCTTGCGGGAACCCCGCGCCATCTCGTCCTGGATCTGGGCCCGCTGGGCGCTCTGGTACCGGCGCAGGTCCGCCAGGGTCTCCTGGCCGCCGTCCGGGTGGCGGACCAGGTCGTGCTGGCGGTGCCCGGCGCGAACCAGGAGCCTGGCCTGGTGGGCCCGCTGCCGGTCGATGCGGCGGGCGGCCCGGTTCAGGCGGCGCTGCGACCGGATCACGTACCTGCGGGAGCGCCGCCTGGCGCGTCCGAGGGACACGACGGCGGCCAGGTCGGCCGGCCCGCCGTTCGGCGGGCCGGCGGGCGGGGTGGACTCGGGCGTGGGCATCATCTCGGGTACGGCGGCCGGTGGCATCACGATGTCCTGACCCGGATCGACGGTTGACTGGCTGGTGGGCTGGGAGTTCATGCGGGTCTCCATTGGTCAGGCGGTCAGGACGCGACGACAGGCGGGTGGGTGAGCAGGACGACCACGCGGCGCAGCTGTGCGCAGCTGGCCTCGTCGAACTGGCCGGCGACGTCGCAGGCTTGCGCCGTCTTGCCGTCAGTGCCGAGACCGGTGACCCGGGTGATCTGCCCGGACGGCAGGCCGAGTCGGATCAGGCCAGCGCGAACGGCGAGCGCACGAGCCCGGGACAGCGTGAGGTTGTACGCGACCGAACCGCCGTCGGGAGACGCGTATCCGGTGATGGTGACGAGCAGGTGCCCGGAACGGGCCCGGGTGGCCAGCGGTCCGAGCACGGCATCCGCGCCCGGGAGCAGGACGGCGCTGTTGAAGGCGAACAGCGCGTCGCTCGGGACGCTGACCCCGGTCGCTCCGTCCGGGCCGCGGACGGAGGCCACCGCCGGGACATCGACGATCGGCACGGGCGTGGTGCTGCCGGAAGGCGGGTCAGGACGGGTCGTGTCGTCCGTCTGGCACGCGGCCGCCCGGGCCGCCCGGCAGATGGCCATCCAGTAGGACGCGAGGGTGGTTTGCTGCGGCAGGGGCAACGGGGGCTGGCGGCCAGCCGTGTCCCCGAGGCCGGAGAAGATGACCCGCCAGCCGGCCAGGTCGGGAAGCAGCCCGCGCTGCTTGAGCTGCGCGGCGACCAGGCTGGGGTCGGCACCCCAGCCCACTTGGCGCAGATCGAAGCCGCCCGCGGTGGACAGACCGGAGGACAGGATGAGCAGGGTGCCTGGGGACGAGGTAACCCGGACCGCCGCCGCGATCATGCCCAGCAGGTCGAACGGCTCGCCCGCGGCTTCCTGGCGCAGCAGCTGGCTGACCCGGTCGACATCCTGATCGAGCAGGTAACCGCGCCGGGACCCGTATTCGACCTGCCCGTCCGCGCGCCGGGGCGTGAGCGGCTCCTCGGTGGGCTGGCCGGTGGTGGGGTCGACCACGTAGGCGTCGGCCTGGGTGCTGACGGATCCGGCGGTGAGCAGCAGGGTGCGATTCTCGGCGGAGAGCTCGGGAGCGGGTTCGTTCGCGGTGGCGCTCGGCACGATGACGATGACGTCCGGAGTGGCCATCGGGGTCTTCCCGCACGCGGCGAGAAGGAGGGACAGCGCGGCGACAACTGTCAGGAGTAGCAAATTTCTGAACGAACCTGGGTGAGAGTAGCGGAACATCCTTTCCTCCCTGTGGGGAGCTACGGTGGAGGTCGCCTACTGCGGTGCGGGTAGGTGACCTCCGGAACCTCGCCTAGCGCGCCGCGGATCGCGCGGGACGCTGCGAGGCCGAAGGGATAGACGTGACCGGACCGGCACGTCAGCTGGTGCCCCGGCACAGTGCCGAGGCCACTGCCGCTCCTGGTCATGATCATCGGTTCTCCCGGCGACGGACTACTGTCCTTGACAATTGCCTAACTTCCTTGTCAGTCGTTTGTCGGTTTCTCTTACCAGCATGCCTGACAACTGGTAAAAAACAAGTACCCGCTTTCGACAACTGTCATGCATGCGGTTTCGACGTTTGTCGGCTAGGCTGTCGTGAGTGATCATCCTGGGGGCCGTGTGACCGAGGAGAAGGAAAATGGCCGAGCCACTTGATCCCGTCGCCCTCGGCATCGCGTCCGCTCTGAAGAGCCTCCGGACGCGTGCTGGCCTGCGCGAGGATCGGCTCCTCGGCACCGAGGTGGCCCTAGACACGCTGACGGGGCTGGACAGCGTGCGGGCGTTCACCAACGCGGGAGAATCCCCCGAGCGAGCAATCGTGCGCGCCGTCCGAGCGGCCGCGGGCACGCTGGAAGCGACGATGAGCATCGTCGCCGACGCAAGCCTGGGCCTCGAGCTGTCCGCGGACCTCATACCTGATACCGATCTCTATGCTCAGGACCTCGGGCAGCGCCGGGCCGCCCTGCTGAGAAACTGGGAACGGCTGCACGAACTCAGGTCCGTTCCGCCGGTTAAGGCGCCGTCGCCGCGGGCCTTGCGGCTAGAGGTGGAATCAGAAGCACTCGCGGCGCTGGCGATGGCGCTGACTAGGGTTACCGGCTGGGATCAGCCTCGGGATGCTTCGGTGATGCCGGGCGGAGCGCGGGCTCGCGAAGCTCCCCCGAGGGTCTCGGCGGTCAGCCCCGCGGAGTTGCGGGTCTTTGGTTCTGAGCTCACCAATACGCTCCACACCCGCCGACGGACCATCGAGCAGGCCGCGACAGCACTCGGCGTTCCTGCTGCGGAAGTCGCACGGTGGGCCGCGGGCCAGGACCTGCCGTCGGAGCCGGCCGCCCGCGCCCTGGACGAGTACCTGACCGCGAGAGGCGCAATCCAGAACTTGCTCATCGAGCTGCGGTCCAAGCCGGACCGGCTGGGCCCCCGGCTCGTCCCGGTGCCGCGGCCCAGCCCGTCGGCACCGACTCTGCTGCAGACGTTCCGCAGTGTCGGGCAGGCACTCCGAGCCTGCCTGATCCGGGACGCTGGCGGCA
>JBEKKH010000566.1:0-5391 GCA_050010815.1 Streptosporangiaceae bacterium | reverse complement strand
CGGCGCCGCAAATACGGCACCTTCCAGTTCGTGAGACGCGCGAGGTCCCGGCCGGCCACGTGGATTTTGCCGTCCGAGGGCCGCTCCTCCTTCAAGACCAGACGCAGGAAGGTCGACTTCCCCGACCCGGACGGGCCGACGAGAAAAACAAACTCCCCCTTGGTGACCTCGATGTTCACGCTCTCCAGCGCGGGTCGGCTCTGATTCGGATAGACCTTTGTGACGTTATCGAAGTTGATCACGGGACCATCACATCGATGTAGGAGGACCAGGGGCCGCGGCTGCCGCCGCAACCTGGGCGACTTGCGGGTAACCTGGATTGGGCCAGGGCTCAGTCTAGATGGAAACTGGCAGCTAAGGCCTTACATCGCGGCAAGTGCCAGGGCACAGGCCAGCCGGAAGGGGTTCCATGAGCTGCGAACACCTGATCTGCGCACAGTGCGCCGGGCCAGTGGTAGAGGGCCGGTGCCCGGCCTGTCGCGCATCGCGAGAGCACGTCCACCATCAGCATTCAGGCGCCAGCCCGCAGTTGATCGTGGCCGCCGTCCTGGTGCTGAGCCTGCTGTTGCTGCTGGCCCTGCACCTGGCCAGGTAGGCGCCAGGCTGGCGCCAGGCAGGCCCGGGCGGGCGTCGCGGGGCTACCGGCCGCCGCGCCGCATCCAGCGGATTTCCGCGTCGATGAACTCGTCGATCTCCCCGTCCAGGACCGCCACGGCGTTCCCCGTCTCCATGCCCGTCCGCACGTCCTTGACGTTCTGGTAGGGGTAGAGCACGTAGTTGCGGATCTGGGTCCCCCAGGCGCGGCCGCCGTCGCCGCGCAGCGCGGCCATCTCCTCGGCCTCTTCCTGCCGCTGCCGCTCCAGCAGCTTGGACTGCAGCACGGCCATCGCCGACGCGCGGTTCTGGATCTGGCTGCGCTCGTTCTGGCAGGAGACCACGATGCCGGTGGGCAGGTGGGTGATGCGGACGGCCGAGTCGGTGGTGTTCACGCCCTGGCCGCCCGGACCGCTTGACCGGAACACGTCGACCCTGATGTCGTCATCGCTGATGTCGATGTGATCGGTCGTTTCCACCACCGGCGTCACGTCCACGCCGGCGAACGAGGTCTGCCTGCGTCCCTGGTTGTCGTACTTGGAGATCCGGACCATCCGGTGGGTGCCGTGCTCGCCGCGCAGCGTTCCGTAGGCGTAGGGCGCGTTCACCGCGAACGTGGTCGACTTGATTCCGGCTTCTTCGGCGTAGGAGGTGTCGTACACCTCGGTCGGGTACTTGTGCCGCTCCGCCCAGCGCAGGTACATCCGCATCAGGTTCTCCGCGAAGTCGGCCGCGTCCGCCCCGCCGGCCTGGGCGTTGATCGAGATCAGCGCTTCCCTGGCGTCGTACTCGCCGGCCAGCAAGGTGCGCACCTCGAGCTGGTCGATCTCGGTCCGCAGGCCGGTGAGCTCGCGCGTCGCTTCGATCCGGGTGGGCTCGTCGTTCTCGCTCTCGGCCAGGTCGAACAGCACCGCGGTGTCGCCGAGCCGCTGGTGCAGCGCCGTCAGCCGGGCCAGCTCGGCCTCCAGGTAGGACAGCCGGCGGGTGACCTTCTGCGCCCGGTCCTGGTCAGCCCAAAGCCCGGGGTCGGCGGCCTGCTCACGCAAGCCGTCCGCCTCCGTCTGCATAGCGCCAGGGTCGAGGACCGCCTCAATGCTGGCGAGCTTCGACGTCAGTGCCGCGATCTCATCGGCGGGATCGGTACCTGCCATGCCGGCTAGCCTACGCGAGGAGTGCGGGAGAGATCGCACCCCGGCCGCGCGCGACCGGACGGCCAAACCCGGTATCCTGCCTTAGCGTGATACCCCGAAGGCACAGCCGCCTGCCCCGGACTGTGATCGGGTCGGCGGCCCTGGCCGCCGCCACCCTGCTCGCCGTCTTGGGCTGCGCGCCGTCGTCACCCGCGGACGCGGGGGCAGGCGCCGGCCATGTTCCTTCCTACGCGCAGACGCTAGCGCAGGCCAAGGGCGCCTTCACCGGGTACGTCGACGCCAGTACCGCCGCGGCGGCGGCCGGGGACGACACGACGGGCCTCGCGGACGTCGCGGACGCGCAGTGGTTCCAGGTCAAGGCCCAGTACCTCACGCTGGCCAACGCGGGCGTAGCGGTCCCGCGGTACAGCTACGGGTCGCCGCAGTTCTACCTGCCCGCGCCGGCCGCCTATCCGCGCTGGTTCGCGGTGGCCGTGGACCGGGGCACCACGGTGAGCGCGCACGTCGGTCCCGTGCTCCACACGATCATGGTGTTCGAGCAGACCAAGGCGGACAAGCCCTGGACCCTCGACGGCACCGCCGTGCTCGATCAGCCACTGCCGGAGGTCGCTCGCCGCAGTGACGGTTACGCCGTCGCCGCGCCCCCGGCCGACCCCAGCGTCTGGCTGCGGCCCGACGTGGTGGGACCGGCCCAGGCGGCGGTGGTGGACCAGGGTCCGGCCAACCCGTCCGCCGCGGTCATCACCCCCGGGCCGCTGACCACCGGGCTGTACACGGCCCAGTCCGCGCAGGCCCGGGCGGAAAAGGCTCGCGGCCTGGTGTACCAGTGGCTGCTGCTAGGTCAGCCCTTCCCGCAGTTCCAGCTGCGCCTGCAAGACGGCGGCGACCTGGTGCTTTACGGGATGAACCTGGACACCTTCACCGAGCACCCCAACCTGGTCAAGGGGTCACCGATCCCGGTACCGGCCGGGTTCACCCCGCTGCTCGCGGCCCCCACCGAGGTGGGATACCACGAGGTGTACGCCTACTGGACCGACCAGTTCGCGGCGATCGACCCGGCGACCACCGCGGCCCACGGCCGGGTGAGCATCATCGGCTTCAGCAGCGGCCCCAGCTACGGGCACGCGTACTAGGGCTGTACAGGCAGGGAACTGGCGGCGACCAGGGTGCGGACCGCGCGCAGGGCCACCGACAGCGTGGTGAAGGTGAACCGCTCGCTCTCCCAGATCTCCCCCAGCGTCTGCGTCGCCATCGCCACCGCTGCCTCGTTACGCGAGGCCCAGGCGGCGCGCCGTTCCTCGGGGCTCCTGGCCCCGTCCGGGCCGCTGACCCCGAGCACGTCCTGCGTGAGCGAGGCGTGCGCGGCGTACAGGTCATCGCGCAGCGCGGCCCGGGCCATCGTCGACCAGCGGTCATCGCGGGGCAGCGCGGTGATCCGGTCCCGCAACCGGGTGATCTGCAGCCGATCGGCCAGGTCGAAGTAGACCTCGGCGGTTTCCTCGATGCCGTGTTTGGCCGAGGCGGCGGCCTGGACGATGCCGAAGGCCGAGTACGTCGGCACCATGGCCGCGACCCGCTCGGCCAGCTCGGCCGGCACGCCGAGGTCGGAGTAAGAGTCACGGCGCTCCTCGAAACCGGCCAGGTCCCGGCCGGTGAGCAGCTTCGGCAGACCCGAACGGACCGTCCGTACCCCATCCGCGAAGAAGGCCACGGTGGCCGCGATGTCGAACGGCGGGCGGCGGTTGTGCAGCAGCCACCTGACCGCGCGCTCGGTCAGCTTGCGCCCCTCGAGCAGCAGCGTGATCCGGGCCGCGATGCCCAGCCCGGAACCTTCGAGCCCCTCGACCTGCCGCCAGAACGCCGGCATGTCGAACACCTCGCGGGCGACCAGCCAGGCCCGGGTGAGATCGGGCACGGACGCACCGGTCTCCTCGACCAGCCGGAACAAGAACGTGGTGCCCGAGGTGTCGATCATCTCGTTGACCACGGAGGTGGTGATGATCTCCCGGCGCAGCGGATGTGCTTCCATCTGGTCTGCGAAGGCGGCCCGGAGCGGCACCGGGAAATAGGCGTCGAGCACCCGGCGCAGGTACGGGTCGTCGGGCAGCTGCGAGTCCAGCACGTCCTCGGCCGCCGAGATCTTGGTGTGCGCGAGCAGCAGGGCCAGCTCCGGGCTGGTCAGGCCGGCCCCGGAGGACCGTCGCTCGGCGATCTCCCGCTCGTCGGGAAGCACGTCGCGCTTGACGTTGAGCCGCTTGTCCCTGATCAGCTTGCGCAGGTACCTGACGTGCACGTGCAGAAGCGACGGCGCCTGGGCTCTGGACACCGCCAGCGCCATGTTCTGCCCGTAGTTGTGCCGCAGCACCAGCGCGGCCACCTCGTCGGTCATCTCGTTCAGCAGCTGGTGCCTGGCCGTGGCGGGGATGACGCCATCCCGGATCGCGTCGGCGAGCAGGATCTTGATGTTGACCTCGTGGTCGGAGGTGTCGACCCCGGCCGAGTTGTCGATGAAGTCGGTGTTCATCAGGCCCCCGCCGAGGGAGTACTCGATCCGGGCCGCCTGGGTGAAGCCCAGGTTGCCGCCCTCGCCGACCACGCGGGCGCGCAGCCGGGTGGCGTCGATCCGGACCGCGTCGTTGGACCTGTCCCCCGCGTCGGCGTGGGATTCGGAGCTGGCCTTGACGTAGGTGCCGATCCCGCCGTTCCAGAGCAGGTCGACCGGGGCGGCCAGGATGGCGGAGATCAGCTCGTCCGGGGACAGCGCCGTGACCCCGGCGTCGATGCCCAGGGCGGTGCGGGCCTGCGGTGAGATCGGCACCGACTTCACGCTGCGCGGCCACACTCCGCCGCCCGGCGAGATCAGCGCCCGGTCGTAGTCCGCCCACGAGGACCGGGGCTCGGTGAACATCCTGCGGCGCTCGGCGAAACTGGCCGCCGGATCGGGGTCTGGGTCGAGGAAGACGTGCCGGTGGTCGAAGGCCGCGACCAGCTTGATGTGCGCCGACAGCAGCATGCCGTTGCCGAACACGTCCCCGGACATGTCGCCGACGCCGACCACGGTGAAGTCGTCGGTGTCCGGGTTCAGCCCCAGCGCCGCGAAGTGCCACTTCACCGACTCCCAGGCGCCGCGCGCGGTGATGGCCATCTTCTTGTGGTCGTAGCCCTCGGATCCGCCGGAGGCGAAGGCGTCGCCCAGCCAGAAGCCGTACCGGGCCGCCACCTCGTTCGCGGTGTCGGAGAACGTCGCGGTGCCCTTGTCCGCCGCCACCACCAGGTACGGGTCGTCGCCGTCACGCCGGACCACACCCGGCGGCGGCACCACCCGGTCCGCCTCGATGTTGTCCGTCACGTCGAGCATGGCCGCGATGAACGTCTGGTAGCAGGCGAGCACCTCGGCCGCGTACGCCTCCCGGCCGGCCGGATCGGGGAGCTGCTTGCACACGAAGCCGCCCTTGGCGCCGGACGGGATGATGACCGCGTTCTTCACTTCCTGCGCCTTGACCAGGCCGAGGACCTCGGTACGGAAGTCCTCGAGCCGGTCCGACCAGCGCAGCCCGCCGCGCGCCACCCGGCCGAAGCGCAGGTGCACCGCCTCCAGCCGGGGCGAGTAGACGAAGATCTCGAACTTGGGCCGCGGCGAGATCAG
>JBEKKH010000565.1:0-5393 GCA_050010815.1 Streptosporangiaceae bacterium | reverse complement strand
GTGGCGGGCGGGTTTCCGACGCGAGCGACGAACCGCGCAGCGAACGCCGACCGCGAAAGGCTGCACGCTCGGGCCAGCCCCTCGACTGTCCAGTCGTGGCCGGGGTCTCGATGGATGGCGCTCAAGGCCACACCGATCTGCGGGTCCAGCGCACCGGCCAGCCAGTTCGGTTCGGCGTCCGTGCCAGCGGCCCAGGCGCGCAGAATCTGGATGAAGATCAGATCGAGGATGCGGGCGACCATCACCGCCGATCCTTGCGAGGGCGATTGCATCTCGAATAGGAGCATCCTGCGGGCCACTTCGAGCCCTTCGAGCGCTGGGCCGCGGGCGCCGCGCAGGATGATCACGGCCGGGAGGCTCGCGAGCAGGTGGCTCGCCTGCGGGTCGCCGATCGTGAAGGTTCCGCAGAGCCAGCGCGCCGGCTCGGGTGCGGGCGCGTCGTGCTCGGATGCGCCGGCGCGCACGGTCGTGTGCGCGTGCGTGCCTGCGTCGCTGATGTGGTGCGGGTCGCCGCGCGGGAGCAGGATGACATCGCCGCGACTCACCCGCTCGACGCGGGAGTCGCCGTCGATCCGAAGCACGAGTTCGCCCTCTTCAATGATGTGCAGGGTGCCGGTATCGGCGAAGCAGACCGAGAAAGTCCGCAGCGGAGCGTACGCAACGATCCGTTCTCCGCTCAGCCGGACGCTCCGGAGCAGCTCCGAGAGCAAGTCGTGCGGCCGCGCATATGCGTCGAGGCCGAGTGCGGCGTCCTCGAGTGCGGCGTCCTCGATCGCTGGCGGCTTGGCCAACTCTCGCGGCGGTCGGAGCACATCGGCTGGCGCCGCTGGACGATCGGCAAGATGTTCCGGCGGAGCGGTCATTGTCTCTACGCATTCCTCGGTCTACGCTCGGCGAACAGTGAGTGGAGCGATCAATGGGACGGGCTCGGGACCAATTCGCGTCCAGATCTCGGTCCGCTCGCTTGCGTCAAACTTATCGCGCCGGACAGACATAACTCGACCAACAGACATAACTCGACCAGAAGGAAACAGAACCCATGACATCGAGAGCTGGTGAAGCTGGGCAGGACAAGCTGACCAAGATCAGCTTCGTCTATTCCAACCCCACCGACCCGGCCGCCTTCGAGGCGGCTTACCCCGAGCAGCTTGCGCTGGCGCGGAAACTCCCCGGCCTGACTCGGCTGCAGACGTCGAGGGTCTGGCCTAAGGAAGACGGCAGCCCGACTCCGGCATACCGGCTGTTGGACCTGTACTTCGCCGACTACGCGGCGGCCAGCGACGCCGCCGCCGAGGCGGGCGCCCTGGTCGGCGCCACCCTCGAGCACGCCACCGGAGGCGTAGTGATCGCATTCGCGGAGGTTCTCGAAGACGCCTAGACCGAAACAAGCCGTCACTGCGGCAAGCAATGAGCGGGAGGGGGACAGTTCCCCCTCCCGCCACATACCTGGTGGCTTCGTTTAAATTCGTCATTATCGGGCGGTGCGGAATTGTAGTAACCTCGCGTTGGTAGCGGGTAAGTAACATACGGCCGACAATTGGTTCGCTAGATGGCCGGGGGACGCTCCCACAGCGGCGCGGCGGGTCGCTGCCATGGGCTGTATTGAGGACGGGATCTGGCCTAAATTGCTGGCACGCTGGGGCAATGAGCACACCACAGCCATTTCACATCAACATTTCGCAGGCCGACCTAGACGATCTGGCCGCCCGGCTGGCACGGACCCGCTGGCCGGATGAGCTGCCCGGGGCCGCCTGGGACTACGGAGTGGCCATGGGCCGGGTGCGCGAGGTCGCGGCTTACTGGTCCCAGGGGTATGACTGGCGGGCCTGGGAGAAACGGCTGAATGCGGTCCCGCAGCTCACCACGGTCATCGACGGGCAGCAGGTGCATTTCCTGCACGTCCGCGGCGGTAGCGAGCTGCCGCTGCTGTTGTGCCATGGCTGGCCGTCCACGCCCGCGGACTTCCTGGAGCTGGCTGGCCCGCTAGCTGGCGCGGGTTTTGATCTGGTGATCCCGTCCATGCCCGGTTACGGGTTCTCCGGGCCGACCACCGCCCCGGGCTGGGACGTGTCCCGCATCGCCCGGGCGTATGCCGTGCTGATGGCACGGCTCGGCTATTCCCGCTACGGGGCGCACGGCGGAGACTGGGGTGCCCGGATCGTTCCCGAGCTGGCGCGCGCGGACGGCGAGCACGTGGCCGCGATTCACATGAACGGGTTCGTGGCGTTCCCTGCCGCTGATCCTGGCGAGCTGACCGGTCCTGAGCAGCAGAGGATGGCCCGGCTGAGCCGGTGGGCTGACTGGCACCGCCGGGTCGGCCGCCCGGCTGTACCGGGAAGCGGCCGCGAACTGGGGTACCCAGCTGGCCTACTGCCAGGTGCCCACCGCACTGGCCGTATTCCCGGGCGACTCAACCATACGCAAGTTCGCCGAAACCCAGCACAACGTGGTCCGCTGGACCGAGTTCAGCCGGGGCGGGCATTTCGCGGCGTTGCTGGCCCCCGATCTGCTGGCCGGCGACCTGCGGGATTTCTTCACGGGCATGCGTTGATGACCGCGAAGTCACCGGCCCCGGCCGCCATGTCGTGGAGCGGCGTCACCGCCCGGCGGATGGCCGGCACGCGCTGACAGAACCGGCCGCCGATCTGGATCCGGCCGACATCGCCGACCTGCTGTGCGGCGCGCATGCCCAGGTGCTCAGCGCCGCCGAACTGTCGATCGGGCGGCGGATCGCCGGGGCGACCCGCGCCGACGTGCAGCGCGCGCTGTGGCGGGAGCGCACCCTGGTCAAGACGTTCGGCCCGCGCGGCACCATTCACCTGCTGCCCGCCGCCGACCTGCCGCTCTGGACCGGTGCGCTGGCGGCCCTGCCGTCGGTGCCGTCGCATCCCGAGGGGGTCCGTTTCCCGCCAGGGCAGGCGGACGAGGTCATCGCGGCGATCAGTGACGCGCTGGCGGACGCCGAGCTGACCGTGGACGAGCTGACCGAGGCCATCGCGGAGCGTACCGGCCCGTGGGCCGTCGATCTGACGATGGAGGCGTTCGGCGGCAGGTGGCCGCGCTGGCGTCAGCTCACCAGCACGGCCGCACACCGCGGGGTGCTGTGCTTCGGCCCGGACCGGGACCGCAAGGTGACCTACACGAATCCGAGCCGCTGGCTGCCTGGCTTCCGCCCCGCGGACAGCGGCGCGGGCCTGCGCACGCTCGTCACCCGTTACCTGTACGCGTACGGCCCGGCCACGCCGCGGCACTTCGCCAAGTGGCTCGGCATCGCGCCCAAGCACGCCGCCGGGCTGTTCGGCAAGCTGGCAGGCGAGCTGGAGCGCGTCGAGCTGGACGGCGAGCCGGGATGGACCATCGCCGGCGACACCGCGACGCCGCCCCGGCCGCACCGCGGGATCCGCCTGCTGCCCTACTTCGACGCCTACCTCGTCGCGGGCCAGCCCAGGGAACGGCTGTACCCGGGCGCGGCCGCAACCCGCGCGCTCACCCCGGCGGGCCAGGCCGGAAACTACCCGGTACTGCTCGTCGACGGCGTGGCCGGCGGCGTGTGGCACCCGCGGCGCTCCGGCCGCAAGCTCATCATCACCGTCGAACCGCTGCGCGAGCTGACCGCGCCGCAACTCCGGCAGCTCGACGACGAGGCCAACCTGGTGGGCGCAGTCATGGAAGCATCGGCGACGCTGACCGTAGGCCCCGTGACCGTCGGGCCGCACGCGTAACCGAGCCAACCACGGACCAACGCGGAGAAAACCCGTAGCCGCGCCGCTACCACGGCCACACCGACCTTATGGCCGGGCTGTCCTCGGCTTCTCTAGCACGAATGACTGAAAATGGTCCCCGTCAGCGTCGACGGTCGTGAACGACAGGACGTGGAAGCGTTCCGCCAGTGCCTCTGTCATTTTCCTGTCTGAGCGGAACGCGAAGAAGCGGGGCACCGGATGGTGGTCGTCCTGCCTCAGGCCTTCCTCATCGGCGCCGTCCCCTGCACCCCAGGTTCCCGCATAGAACAGCCCGCCCGGTACCAGTACCTGACCGATCGCCTCTAGGACCCGCGGCAGATCGGGGGTCGGCACGTGGAGCAGGCAGTTCAGGGCATAGACGGCGTCGAATGAGGCCGGCGGGATCCCGAGGCCGAGAAAGTCGGCGACGCGTGCGTCGAGGCCCTTCGCCTGGCAGAGTTCCACCATGGCCGGCGAGAGGTCCGTGCACAAGACTCGCAATCCCTGCCCCTGGAAGTACAGCGAGTCGTGCCCCGTTCCGGCGCCTACCTCGAGCAGACAAGTAGCGCCTCGCTCTCGGAGCAGGCCAAGGAAGCGCTGCCGCTCCTCAACCTTGAACGCTTCTTTCCCCCTGCCATCGCGTTTAGCCGCTGCGGCCGGCCCGTACGCCTCGCGGAGGCCAGCAATTACTCGGTAGTACTCCTCCACGGCCAAGATCGTACCTGTGCGTATGCATCCGGGCCGCCGACCGGCAGCGTAGGGTTTGCGCTGGTCTTCGCCGGCACAGGTCCGGCCCGGCGCTGCCCTGGCCAGGCAACGGATACCGGCGGCCAGCCTCCGGCGGTAGAGTCGGCGCCGGTGAGCACTTCGGAGTCACGGACGGCCGCGAGCCCCGGCGATCAGGCGGTGACCGCGGAGCGATGCGCGGCACAGCTGCTCGGCGGCGACCCAGCGGGCAGCGCCGAGGAGGTCGCCGGGCGGCTGCTGGCCGTCCAGGCGCAAGACCTGCGTGGCGCGCGGCTTGCGATCCGGGCGCGTTCGGCGGGACTGTCCGCCTCGGACGTCGATTCCGCCCTCATGCGGCGCTCGCTGATCGTCACCTGGCTGAACCGCGGCACCTTGCACCTCGTCCGGGCCGAGGACTACTGGTGGCTGCATCCGCTGACCACCCCGCAGCTGCGCACGGGGAACTCCCGGCGGCTGGCGCAGGAAGGCGTGCCGCCGGAGGATGCCGAACGGGCGGTGGCCACCGTCCAGGCCGCGCTGGCCGCCGACGGCCCGCTGACCAGGTCCCAGCTCCGCGAGCGGGTCGCGGCGGCCGGGGTCAGGACCGAAGCCCAGGCGATGGTGCACATTCTGATGCTGGCCAGCATCCGGGGCCTGATCGTGCGCGGTCAAGTAACCGGAAGGGAGCAGGCGTTCGTGCTGGTCCGAGACTGGCTGGGCCCGCCGCCGGCGGCGATGAGCCGCGAGGCGGCACTCGGCGAACTGGCCAGACGGTACCTGGCCGGGCACGCCCCGGCCGCCGACCGTGACCTCGCCCGGTGGGCGGCCATCGGGCTGCGGGATGCCCGGCTCGGCCTCGCCAGGTCCGGCGCCATCCCGCGAGCTGACGGCCTGGCCGAGCTGCCGGCGAACCGGCCGCGAGCGGCCGCCGCGCTGCCGCCACCG
>JBEKKH010000564.1:0-5413 GCA_050010815.1 Streptosporangiaceae bacterium | reverse complement strand
ACCCCGGCCAGCGCCGCCACCGTCGGGTACTCGAACACCGCCCGGATCGGCACCTCCGCCCCCAGCACCGACCTGATCCGCGACACCAGCCGCGTCGCCAGCAGCGAATGACCCCCCAGATCAAAGAAGCTATCCTCCACCCCCACCCGGTCCAGGCCCAGCACCTGCCCGAACACCCCGCACAACACCCGCTCCCGCACCGTGACCGGCTCCCGGCCCCCGCCCCCCGCATACTCCGGCACCGGCAACGCCCGCCGGTCCAGCTTCCCCACCGGAGACAACGGCAGCGCCCCCAGCACCACCACCACCGACGGCACCATATACCCCGGCAGCACCCGCCCCACCCCGGCCCGCAGCACCGCCGGATCCAGCACCGCCCCCGCGGCGGGGACCACATACCCCGCCAGCCTGCCATCGCCCGGCCGGTCTTCGCGGACCGCGACGGCGGCCTGGGCCACACCGGGCTGGGCAGCCAGGATGGCTTCGATCTCGCCGAGCTCGATCCGGAACCCGCGGATCTTCACCTGGTCGTCGACCCGGCCCAGGTAATCGATGTGGCCGGCCGCGTTCCACCGGGCCAGATCCCCGGTCCGGTACATCCGCTCCCCCGGCACCCCGAACGGGCAGGCGACGAACCGCTCCGCGGTCAGCCCCGGACGGCCCAGGTAGCCGCGCGCAAGCTGGCCGCCCGCCAGGTACAGCTCCCCGGCCACCCCCACCGGCACCGGTCGCAGCCCCTCGTCCAGCACCAGCGCCCGCGTATTGGTGACCGGCCGCCCGATCGGCGGCCCGTCCTCGTCGGCCCCCAGCTCGGCGGTCCCGCCGTCCCACGCCGTGGCGTACACGGTCGCCTCGGTCGGCCCGTAGATGTTGCGGACCCGCACTCCCGGCAGCGCGGCACGGATCGCCGCCACCGCCCGCGCGGTCAGCGCCTCGCCCGCCAGTACCACCGTCCCGGCCGCGGCGTCCGCGCCGTGCCCGGACAGCACCTCGGTCAGCGCCGAAGGCACCGCGCTGATCAAGCTCCCCCGCCAGCCGGAGGTCAGCGCGAGCAGGTCCGGCACGATGTCGATGCTCCCCCCGGTGACCAGCGGGGTGAACAGCTCGAACACCGACACGTCGAAGCTCAGCGACGTCGACGCCAGCACTCTCGACAAATCCTCGGAGGTGAACTCCGCCGCCGCCCACGACAGCAGCCCGGCCACCGCACGGTGCTCCACCAGCACGCCCTTCGGCCGCCCGGTGGACCCCGACGTGTAGATCACGTACGCCGGATGCGACGGCAGCAGCGGGCCGATCCGCTCGCCATCGTCCAGATCGGTCGCGGCCAGCCGGGAGACCACCGCCACGACCGCCGGATCATCCATCGCGACCGTCAAGATCTCGCCGGGCAGGCCTGCCCCGGCGCCGGCCGTGGTCAGCACCGCAATCGGACCCGCGTCGGTGAGCATGTAAGCGATCCGGTCCGGCGGGTAAGCCAGGTCGACCGGCAGGTACGCGGCCCCCGCCTTCAGCACCGCCAGCACCGCGACCATCATCTCCGCCGACCGCGCCATCGCGATCGCCACCAGCCGCTCCGGGCCCGCCCCCATACTGACCAGGTACCGGGCCAGCCGGTTCGCCCGCTCATCCACCTCGGCATAACTAAACGCGCTGCCCTCACACACCACCGCGACGGCATCCGGGGTCCGGGCCACCTGCGCCTCGAACAACTCAGGCAAGGTGACCTGCGGTACGTCCTGCGCCGTGTCATTCCACCCCGCCGGCAACAGCTCAAGCTCCGCCGGCGTTAGCGGTTGCGCCGCGCTCCCCCCGGATGGTTCTGGTCGAAAGGGATTCGCCATGGTGATCCTCATTCCGATGGGCGATGCCACAGGCGCGTGACTTCCGGGGCATCCGCGGGCGCCGCCCGAGATGTCCACGCAGTGCTCGTCATGGCTAAGAGCGGTTAGCCATGAGCGTGAGGCGGCCCTGTTAGTCGGTTACGGTCGCTTGCTCGGCGACGGCGACGGCCTCGAACGCGGGGTCGACTGCGGGCGCGGGCGGGCGGGTCCGCTCGCCCCACCGGGCCACGGCGGGGCCGGCCAGGCCGAGCAGGGCCAGCCACGCGCCGAGCAGCACGAAGCCGAGCCGGCCGCCGCTGAGCACCAGGCCGATCAAGACGAAGGGGGACAGCGCCTGCCCGGCGAAGTTGCCCATGCCGACCAGGCCCTGGTACTGGCCCTGCGCGTGCGGGGGAGCCAGCCCGAAGTCGAGCGCGTACATGCCGGAGGCATGCCACAGCTCCCCGTAGGTATGCACGATCACGGCGCCGGCCAGCAGCAGCAGGGCGCCCCAGGCGGGAAGGCCGGCCGCCAGGCCCATCGCCGAGCAGCTGACCAGGAAGATCACCCCGGCCCGGCGGAACGCGGCACCGCCCTGCCGGATGGTCTTCACGGTCTTGCCCACGCGCACCTGGAACAGCACCACGATGAGCGTATTGACGATCACGAACGCCGAGACGGTCCACCGCGGCGCGTTCGTGTGGAACACCACCCACACAGGCAGCAGCAGCGCGAGCACCATGTACTGCATGTACATCGCTCCGGACAGTGCCGTATAGGCCACGAACGCTCTGTCCTTCAGCGCGGCAAACGGCGACTCCTCGTGCGCGCCCGGCAGCGGCTCGTACTTAGGCAGCCGGCTTAGCACTGCGGCGCCGATCAGGCAGCTCGCCGCATTACCCAGGAACAGCGCGCGGTACGCGGTCACCGTGTTGAGCTCGATCGCGACACCGCAGGTGGCGATGCCGAGCGACATGCCCAGGTTGAGCACCGCACTCGCCTGCGAGCGGAACGTGGTCGCGTCGTTCGCGCCGACCCGCCGCAGCAGCGCCACGCTGGCCGTGCTCGAGGCGCTCAGCGCGGACCCGTCCACGATCGCGACGATCAGGTAGCTGACGAAGCTGTGCGCGAAGAATACGTAGCTCGCGGCCGCCGTGCCCAGCAAAAGCAGGGCCAGCCGGGACACATCCCGGGGACCGCGGCGGTCAGCCAGGCGGCCTATCGGCATGGCGGACAGCAGGCCCACCAGCCCCGCGATCGTCAGGGCCAGGCCAGAACGCACCGCCGACAGATGCACCACCCTGAGCGCGTACAGCGTCATCGCGGTGAAGATCAGCCCGGTCCCGTAGACGTTGATCAGCGCCGCCAGCAGGTACATCCGCTGCTCGCGCGATTGGGGAACCAGGGACCTCAGAGCGTGTCCAGGGTTCAGCCTCGGCATGGCCACCTCGTTCCGCGAGTCACTGCTACCGGCAATTGCACGTGCGGCGCGCGGCCGGCGCACCGCGCGGGCGATCGTCCCGCACGTCGCTGACGTAGAACTTCAGCTGCTCCATCGCCTTACCGATGCTGACACCTGGTCTCACCCGGCGCACCTCCCCGATTGCGCTGCGCCCCTGACAGGTTGTCGTAGGCGATGATCCTCAGCTCGGAGCTGTAGCGCCGGCCGTGGCGGTCGGTGAGCCAGAGCTGGCCGGGGCCGGGGAGCATCTCGGTGACGGTGAACTCGGCGTGCCCGGCTTCCTTGGTCTGGCGGATGTGCCTGGCGAGCAGGTTGACCAGGACCAGACTGCGGAAGTCGGCGGCGGTGGGCTTGAGCTCGGCCGGGACGCGGTAGAACACCCGCTCGGGCAGCTGGTGCTCCCGCCGCCAGCACCGCGCGAGACGATACCGTTCCTGCTCGTCCCGGGCGAACGCCCAGCCCGAGTCCGCGACCCGGAAGGTCCACTGCTCCCGGCTCAGCACGAACCGGTCGATCGTGATCCGCGGCCGGTGCACGGACCTAGCCACCGGCTGGAACCCATCGACGACGACGTCGACCATCGCGTCCCCGATGACCTCGAAGAAGTCCAGTTCGATGCCCGACGGCGCGACCCGGACGACCAGGTCCTCACCACGGCGGGCCACGGTCATCGCGGCGCCGGGTATGACGGTGTCCGACTCCGGGGGATCGAATGAGTCGGTGATGGCGGCGGACCAGTAGAGCTGGCCAGGCCCCAGCATGGCTGAGGGCGGGCTGAGGCGGGATGTCATGTCCGGGTGGTCTTTCGCCCGGATGGGGACGATTCGTTCCGGGCCGCGGTCGGCCTGCTCGGCGGCGACGAGCCGGGCCGGATCGGGGTGCTGCCCGACCCAGAGCCGGCCATCCAGGGTATTGGTAGCCAGGTGTATCTCGCCGAGGACCAGCAGGAAGTGGCCGCGCTCGACGTCGGCGGGGGAGGCCGCGGCGATCATGATGTCCGGTGAGTGCTGCCGGGCGCCGCTCCAGGCGACCGGACGCGCGGGGAAGCACTCGGCGGCCCGGGCGGCGATCGCGTCGGCGCTGACCTGGTGCCTGCTGGGAGAGGTCGGCGGCCCGAGCACCAGCTGCCAGCGCCGCTGCAGCTCAGCCACGCTGGGGGCGAGATCGCCTATCCCCCGGCTGCCGTGGGTGTCCAGGTAGGGTGTCGCCATGGTGAGCACCCGCTGTAGCGGCACCGGGTCGCCGGTCCGGGCGCTCTCCCGGTCCAGTAGCTCCGTGAAGTACCCGCGGTACCGGTCGGTGACGTCGTTGACCAGCCAGCGGATGCTGTCCAGCACCAGGCCGAGCGGCGCGGCCAGCGCCCCGGTCACCGCCTGGCCCAGCTCCACCCGCACGTCCCGCACCGCGTCCTGGTACACCACGGTCCGCCCGGCGTAGTTCTCGCCCGCCCTGCGGGTCGCGGGTGACCCGGTGACCTGCTCGAACGTCTCGGCCAGGGCCGCCATCGCCCGCGCCAGCCCGTCCGGGTCCCCGTCCGTGGCGGCCACCGCGTCCCGCGCCCTGACCAGCTGGTCCACCGGCTCCAGCGCCGCCGCCCGGGCCACCGGGTCAGCGATCAGCTCCAGCTTGTCCCGCAGCAGCCGTTCCGGCCACGCATCCGCCGGGCCCTCCAGGTCCAGCCGCAGCGCCCCCAGCTCAGCCAGCCGGGCCAGCAGGCCGCGGGCCTCCGGTACGCCCGCGCTGTCCACCACCTCGGTGATCGTCCGGCTGCCATCACACGCCTGGAGAATCCGCAGCTCGGCGCCGGTGAGGGTGACCGGCTTGCGGTGCGGGCGGTGCAGCACGTTCCCGGCCAGGTAGACCGACCGGGTCCGCCGCGGCCGCAGCCAGCCTTGCACCCGTCCCTGCCGGGCGATCCCGGCCGCGACCTTGTCGATCGCCCACACCTCGAAGTAGGTGGTCCGGCGGGCGATCAGCTGGTCCCCCGGCGTCACGACCAGGCCGGCGGCACCGGGGTCCGCGGTCGCCCAGCCGACGGGTCCGAAGAACCCGATCGTGTCGTTTTTCAGGCAGTACCGCTGCAGGTAGTTCGCGATCACCAGTTCCCGCTGGCGCTGCTTGCTGCGCC
>JBEKKH010000563.1:0-5417 GCA_050010815.1 Streptosporangiaceae bacterium | reverse complement strand
GCCATTCGCGCAGCACCGCCGCCGGGACCGCCTCCCCGCCGAGCATCAGCTGCCCGGTAGGAACGCAGCTCGCGGGCAGCCGGGCGAGCAGGGAGAGGTGACTGGGCGTCGCCTTGAGGAAGGTGAACCCGGCGGCCCTGGCGGCCAGCGCGGGCAGTTCCTCATCCAGCGCGCCAATGTACAGCCGGCCGCCGGACAGCAGGGTGCCGTACAGCCCGGTGACGCTCAAATCGAACGACACCGGCGAGATCAGCAGGGTGCGGCCGGCCAGGTGCGGGTAGGCCTGCCGGGTCCGTACCAGGTAGTTCACCAGGTTCGCGTGGGTGATGATCACGCCCTTAGGCTGGCCGGTCGACCCCGAGGTGTAGATCACGTACGCCGGGTGGGCTGGATGCAGCGGCCGGTCGCGCTGGATGTCAGAGAGGTCACCGGCGGGGTAGCGCGAGATCATCTCCGCAAGCGCGGGGTCGTCCAGGATGAGCGGGGTGGCCGCGGCCGGCAGGGACCCGGCGAGGCCGCTCGTCGTGAGCACGATGGCCGCCTGGGTGTCGGTGAGCATGAAGGTCTTGCGGCCGGGCGGGAAGTCGGGGTCGACGGGCACGTAGGCGGCGCCGGACTTGAGCACGGCGAGCATGGCGACGATCACGTCGGCGGAGCGGGGCATGGCGATGGCGACCAGGTGCTCGGGGCCCGCACCGAGAGTTATCAAGTGCCGGGCGAGCCGGTTGGCCCGCTGGTTCAGCTCGCCGTACGTCAGCTCGGCGCCAGCGGTGATGACGGCGGGGGCGTGCGGAGTGCGGGCGGCCTGCTGCTCGAACAGCTCGGGCAAGGTGGCCGCCGGCACCGGCCGGGCGGTTTCGTTCCAGTCGCGCAGCAGGCTGCGTCGTTCGGCGGTGGTCAGCAGGTCGAGCTGGCTGATGCGGCAGCCCGGATCCTCAGCGGCCTGGCGCAGCAGCCGGGTCAGCCGGGCGGTCAGCGCCTGCACGGTGGCCTGATCGAACAGGTCCTCGGCGTACTCCAGGCGGGCGCTGATCCCGGCCGGGGCACCGTCGGCGTCGCGGTCTTGCCGGAACCCCAGGGTCAGGTCGAACTTAGCGGCCACGTCAGGCGTCGGCTCGGCCGTGATCCGCAGCCCGGGCAGCTGCCAGTCGACGGCACCGACCTCCTCGTCGCCGATCATGACCTGGAACAGGGGATGCCGGCTGGGCGAACGGACCGGGTTCAGCACTTCGACTAGCCGCTCGAACGGCACCTCCTGGCGGGCCTGGGCAGCCAGCACGGTCTCCCGGACCCTGTCGAGCAGCTCGCCGAACCCGGGGTCGCCGGATAGGTCAGCACGCAGCACCAGCGTGTTCACGAAGAACCCGACCAGGTCGTGCACCGCCTCGTCGGTCCGCCCGGCGGCCGGGGCGCCCAGCGGGATGTCGGTCCCGGCTCCCATCCGGGACAGCAATGCGGCCAGGCCTGCGTGCAGGGTCATGAAGATGGTGGCCTGATGCTGGCGGGCCAGGCTGGCCAGCGCGGCGTGCAGGGCGGGGTCGGCCAGCTGCCAGCTGCTCTTGCCGCCCTGCTGGGACGGTTCGGCTGGCCGCGGCCGGTCGAATGGCAGCACCAGTTCCTCGGGCAGCCCGGCCAGCGCCTGCCGCCAGTACTGGAGCTGCCCGGCTAGCACCCCGCCGTCGCCGTCCCGGCCGAGCAGTTCCCGCTGCCACAGCGTGTAGTCGGCGTACTGGACCGGCAACGGCGCCCAGTCCGGTACCCGGCCGTCACGGCGTGCCTGGTACGCGGCGGCCAGGTCGGCCATCAGTACCGGCATGGACCATCCGTCACTGGCGATGTGATGGCACAGCAGCACCAGCACATGCTCCTGCGCCTGCTCTTGCTTGGGGAGGGTGAACAGCCACGCCCGGATAGGCAGCTCGCTGGCCAGGTCGAACTCGTGCCGGGACGCCGCCTCCATCAGCGCGGCCAGTTCGCCGGAACGAGCCGTGGTGATCGTGACCGGCACGGTGGCTTCCCCGGCGGGGATGATGCACTGGTATGGCTGGCCCCCGTCGGCAGTGAATACGGTGCGCAGCGATTCGTGCCTGGTCACGACGTCGCCCAGCGCGGCGGTCAGCGCGACCGCGTCGATGTGCCCGTGCAGCTGCCAGGCGAACGGCAGGTTGTAGGCCGTGCCGGGGCCGTGGAACTGTTCCAGGAACCACAGCCGCTGCTGCGCGAATGACAGCGGCAGCCGCTCCGGCCGCGCCTCCGCCCGGGTCAGCGGCGGCCGGGCTACCTCCGCCTCCTGGAGAACCTGGGCCAGCGATGCGGGTGTGGGGTTCTCGAACACTGCCCGGACCGGCAGCTCGGCTCCCAGAACGACACGGACCCGGCTGACCAGCCGGGTCGCCAGCAGGGAGTGCCCGCCCAGGTCGAAGAAGCTGTCCTCCACCCCGACCGTGTCCAGTCCGAGAACCTGCGCGAACACCTCGCACAGCGCCTGCTCCCCGGGGGTTGCCGGGACCCGGCCGCCGCCGGCGACCGCGTACCGGGGTGCTGGCAGCGCCCGCCGGTCCAGTTTCCCCGCCGGTGACAACGGCAGCGCCTCCAGTGTCACCAACGCCGCCGGGACCATATACCCGGGCAGCACCCGCGCCGCCTCGGTTCGCAGCACGGCCGGATCTAGGGCGGCGCCGGGGGCGGGGACGACGTACCCGGCGAGTCGCTTGTCCCCGGGCTGGTCCTCCCGCACGATCACCGCGGCCTGCGCCACGCCGGGCTGGGCAGCGAGGACGGCCTCGATCTCGCCCAGCTCGATGCGGAACCCGCGGATCTTGACCTGGTCATCGGCCCGGCCCAGGTATTCCAGCTCCCCACCCGCCGCCCCTGCCCCCTTCACTGTCCAGCGCGCCAGGTCCCCGGTCCGGTACATCCGCTCCCCCGGCGCCCCGGACGGGCACGCCACGAACCGCTCCGCCGTCAGCCCCGCCCGGCCCAGGTACCCCCGCGCCAGGCCGGCCCCTGCTATGTAAAGTTCCCCGGCCACCCCGGGCGGGACCGGCCCGAGCCGCTCGTCGAGCACGTACGCCCGGGTGTTCCAGACGGGGTGGCCGATCGGCGGTGTCCCCTGGCCCGTCAGCGGTCCGCTTATCGTCGCGGCGATCGTGATCTCGGTCGGGCCGTAGGCGTTGAACATGCGGCGGCCCGGCGACCACCGGGCGGCGAGCCGGCCCGGGCACGCCTCGCCGCCCACGATCAGGCACTGGAGCCCGGTCACCTGCCCGGCCGGGACGCTGGCCAGCACGCTCGGGACGATCAGGGCATGGCTGACCCGCAGCCGGTTCAGCGTCCGCGCCAGGTTCTCCCCGGCCAGCAGTCCCGGTGCCGGGACCACCAGGGTGGCCCCGGACGGCAGGGCCATCAGCATCTCCATCACCGCGGCGTCGAAGCTCGGCGAGGCCAGCTGGAGCACCCGCGACCCGGGCCCGGTCCCGAACCCGGATGCCATCGCCCCGGCCAGGCTGGCCAGGCCCCGGTGGGTCACCACGACGCCCTTGGGCCGGCCGGTGGAACCGGAGGTGTAAATGACGTAGGCAGGATGGCCGGGCTCGGGCCGCCTTGCCGTCACCGGCCCGGTCCTGGCGTGCCGGGCCAGCTCCGCGGCCAGCAGCGGATCATCCAGGACCACCCGCGGCACGGTGCGACCCGGACCAGCGGGCAGGCAGGACGCGGCCGCGGCCGTCGTGATGACCAGGTCCGGCCGGGCGTCGCCGAGCATGTAGGCGATCCGCTCCGCCGGGTAGTCCGGGTCCACCGTCAGGAAGGCCGCCCCTGACCTGGCCACCGCCAGCCAGGAGATCACCAGCTCAGCGGACCGCTCCATCGCCACGGCGACCAGCCGTTCCGGCCCGGCCCCCAGCCAGGTCAGGTACCGCGCCAGCCGGTCCGCCCGCTCATCCAGCCCGGCGTAGGTGAGCGTGACTTCACCGCAGGCCACGGCGGGCGCGTCCGGGGTGCGGGCTACCTGCGCCCGGACCAGCTCCGGCAGCGTGGTCCGGGGCAGCTCCCGCCCGGTGTCGTTCCATCCGGCCAGGTCCCGCCGCTCGGCGGCGGTGAGGACCTCCAGCGTGCTGAGGCGCCGGCCGGGGTCGCCGGCGGCGTCGGTAAGCAGCCGGGTCAGCTTGCCGCCCAAAGCGGTGACGGCGGCCTGGCCGAACAGGTCAGGGGGGTAGTCCAGGAAGGCCGTGATGCCGGCCGGGGTGCCGTGGCGGTCCTGGTTCTGCTGGAATCCCAGCGTGAGGTCGAACTTGGCGGCCACGGCGGGGACCGGCTCGGGCTGGACACGCAGGCCGGGCAGCTGCCAGCTGGCCGTGGTGATGTCCTGGTCGGCGATCATCACCTGGAACAGCGGATGCCGGGCCGCCGAGCGGACCGGGTTCAGCACCTCCACCAGGTGCTCGAACGGGACATCCTGGCGGGCCTGAGCGGCCAGCACCGTCTCCCGGACCCGGTCCAGCAGCTCCCCGAACCCCGGATCGCCGGACAGGTCAGCCCGCAGCACCAGCGTGTTCACGAAGAACCCGACCAGGTCATGCACCGCCTCATCGGTCCGCCCCGCGACCGGCGCCCCCAGCGGGATATCAGTCCCGGCGCCCATCCGGGACAGCAGCGCGGCCAGCCCCGCATGCAGCACCATGAACACGGTCGCCTGATGCTCCCGCGCCAGGCTCACCAGCGCGGCATGCAAGGCCGGGCCGGCCAGCTGCCACCCGACCCGGGCGCCGCGACCGGACAGCCCGGCCGGCCGCGGCCGCACGGACGGCAGGGCCAGCTCCTCCGGCAGCCCCGCCAGCGCCCCCTGCCAGTACTCCACCTGCTCCGCCAGCAGCCCCCCGCCACCGGTGGCGCCGCCGAGCAGGTCCCGCTGCCACAGCGCATAATCGGCGTACTGCACCGGCAACGGCGCCCACCCCGGCGCCCGCCCGTCCCGGCGCGCCTGGTACGCGGCCGCCAGGTCCGCCATCAGCACCTCCATCGACCAGCCGTCACTGGCGATGTGATGGCACGCCAGCACCAGCACATGCTCCCGCTCCGCGACGGTGAACAGCCACGCCCGGATCGGCAGCTCGCGCGCCAGGTCGAACTCGTGCCGGGCCGCCGCCTCGATCAGGCTGGCCATTTCACCAGAACTGGCAGTGGCGATCGTGACCGAGACGGTGGCTTCCCCCGCGGGGACGATGTGCTGGTAAGCCTGTCCGTCCTCGGTGGCGAACACCGTCCGCAGCGACTCGTGCCGCATGACAACGTCGTCCAGCGCCGCCCGCAGCGCGCCCGCGTCCAGCTCCCCCCGCAGCCGCCACGCGAACGGCAGGTTATACGCGGTACCAGGACCGTCCAGCTGCTCCAGGAACCACAGCCGCTGCTGCGCGAAC
>JBEKKH010000562.1:0-5432 GCA_050010815.1 Streptosporangiaceae bacterium | reverse complement strand
GGCTACCCCGGCTACCCCGGCTACCCCGGCCACCCGGGCCACCCTGGCCGGCGTCCCGCCGTACTACGTCGCCCTGACCCGCCTGGGCGGCGCGTTCAACCCCGGGGGCGAGGGCATGCCCGTGGACGCGATCGCAGACGGGGCGGAGGTCCGGTCGACGGCTACCGGCGCGGTGCTCGCGACCATCGCCTTGCCTCAGCCCTATGAGTTCTTCGGCTCGATAACCGCGGCCGCCGATGACCGTACGTTCGTGCTGTCCGCGGAGGAAGGATTCGAGCATACCCAGGGTAACCGTCTCTTCGTCTTGCACATCGATCCGGCATCCCAAGGCCCCGCCACCGGTCCAGCCCGTCACGTCCGGGTGTCGCTTGAGCCGCTGCCAGCCTCACTCCCTGCTAGCGACAGCACGGCCATGGCCCTGTCGCCGGACGGCACCTCGCTGGCCGCCGAAATCGGCGACCGGCTATACGTGTTCAACCTGGTGACGGGAACTCAGCGGACGTGGAGCTTCCAGCGCAGCAGCGGGTATAGCTTCGGGCCCGGTACCGCCTGCCGTGACTGTGGCGCGCTGTCCTGGACGACCGACGGCCAGCACCTCGCGTTCATCTACTTCGGCGCGTCGGCGAACTCGGCCGCGGTCGGGTTGCTGGATACCAGCGGTCCAGGCACCAATGCGCTGGCCGTCAGCAAGCCCGTCGCGCTCTCTGCCGCGGACACCACCATGACCGAACACTGGCGAGGGGCGGTCATCACCCCCGACGGCCGGACCGTCCTGGCCGGCGCAGACCTCGCCACCAAAGGCGGGCCGGACGGGCTCCTGAAAGTCTCGACGGCTACCGGTAAGGTGACCGCGATCCTGAGCATCCCCGATACCAATACCAACAGCGACCAGGTCCTGTACACGAACGCCACCGGTAACGTGCTGGTCGTCAGCAGCTACCCCGACTCGGGGCAGATAACGGGGCTGAACGCGGGGATCCTGCGCGGAGACACGTACACGCCGATCCCGTGGATGTTCACGACGGTGACCGCCGCCTGGTAGCGCCGGGCCGGGGCGGGCCGCGTACCGTGGCGAAGGTGACGGCTGACCCGACCCATACCCACACCCATACTCAGACCCGGCCGGCTCCCCGGCTGACGTCGCTGTCGCCGGGCGCGGGCTGCGCGTGCAAGCTGCCGCTGGCCAAGCTCGAGGCCCTGATGGCCACCATGGACGGCGTCCCGGCGATGGGACCGGCCGCCGGCGACCTGCTCATCGGCGCGGCCGAGGGCGACGACGCGGCCGTGCTGCGCCTGGACGACGAACGTGCGCTGGTGCTGACCACTGACTTCTTCACCCCGATCGTGGACGACCCGTTCGACTGGGGCCGGGTCGCGGCCGCGAACGCGCTGTCCGACGTGTACGCGATGGGCGGCCGGCCGCTGTTCGCGGTCAACATCACCGCCTGGCCCGGCGAGGGGCTCGACCTGGCCATCCTCGGCCAGGTCATGCGCGGCGGCGCCCAGGTCGCCGCGCAGGCCGGCTGCTTTCTCGCGGGCGGCCACACGATCGATGACCCGGTGCCCAAGTACGGCCTGGCCGTGGTGGGCCTGGCCGACCCGGCCGCGCTGATGACCATCGACGCCGCGGTGCCCGGTGATCAGCTCATCTTGACCAAGGCGCTGGGCACCGGCGTGGTCGCCACCGCGCTCAAGCGCGACGGGGCCACCGCCGCGCAGGTCGCCGCCGCGGTGGCGTCGATGACCCTGCTCAACGCGGGCGCCAGCCAGGCCGCGCGGGCCGCGGGCGTGCGGGCGGCCACCGACGTGACCGGCTTCGGCCTGCTCGGTCACCTGCACCGGATGCTGGCCGCCAGCGGCGTGGCGGCCCGGGTCTGGGCCGCCGCGGTCCCGCTGCTGCCGGGCGCCGCCGAGCTGGCCGCGGCCGGCTTCGTCTCCGGCGGGACCAGGGCCAACATCGACCGGATGCGGTCCGCCGTGGTCATCGACGCGGCCGTGCCCGCCGAGCTGGCCGTGCTGCTGCACGACGCGCAGACCTCCGGCGGCTTGCTGCTGGCCACCCCGCAGGCCGGCGCGGCCGCGCTGACCGCTGCCCTGCGCGCGCAGGGCCTGCCCGCCGCGCTGGTCGGTGAGGTCACCGCGGGCGAGAGCGGGCATATCGAGGTGCACCACGGTTCGTTCTGACTAAAGGTTGAGCCCGGATACGGTGGTGCGGTGAGAACCAGGCCCGCCGCGCGGTGGTCAGCGCTGCTTGCCTGCCTGCTCGCGGTCCTGGCGGTCGCCGGGGTCGCGGGGGCCGCAGCCCCGGCCCGGGCCGCGACTGCGGTCGCCCCGGCACGCCACGTGGTGGTCGTGGGCATCTCCGGGCTGCGCTGGAGCGACGTGTCCGCGGCCGGCACGCCCACGCTGTGGCGGCTGGCAGGCCAGGGGTCGGTGGGTTCGCTGGTCGACTACGCGGTGCTGCCGCTGACCTGCCCGGCCGACGGGTGGCTCACCCTGAACGCGGGCGCCCGGGCCCAGTCCGAGCACAGCAACGCCGACTGCGGCGCGTTCCCGGCCGTGGTCGCCGCCGGGACCGGCGCGCAGGTCCCCGGCCTGACCGCGCTTGAGTCCTACAACAACCAGTTTCACAACACCCCCAGCTGGGGCCTGCTGTCCCGCGAGGCCCCGGGCTGCTCCACCGCCGTCGGCCCGGGGGCCGCGCTGGCCCTGGCCGACAGCTCCGGGCACGTCGCCTCCTACCTGCCCGCCGCCGCCGGACTGTCCGCGGCGGTGCTGGCCCGCTGCCCGCTGACCGTCGTGGACCTGGGCATTCTCGGATCTTCCGAACGGACTGTGGCTCTTGCCGCGATGGACTCGCAACTCGCCCGGATCGTGGCCGAGCTGCCGGCCGGCACCACCCTGCTGGTCACCGCGCCCGGCGCGACGAGCAAGCCGCCGCACCTGCAGCTGGCCCTGGTCGACGGCCCCGGTTACCGGGCGGGCCTGCTGGATGCCAGCTCGACCAGGCAGCCGGGCCTGGTGGTGCTCACCGACCTGACCCCGACCGTGCTCGGCTGGCTGGGTCACCTGCCGTCCGGCGCGGTGCTGGCCGGCCTGGTCGGCGCGCCGATCACCCGCGGTGGCCGGGGCGCGCTGGCCCCCGCCGTCAGGTCGCTGGCCGGCCGGGACACCGCCGAACAGGTGTGGCGGTCCACCCACAGCGAGTTCTTCTGGGCCTATGCGGTGGCCGACATCCTGGTGATGGCCGTGATCGGGCTGGCGTTCTGGGGGGCGGCGCCGGACCGGCGGCAGCGCCGGGCGCGGTGGTGGCGGGTGGCCGGGACCTTCGCCGTCTCGCTGCCCGTCGGCACCTTCGGTGCCAACCTGGCGCCGTGGTGGCTGTTCGCGCATCCGGCGGCGTGGCTGTACGGGATCGCGCTGGCCTGGGCCGCGGTCATCGGCGCGGTCGCGCTGGCCGGGCCGTGGCGGCGGGATCCGCTCGGGCCGTTCGGCGTGATCGGCCTGCTGACCCTGGTGGTGCTGGGGCTGGACGTGATGACCGGGTCCCGGCTGCAGCTGGAGACGCCGTTCGGCCTGTCCGTGCTGGAGGCCGGCCGGTTCTACGGCATCGGCAACGAGGCGCTCGGCATCTACGGCATCACCGCGCTGGTCGCCGCGGCCTGGCTGGGCCTGCTGGCGCTGGAGCGGTACCCGTCGACGCGGCGCCCGGCGGTGCTGGTGGTGGCCGTGGTCGCGGTGTTCGCGGTGTTCGCGTCCGGCTGGCCGGGGTTCGGCGGCAAGGTCGGCGGCACGATCGCGATGGTGCCGTGCTTCGTGCTGCTGGCCATGATCATCGGCGGGGTCCGGCTGAACCGGCGCTACGTGCTGCTCGTGGCGGTCAGCGGGCTGGCCCTGTTCGTGGTCTTCGCGCTGATCAGCTACCTCACGCCGGTCACCGGCCAGTCCGACATCGGGTCGTTCGCCGGCAGCTCGCTGCACGGCCACTCCGGCGGCCTGCTGTGGCGGAAGATCAGCTCGAACCTCGGCTCGCTGTCGGTTAACGCGCTCAGCCCGCTGAGTCCCATCGTGACCGTGCTGGCCGGGCTGATGCTGTGGCGGCCGTCGTGGTTCGGGCTGAAGACGGTGCCGCTGGCGTACGCGGCCCAGCCGCTGCTGCGCCCCATCCTGGGCGTGGTGTGGCTGATGCCGGTGCTCGGCTGGTTCGCCGACGACTCCGGCGTCATCGTGCCCGCCGCGGCGCTGCCGCTGGCGCTGCCGCTCGGCATCGCGATCCTCGCCGCCGTCGCCTACTCCGACCGAAATGCACGCTATCGTGGAACGACCGCGGCCGGATCGTCCGGTCCGAGGACCGCTGAACAGCCCGCGTAGGCAGAAAGTCACCCGTGCAATACCAGCTATCGCGCCTCGTCGCCGGCCCGTTCCTGCACACGATCTGGCGGCCGAAGGTGACCGGCGCCGAGCATGTGCCCGCGTCCGGAGGCGCGATCCTCGCGGCCAACCACCTGTCGATGATCGACTCGATCTTCCTGCCGCTGATGCTCAACCGCCCGGTGACGTTCTCGGCCAAGGCCGAATACTTCACCGCGTCCGGGCCCGCGGCCCGGCTGTGGGCGGCGTACCTGAAGGCCACCAACCAGCTGCGGATGGACCGGGAGGGCCCGCGGGCAGCCCAGGACACGCTGGAGGCGGCGCTGGCCCTGCTGCAGGAAGGGAAGCTGTTCGGCATCTACCCGGAGGGCACCAGGTCCCCCGACGGGCGGCTGTACCGGGGCCGGCCCGGCGTCGCCTGGCTGGCCATGAAGTCTGGCCTGCCGGTGCTGCCGGTAGCGATGATCGGGACCAGGCACGTGCTGCCCCCGGGCCACGTGGTGCCGCGGCCCGGCCGGATCGAGATCAGGATCGGCGCTCCGCTCAAGTTCCCGGACATGACGGCGATCCGGGCGGTCGGCAAGGCCAGGCAACTGGTCACCGAGCAGGTGATGAGCGCCATCCAGGAACTGTCCGGTCAGGAGTACGTGCACATGTACGCCTCCGACCGCAAGGCCGAGCTCCAGGCCGCCAGCAACGCCAAGCCCAGTTAACCTGTGCCCGGTTAGCCTGTGCCCGGTTAACCCGCGCCCGGTTAACCCGCGCCCGGTTACGCCTGTGCCCGGCGCGCCCGCCACACCCGTCTCCGCCCCCCGCCGTCCGGCGTTGCTCCCCGCCGTCTCGCCCGCCACACCCGCCCCGTCCGTCACACCCGTACTCGTTCCGGCCCCGGTCGCCGGCGCTTCCGTGGTGGATCCGGGCTTTGCGGTGGATCGGGGGTACGGGGATGCACCGGATCCACCACGGAGCCCGGATCCACCACGATCGTGGTAACAACAGTTACTCGCGTGCTGTCCCGTCTCACGGGGACCAGGCTGAGCCCGGTTAGCCGGCGCACTCGG
>JBEKKH010000561.1:0-5457 GCA_050010815.1 Streptosporangiaceae bacterium | reverse complement strand
GTCAAGGCCGTGTCCGCGGGCCCCGGCGCCCTGACAAGCAGTGGTGACAGGGTTCCGGCCGGGGAGCTGACAAGCCATGGCATCAGCGGCGCAGTATTCATAACGGAGGGGAGCCGACGGGACGAGTTTCAGCCGGGCTGATAGATGCGGCGATACTTGTCGTTGGCTGGAAGCCAGCTGCCATGCGCGATTAGCTTTCATCTTTCTAGGCGTGGATAAAATGACGAGCATATTGCTGGTAGACGACGACAGGCACTGGCTAAAGCTGATCCGCCGGGCGTTGCCGGACTACGATGTCGACCAGGCGGAGTCATACACTGACGCGCTGGCATTGCTGGATGGTTCGGTTTATGACGTCGCGATCGTAGACCTGAATCTTCTCGCGCCAGGTTCAGACAGACTCGGCGGAAGGCTTCTCGAGATTATGAGAGAGAATTATCCCTCGATGCGCCGGATAGCGCTGACCGGCGTGCCTCTTACCTCGGTACGAGTCGTGTTGGATCAGTATGACGTTGACGACTTGCTGCTGAAGGATCGTAGTATCAACCTAGCGGTCGTGCGTGAGGTGGTCGAGGCGGCCCTGAAACGAACGACCAACGATATTCCACGTGACCTCAGGGCTGAGAAGTCGGAGATGCTGGCCAGCGCGCGGTCATGGAATGCGGATATCCTGGTGATACTGGATCAGCGCGCGCGCACCTGGCGAAATGACGTTCTGGATGCGGAGCGCGAAGGGATCGGAGCTGAAGATTCCGAGAGAAAGCTAGCGGACCTGCACGCTGTGAGGCAGGATCTGGGAGTAAAGTATGCTGAGCTCATAAAACTGGTGTCCGGTGTTCGTACTCGCCAGGACCTTACGCACGCAGCGCAAGTATTTGAGCGGCTGAAAAGCAGCTTTAGCGGCTGAAGCTGCGCCATCCGGCATCAGCCAGGCAATCCGGTACCAGCGGCGGGTCTGAAGAAATACTTGATGCCAGATGGCGGGGCTTTCCCCGCGAGCAGGATCAGACTGCCGTACCGGTCGCGGTGCCAGCGTTTTCCCGCAGAATCGCTAAAGAGTAGCTCGATCGGCAGCGATGATCTAGCCGCGTGGGCCCCAGCCCGGGTAAATTGAAGCACAATTTCCTTCTGCTGGCGAGACTTCGGCGGCACGATATAGTCAAGATCAAACTCTACGTATTCTATGTCCGCTCCAGACCATTCGGCGCCGACCGCCGCTCTGAGTCCGTAAACCGGTTCGTCGCTAGAATTCTGCAGTATGACGGTAACAGAGTATTTTGAGCTGCTCGTCTCCTGGTGAATTTGACTCATCCATGCGGATACCAGACGCGCCTGGGCTTCGCGTTTCTCGGCTTGAGCAGTTCTTTGCTCGCGACGGGTTATGCGCAGGAGGCCGTAGGTAAGGTACAGGGCGGCGGAGGTCGCGATGCCGCCTACCCAGGTCGCAACGTCACCCCACTGAACAGTCCCCACCAGTTGAGTCTGACCGATACAGGTGGAGCATGAGCATCGTTTGGGCGGCAACACGGGCGCGGAGACAATTATCGGCCGATCCGCGTGTCCGCCTTCTGCCGGGCGCGGTAGGCGGCCACCGTGGTGCGGCTGGCGCAGGCGTGCTCGCAATAGCGCCGGGACTGGTTGCGGGAGGTGTCGACGAGCCAGCGGCCGCAGCCCCGCGCCGCGCAGCGGCGGAGCCGGGACCGGCCGTGACGGCAGACGTACAGCACGAGCCCGGAAGCGGCCTGCGCCGGCAGCCACTGGGCCAGCGGCGCGTCATCCCGCGCGTAATGCAGGTGGGGCGTACCGTCGTGCCTGGTCAGGTAGGGCTTGCAGGGCTGAGCCTCGAGCAGTTCGGCCAGCGCGTCGAAGAAGGCGTCTTCGGACGGCTGGCTGAGCACCGAAGCGAGCTGAGTGGCCAGGCCGGTGAGTGCCGCCTCGGTGACAGTGCCGATTCCGGGCAGGTCCATTCCGGCCGGATAGCCATGACCGGTGAACATGTGCCGCTGTTGCCCGAAGAGCTGCGGGAGGCTGAGCGAACCCTCGCCCAGCGAGGCGAGGTCGAGAGCGATCTGGAGCGAGTTCAGGTCGTAGTCGTCGTAACTCACTTGACCACCTACTCATCGCCTGATTGGGTAGGTGGTGTCTCTCTTGGGCGCTGGACGCAGGCCACCGGGTTGCTCGAGGACGTCACCGCGGCGAACCCGGCGGAGCGAGCGGTCCTCGCCGTAGCCCAGGCTGAGGTGACGGTGAATCAGGACTTCTGGGTCCGAACGAACAGGGGTTCCTCGGCCCTGGCCCGCGCCTGCGCTGCGGTGGCCGACGCCGGGGACAATCCCTGCGTCGCCTTCGACCTGGAATTCCACCGGCTTACCCATGACTACGCGGACGAGCTGTTCGGCGCGGGCGGCGCCGTGCCCAGATTCGGGCCGCGGGGCCGCGACCCCGAGGTCATCGAAGGGCTGGCCGCACGGGCCGCCAGCCTTCGGGCCAGCGCCCCCGATCAGGGACGGGCGGCGGCGGCCACCTTCTACGCCGGGCTGATCGAGGACAACCTGCGCGGTGACGGCGAGGCGGCGAGAGCGATGTTCGCCACGGCCCTGACGGCGGCTGAGGAGGTCGGTGACGACCTGACCGTGTCCGAGGCGCTGCGCCACCTGGGTTACCACGTGAGCGAAGCGGGCGATGCGGGCCAGGCGAGGCAGATGTGGGAGCGGTCGGCGGAGCAGCGGCAGCGAGCCGGGGCGGTGCCGTACGTGCTGTCTCAGCAGCTACTCCTGGCTGGCCTCGCGCGGGACACCGGAGATCCGGACACGGCCCGCACGGTGGCCAGGGAGGTCGGCCGCTGGGCGCATGCCCTGGGGGTCACGATCCTGGAATCGCAGGCGGCCGAGATCGCCGGGGCCCCGGGGTCCGGAGATAGCTAGGCGGTTTCAGGGGTTTCAGGGTTTCAGGCCGGCCAGGTCCAGGAGATCATCGAGGATGCGGCCGAGGGAGCTGACGGTCAGCGAGAGGTGGCCCTCGCCCGGGAGCAGGTGGGCGCGGGCGCCGGGAATGTGGGCGGCCAGCCACTGGCCGTGCGCGAACGGGACCATCTTGTCCTGGTCGCCCTGCCAGATGGCGACCGGCACGGGGACGACAGGGGCTTGGCCGGCCGTTTCCCAGCCGAGGGAAAAACCCCAGTCGTTAATGAACGCCAGGTCATCGTCACGCCAGCCCGCGATGCCGGTGGTTATCGCGGCCCGCAGGGCGGCGGCGACGTAGTCGGCGAATTCCCCGGTGAGCACGGCCTGGTCGGCGGCTATCACCAGGCCGCCGAGCGATTGCGCCACCTCGGCACCGGTGACGGCGCCCAGCCCGGCCGCTGCGGCGTCCAAGAACTGGGTCAGCGCCGGCTCGCCCTGGCTCACGGCACCGAACTCATCGACGTTCTCCTGGCCCATGCCGGCCAGCCAGTCCAGTCCCTTCGCCTGATAGGGCGCCACCCCGGCGATGGAGGCCGCCGCCAGGCAGCGCCCGGGCAGGGCCGCGGCGCAGGCCAGCGCGTGCGGTCCGCCGCCGGACCAGCCCATGGTGACGAAGGTGTCCGCGCCGAGCTCATCGAGGATCGCGGCCGTGTCCCCGGCCACGTCGACCACCCGGCGCCCGGGACGCGGCGTCGATCCCTGGTAACCGGGTCTGGCGGCCAGGATGACCCGCAGGCCGCGCGCCTGAGCCGCCCGGACCGTCGGCGGGTAGAAGACCAGCCCGACGGGCGTGCCCTCGTGCAACACCAGCGGCAGGCCGTCAGCCGGGCCGGAGGTGAGCAGGTCGGCCCGGCGCCCGTCGGGCAAGGTGATACTGCGGCGCTCGGTCTCCAGGGACTGTCCGGTTTCCACGGGACATCAGCTCCGGGGGCGGGCGAAGCCCCGCTCGGGTGTGACCAGGACCGCGACGCGACGCTCGTCGGCCATCACCCGGTCGTAGACGGCGAAATCGTCGTGCTGGCCGCCCGCGGCGGTGAAGATCTCCCGCAGCAGCAGGCGCAGGCGCTCCGCGTCCACCCCCGGCATCGGGTCGTCGGGTCCGGCCAGCTCGGCCGGCCCCTCGGCCGAGGCCCACTCCCAGCCCGACCGGACCACGACCGTGGCACGCGGCAGGGCCCGCAGGTTGGCTACCCGGCGGGCATCACCCCGGCTCACCAGTCCGACGACCTGAGCGCCGGTGACGGGGTGCGGGAGCACCCCCGCGTTCACCACCGACGACTGGATCGTCCCGTCCGGCCTCAGTGTCGACACCACGCACAGGCCGTGATCACCCGCGACCAGTCTGGCGAAATCCTCGAGTCCTTGCATCGCTGAAGCCTAACGCGGTCCGGGGCCGGCCGAGCGGAACTCACGGCACCGTCAACGGCGTTGATCAGGTGAGGAATGACCCAGACAAGACTGGTGGAGAATTGCCGACCCCTTCGAAGACCGTCCCGCATCCGGGACGGGCGCTCGCGGCGCTCGTTGCGCTTATCGTGATCATGCTCCTGGGGGCCCTGGGCGGGAATCTGTCCAGCCCGGGTCACTGGCACAAGGACTTCAAGGTCGCCCTCGGGCTCGACCTGTCCGGCGGCACCCAGGTGACGATGTTCGCGACCACCCCGACGGGCGGGATCCCGTCGGGCGCCGAGATGAACGAGGCCATCTCCATCATCTTGGCCCGGGTCAACGGCACGGGAAACTCGGGTGCCCAGGTCCAGACCGAGGGCAACCAGGACCTGGTCGTGTCGGTCCCGGGCAAGCCCTCCCAGCAGACCGAGAACCTGGTGAGGACCACCGCCCTGCTGAACTTCCGGCAGGTGCTGCTCTACCAGGCTTACGCCGCCCCTACGGCCAGCCCGTCCGCGTCTTCGAGCAGCACCGCCTATGGCGACGCGAACATGGTGGACAAGAAGACCCTCGCGCTGTTCAACAAGCTGACCTGCACGATCGGGGACTCGACCAGGTGGAAGGCGCAGGTCGGGTACACCGACTCCGCTGACTTCAACGCCGTGAACTCCCAGACCGTCGCCTGCGACCCCAGCACCGGCGACAAGTACGTGCTGGCCACCGTGGCGGTGCAGGGTAAGCAGGTCACCGGCGCCACCGCGACGCAGTTGTCGACCAACAACAAATACGTCGTGAACGTGACCCTCAACAGCGCGGGCGCGACGGCCTTCGGCAAGCTGACCTCCCACCAGTACAACACCTACTATCCCGACGCGTCGACCAGCGAGGACGACAGTGTTCTCGACCAGACCGCCATCGTCCTGGACGGGAACGTCGTGTCGGCCGACGAGATCCAGGGCGCGATCCTCGGCGGGAACGCGGAGATCAGCGGGAACTTCACCCAGGCCGCTGCGACGCAGCTGCAGAACACCCTGAAATACGGCTCGCTGCCGCTGAGCTTCGCTGTCGTCGGCGAGAACTCGGTGTCGGCGCAGCTTGGCCGGGC
>JBEKKH010000560.1:0-5463 GCA_050010815.1 Streptosporangiaceae bacterium | reverse complement strand
TCGATCGGCATATCACCCCTAGCTCAGGCTGCCTCCTTTCATGGTCGGTCCATCGGCGCGGATCGGCAACCCAGGCCGGGGCGGGAGGTTGCGGGGAGGCGGGCGGGGATGCGGCGGGCTAGCGACCAGGCGGGCTTGTCCGGCAGAATGGCCGGGTCGCCGGTGACCGCTGCCAGCAGCGCCACCGTGGTGCGCAAGCCTTCCTTCCGAGGCTGGGAAGTGGCGGTAAACCCGATGGGGTCCCGCGCGCGTTTAGGTAGTGCCGGGCACGCATTTGCCGCACGAGGATCAACTCGAGGGGCTTGAGAGAGCAATGTCAGCTTCTGGGTTGACGTCCGATACCGACGCCGCGGTACCGGGGCGGCTAGCCTGGCGCTGGTCTTTTCCGTTGTCCGTGCGGCTCCCGGCGCCAGCGACCGCGGCCGTCATCTACCTGGGCATCCGCGTGCTCCAGTTCATCGCCGTCGCATTCTTGCTCCGGCACGGTGCTTACCAGCGGGCACATGTGTCACTCGAACAGTGGATTACCGGGGGCGACGGCGCTTTCTACCGGGCCATCGCGGCGCACTGGTACGACCACGGGCTGATCCAGCTGACGAATTCCTCGGTGTTCGCCTCCTTCCCCGGCTATCCGGCGGCCATCGACTCGCTGGCATGGCTGCCGGGAATCAGCATCGCGTCGGCGGGATTGGCCGTCACGATCCTGGCCGGGCTGGCGGCAGCGTGGGGCCTGGCCACGCTGGGCCTGAAGCTGACCGCTGACTCGCGTATCAGCCTGATCATGGTGGCGATCTGGGCGGTCGCACCCGGCTGTATCGCCTTGTCGAGGGTGCACTCGGAGGCGCTCTTCAGCGCCCTGGCCATCTGGGCGCTGGTCGCACTGGTCGACCGGCGGTGGCTGACCGCGGGGATCCTGGTCATGCTGGCCGGAACGGTCCGCAGCACCGCCCTGGCCCTGGTCGCGGCCGTCGCGGTGGCGGTGGTGCTCGCCCTGATCCAGGCCGCGCGGACCCGGCAGCGGATCGGCGCCTGGTGGCGTCCCGTGGCCGCGCTGCTGCTGGCGCCGCTGGGGCTGCTCGGCTACTGGGGCTACGTAGCCTGGGTGACGCACCGGCCGGACGGATGGTTCTGGATCGAGGAGCATCGCTTCCACACGTCCTTCGATTGGGGCACGGGCACGATCCGGGTTATCTGGGACACGTTCCTGGACCAGCCGTCGGTGCCCGGACTTCTGGTCGTCTTGGCGATCCTGGCGGCCGTGGCGCTGACCGCCTGGAGCCTGACCGAGCGGATCCCCGTCTACCTGGACGTCTACACGGTCGTGGTTGCCCTGGTGTCGTTCACGATCAGCGCCAACTGGCTGAGTGAAAAGCCACGGTACTTCCTGCCCGCCGTCCTGCTCGCGCTCCCGGTGGCCCGGCTGCTGGCCCCACTCCGGACTTCGGTGCTGGTCCCGCTCATCGTCGTGTTCACCCTCGTGTCCACCTGGATCGGCGTCTACCTTCTGGTCATCGCCGGCTGGGCGTCCTGAGCGCCGCGGCTAACCCCGGCCGCAAAGACTCAGGAAACACCGGCTGCCGGCCCGCTTCCCAGGTGGGCGCGGCCGCCCCTTGGGCTCGTGCCGCACTGTGCGGCGTGGCTATGTGCCTCGGGCCAGTTCCGGCTCGCGTAGCTCGATCCGCCCGCTGCCAGCCAGGAATATGCCAAACATGACGATGCGGCAGTCGCCGGGAACGTGGGCGGTCACCTCATGCTGGGCCCAGTCCGGGGTCGCGGCAACGGTGCTGCTGGTGGTGCGGGCGTCAGCGAGCGCGTCGTCCAAGTTCAGCGGATTGCTCGGGCCTGGTCCGGACCCGGGAGTCTCGACCCGCACGAACAGCCCGGCGAGACCCGCGTCACCGCCTCTGCGGAGCCGGCCCCGGAATTTGACGACACTGCCCCGGTAATCGTCGGCCCACATGAACTGGGCGA
Organism: Streptosporangiaceae bacterium; assembly: GCA_050010815.1. Classification (GTDB taxonomy): domain Bacteria; phylum Actinomycetota; class Actinomycetes; order Streptosporangiales; family Streptosporangiaceae; genus Palsa-504. The sequence goes on along the minus strand of JBEKKH010000560.1, from coordinate 3,492 downwards.
GGATGGCGAAGCCGGCCGGATCCGGCGTGGCGGCGTGCAGCACGGCTGTGCCGTTATCAGCGGCCGCCGCGTAGTCCTTCCAGGGGTTCTCCGAGTGCTCCCGGAAGCTGCCGTCAAGCAGCCATCCGGACAGGCCCTCGGAGAAGGCCATGTTGCGCGGCTCGTAGCGCGGCCTGCGCGGGCTCAGCTCGTCGGGGAGCCCGGCGGCAGGCCCGGGCACGGTGCCGGGCTCGGAGTCCGGTGCGGAGCCGGGTGACGCTGGCACCGCCAGCCGGTCCATCACCGCGTCGGCCACCCGGATCGGCGTGCCCGCCGTGATGGCGATGCTCAGGCCGTCCGGCAGCCGTGCCGTGACGTTCCCGCTGTCGGCCGGGCCGGTGAGCCCGATCCGCGCCACGGGCACTCCGGGGCCGAGCTCGTCAATGTCCACGCCGGTCATCCTGGCCCCGGCAGCATGCAGCAGCTGGCGGGTGAGTTCCTCGGCGGTGCTGGCCTTCGCCCCGGCGTCCGGGATGGTTCCGGCGTTCTCATCTTCCGGGTTCCGCCGCTCGAAGATCGCCGAGATCCGGAGGCCGTCGTGCGCGAGCAGCCAGATGGGCAGCTCCCGGTGGCCGGCGTCGTCAGCGAGCACGATGACATAGGTGGGGTAGCGGTCTGGCGTCGGGCCGGGCGGGATGAGGCGTTCGACGCGCGCGACGCGAACAGCGGTCATGGGGGTCCTCCTGCCGGAGACGAGATCAGGGCGATGCTCGGTGAGGTAGTCGCGTAGCCGCAGCCGGGCCTTGTGCAGGCTGGCCCTGGCCGCGCCGGGCGACCCGCCGGCCTGGCCGGCCGGCCTGTCGGCGTAGTAGTGCAGGGCGACCGCGCGCCGCTGCCCGGCGGGCAGGCTGGCGACGGCCGCGCGCAGCGCGTCAGCCCGGTCCAGGTCCTCTGCCGAGGGCTGGCCGTCGGTGGCGGCCGGGTGGAGCGGTTCTGGCCAGTCGGGCAGCAGGGCCACCTGGGGGCCTCGTCGCAGTGCGCGGCAGGCGTTAAGCACGATGCCCGCCAGCCAGCCCGGGAACCGGTCCGGGTCCCTGAGGCGGTCCAGTGCCAGGAACGCCTGCAGGAACGACTCCTGGACGATGTCGTCCACGTCGCTCGGGTTGGCGCACAGCCGCCTGGCGCGGGCGCGGGCCATCGGCAGGTACCGCTCCACCAGCAGGCGGAACGCCACCGCGTCGCCGTCGCGAGCGAGCCGGACGAGGTCGCCGTCGGAGATCCCTTGACTCATGGCGCCGCGGCCTGGCACAGTGCCGGATTCCGCAGGGCGACCAGGCCGGGGCCGGTGAGCTCGATGCCGAACGCGATCATGTTGGCGTCGCCAGGGACCAGCGCGGTGATCTCATGGCGGGCCCATCCGGTGCGTCCGGAGACGGTGACGCCGCGGTCCTCACGGATAGGCCCGCTCCGCCGCCCATACCTGAAGACGAGTAGGCGCAACCCCGCCTGCTCGGTCCGGTAATCGGTGCGGATCTCGCCGCTGAACGTCACCGCCCCGCCCCGGTAGTCCTCGGCGTAGATCGCCTGGAGCAAGAGCGCGCTTGCGGCGGGCCGCGAGGCGGCCGACGACAGGGCCGACGACAGGGTCGCGGACTGGCCCTCGACGCCGGCCACGTAGCCTTCGGCAACTTCAGGGTTCCACCGGTCCAGCCCGTCGGCGAAGTCCATGTTGCGCGGCTCGTACCGGGGCCGCTTGCCGCGCATGACCCGCTCTCTGTCGGCGGCCGGGGCGCGGTCCAGGAACGGGGTGAGCAGGTCATCACCCGCGACTGGCGCGCCCAGCCGGTCCAGGACCGCGTCCGGTACCCGGATCGGGACCCCGGCGGTGACCGCGATGGCCAGCCCGAGGCCAAGGCCAGCAGTGACGTGCCTGGTACCGGAGTGGCCAGTGAGTTCCACGCGCGCCACGGTCACCTCCGGGCCCAGGGTGTCGGCGTCAGGCAGGGTCACGTCTATGTCAACCCCGGTGACGCTGGCGCCGGCCACTCCCAGCAGCCGGGTCGTGAGTTCTTCGGGGACGGCGGCGCTCACGGCCTCCTCGGGTGGCTGGTCCCGCAGTTCCACGAGCCGGGCCAGGTCGTCCACGCCCGGCTCGGTCCCGCCGGGCAGCCAGATCGGCACCGCGCGGTGCCCTGCGTCGTCGGCGAGCACGACCAGGTGGCCGTGAGTAAGGAGATCCCCGTTCGGCAGCTTCCCGGGCAGCGGTTCAGCATGCGCGACGCGGACGGTGGCCATTGGGCATCCTCCCAGGAGCGATGGCGAGGCGAAAGCCCCTCACCTTCCAGTGTCTGCCAGCCCTTCGAGCGTTACCCGCCCCGCAGGCCGTCAGGCCCGGCCCCGGGCTGCCGCTGCCAGCATCGGGCACGGTCGACCAGAATCGATCGGGTGATGCTCGTGAGGAAGTCTCAGTGCGCGGCCGCCAGCAAGACGATCTTGACGATGACCAGGATCATGGCGATGGCCAGGTAGCTGCGCAGGGCGGAGAGCCCGAGCTTGCGGCCGGTGGACATGACCGGCTTGGACAGCATGTTGAGCGGCGGCATCCGCCAGGTGTCGCGGTCGCGGCGGTCCACCTCGACCGAGCTGTGCGACCGCCGGGCCCGGATCAGCGCGAAGGCGCCCGCGGCCAGGGACACCAGCCCGCAGGCCGCCATGACGTCCACGATCTGGCGCCCGGTGATGTGCGGGAACAGCACCGAGGCGGTGAGCACGACCGACAGCGTGACCAGCACGGCGACCACGGCCGAGGTGAACATGTTGGTGCCCCGGCGGTTGACCCAGGGACCGAGGACCGCGCGGTCGTTGCACAGCAGCAGCAAGAACACCGTGGCGCTGGGCAGCAGCACGCCCGCCAGCACCTGGACGCCCTCGATCATCACCCCGAGCGGCGCGCCGGGGATGAGCACGATGGCCGCGGCCCCGGCGATCAGCGCGGTGTAGATCGCGTAGAAACCCTTGGCCTGCTTGATCCCGCGGTGCAACGAGTGCTTCAGCCCCAGCGTGTCGCCGATGGCGTACGCGCTGGACAGCGAGACCGCGAACGCCCCGATGATGGAGGCGTCCAGCAGCGCTACCGCGAACACGACGCCCGCGAACCGGCCCGCCTGGGCCGCGATGCCGTGGGCCAGCCCGGCGGCGTCGGTGAAGTTTCCCGCGGCCTTGGTCCCGGCGAACGCGGCGGCGGTCGCGCCCATCACCGCGGCCGCGCCGAGCACGACGATCACGATGCCGATCCACAGGTCGGCCTTCTCGTAGCGCATGAACCGGGGGGTGATCCGCTTGTCGATCACGTAGGACTGCTGGAAGAACAGCTGCCACGGCGCCACCGTGGTCCCGACGATGCCGATGACCAGCAGCATGACCGTGGCCAGCTGCCCGGAGCCGCCGGGCAGGCCGGGGACCGAGAAGCCGCGGGCCATCTGCGCGCTGGACGGGTGGGAGAAAAGGTACAGC
>JBEKKH010000559.1:0-5493 GCA_050010815.1 Streptosporangiaceae bacterium | reverse complement strand
CCCGAGGACCAGCCCGGCATGCCCTGGACGCCCCACGCCGACGGCATCCTGGCCCCGGACACCAGCCCGGCCCCGGACTCCATCCTGGCCCCGGACACCAGCCCGGCGTGGCCGCCGGACGGAGCCACCCCCCTGGATGTGGACGGGGTCTACGAGGCGCTCCGGGGCCGCGGCTACGACTACGGCCCGGTGTTCCGCGGGCTGCGGGCGGCGTGGCGGCGTGGCGACGAGGTGTTCGCCGAGGTGGCGCTGCCCGAAGGCACCGACGGCTCCGCCTTCGGACTGCACCCGGCCCTGCTCGACGCCTGCCTGCACCCGGGCGTCGTCGCCGGGAACGGCGAGGGAACCGTCATCCCCTTCGCCTGGAATCAGGTGACGCTGCACGCGGCCGGCGTCTCGGCCATTCGCGTCCTGATCACCCGTCTGAGCGACAGCGCGGCGTCGATCGCGGTCTCGGACACCGCGGGCCGTCCGGTGCTCTCGGTCGGATCGCTGGTCACCAGGTCGGTGGATCAGTTCGGGCCCGGCTCGGCCCAGCCGCTCTTCGCCGTGCAGTGGCATCCCGTCCCGGCTGCTGGCCCGGAGGTGTCCTGGGCGGCCTGGGCCGACCTGGCCGACGACGATCCGGTGCCCGGCGTGGTCGTGTACGACTGCGGAACCAGCACCGGCGGCCCCGTAATCTCGGGCATCCGGTCGATGCTGAGCGGCGCGCTGGAAACCGTGCAGCGGTGGCTCTCCCAGGAACGCTTCGCGGGCTCACGGCTGGTGGTGCTGACCCATCACGCCATGCCCGCCGGAGACCCAGCCGGAGACCTAGCGGCCGATGTCGTCCAGGCGCCGCTATGGGGGCTGGTGCGGGCGGCGCAGGCCGAGAACCCGGGCCGGTTCATGCTGCTTGATTCCGACGATACCGAGGCCTCGCGGGCGATCATGGCGCGGGCGCTCGGATCGGACGAACCTGAGCAGGCCCTCAGGGCGGGCGGGATCCTGGTGCCGCGGCTGGCGCGCCTTGCCTCCCAGGGCGAGGAGGACCAGGCCGAGAGCCCGCGCCTCGATCCCGAGGGCACGGTCCTGATCACCGGCGGTACCGGCGGCCTGGGCGCGGTTATCGCCCGCCACCTGGTGGCCGGACACGGCGCCAGGCACCTGGTCCTGGCCGGCCGGCGCGGCGCGGACACGCCAGGCGCCGCCGGCCTGACCGATGAGCTGGCCGAATTGGGCGCCCGGACCCGGGTGGTGGCCTGCGATGTCTCCGACCGTGACGCCCTGGCCGTCCTGCTGGCCGAGATTACCGCCGAACGGCCCCTGACCGCGATCGTCCACGCCGCCGGTATCGCCGACAACGGCCTGGTCGGCGCGCTGACACCGGAACGGATCGACGGGGTGCTGGCCGCCAAGGCCGACGGCGCCTGGCACCTGCACGAGCTGACCCGGGACATGGACCTGTCCGCGTTCGTGCTCCTGTCCTCGGTCGGCGGCCTGGTGCTGGCCGCGGGCCAGGGCGGCTACGCCGCGGCCAACGTGTTCCTCGATGCGCTGGCGGCCCGTCGTTCCGCCGAAGGCCTGCCCGCCACCTCGATGGCCTTCGGCCTCTGGGACGTGGGCGCCGGCCTCGGCCAGCAGCTGAGCGAGGCCGCCCGAGGCCGCCTGGCGGTCCAGGGCCTGCCCGTGCTGTCGCGTGAGGCCGGGCTTGAGCTGTTCGACGCGGCCTGGCGGACGGATCAGCCGATGCCCGTGCTGACCCGGGTGGACGTCGCCGCGCTGCGCGCCCGCACCGACGACATCCCCGCCCTGCTCCGCGGCCTGGCCTCCATCAGCCCCCGCGACCCCCGCAGCTTGCGGGCCCGCCGCACCGTCGCGGCCGCGGATCTGGCGGAACAACTCGCGGGCCTGACCCCCGGCGAACGGCACCGGGCGATCTTGCAGGTCGTCCGGGCCCGGGTCGCGGCCGTCCTCGGCCACGCCTCGGCCGAGGCGATCGAGCCCGGCCGGGCGTTCTCCGAGCTTGGCTTCGACTCCCTGTCCGCCATCGACCTTCGCAACCAGCTCAAGAGCGCCACCGGACTCCGGCTCCCCGCCACCCTCGTCTTCGACTATCCCAACGCCCAGGCCGTGGCCGAACAGATCGACGCGCTCCTGGCCGGCCCGGCCGAAGCGGTGACCGGGCCGGGCGCCCCGAGGCGGCCCCAGCAGGATGATCCGATCGCGATCGTGGGCATGGCCTGCCGTTATCCCGGCGGGGTGACGAGTCCGGAGGAGCTCTGGCGGCTGCTGGTCGACGGCGCCGACACGGTGACGGACCTGCCCGCCGACCGCGGCTGGAACCTGGCCGCACTCTATGATCCCGAGCCGGGCCGCGACGGCAAGAGCTACACCAGGCGCGGCGCGTTCCTGCACGACATGGCGGAGTTCGACGCCGCGTTCTTTGGCATCGCGCCGCGCGACGCCATGTTCATGGACCCGCAGCAGCGGCTGCTGCTCGAGACCTCGTGGGAGGCGCTGGAGCGGGCCGGCCTGGATCCCGCCGGGTTGAAGGGCAGCCAGACCGGGGTGTTCGCCGGCGTCATGTACCACGACTACGCGCTGAACGTGGCCCCGGCGGGCACCAGCGGGGGCAGCGTCGTGTCTGGCCGGCTGTCGTACACCTACGGCTGGGAGGGGCCCGCGGTCACGGTGGACACGGCCTGCTCGTCGTCCCTGGTCGCCGTGCACCTGGCGGCCCAGGCCCTGCGCTCTGGCGAGTGCTCGCTCGCCCTGGCCGGCGGGGCCACGGTGATGTCCACCCCCGGGATGTTCGTCGAATTCTCCCGGCAGCGCGGCCTGTCCCCGGACGGGCGGTGCAAGTCGTTCGCCGGCGCGGCCGACGGCGTCGGCTGGGGCGAGGGCGCGGCCATGGTGGTGCTGGAACGGCTGTCCGACGCCCGCCGGCACGGTCATGAGGTGCTGGCCCTGATCCGGGGCTCGGCGGTTAACCAGGACGGGGCCAGCAACGGGTTCACCGCGCCGAACGGCCCGGCCCAGCAGCGCCTGATCCGGCAGACGCTGGCCGTCGCGGGCCTGTCCACCGGGGACGTCGACGCGGTGGAGGCGCACGGCACGGGCACCGTCCTGGGCGACCCGATCGAGGCCCAGGCGCTGCTGGCCACCTACGGGCAGGACCGGCCCGCCGGGCAGCCGCTGCTGCTTGGCTCGGTCAAGTCAAATATCGGCCATACCCAGGCCGCCGCCGGAGTCGCCGGGGTCATCAAGATGGTGCTGGCGATGCGGCACGGGCTGCTGCCCAGGACCTTGCACGTGGACGAGCCGTCCCCGCACGTGGACTGGACCGAAGGGGCGGTGGAACTGCTCACCCAGGCGCAGGCCTGGCCCGCCACCGGGCACCCCCGCCGTGCCGCCGTGTCGGCCTTCGGCCTCAGCGGCACCAACGCGCACATCGTCCTGGAACAGGGCCCGTCCCCGACCGAGCCGCCGTCCCCGGCGGAGCCGGCGGTCCCAGGCTCGCTGCCCTGGCTGGTGTCCGCCGCCACCCCGCAGGCGCTGCGCGTCCAGGCCGACCGGCTCCGGGCGTTCGTGGCGTCGCGCCCGGACCTGGATCCGCTGGACCTGGCCCACTCGCTGGCGACCACCCGGTCGGCGCTGAGCTACCGGGCCGCCATCGTCGGCGCCGGGCGCGACGACCTGCTCGCCGGGCTCCGGGCGCTGGCCGCCGGCGAGCCCGCCCCCGCCGTCCTGGGGCCGGCCGCCGGACAGCCCGCCGGCGGCCGCGGTGCGACCGCGTTCCTGTTCTCGGGTCAGGGCGCCCAGCGGCTCGGGATGGGACGTGAGCTTTACCAGCGGTTCCGCGCGTTCGCCGAAGCGCTCGACGCGGTCTGCGACGAACTGGACGGACACCTGGAGCGGCCGCTCCGTGAGGTGATGTGGGGCCAGGAGGCCGGCCCGCTGGACGAGACGGCGTTCGCCCAGCCCGCGCTGTTCGCGGTCGAGGTGGCCCTGTTCCGCCTGCTCGAATCCTGGGGACTGCGGCCCGACTACCTGGCCGGGCACTCGATCGGCGAGATCGCGGCGGTGCACGTGGCCGGGGTGCTCTCGCTGCCCGACGCCTGCGCGCTGATCGCGGCCCGCGGGCGGCTGATGCAGGCGCTCCCGGCGGGCGGGGCGATGATGGCGATCCAGGCCACCGAGCAGGAGGTGCGGCCGCGCCTGACCGAGGGGGTCTCGATCGCCGCGGTCAACGGCCCCGCCGCCGTCGTGATCTCCGGAGACGAATCGGCGGTCCTGGCCATCGCCGCGACGTTCACCGACCGCAAGAGGAGGCGGCTGCGGGTATCCCACGCCTTCCACTCCCCGCTGATGGACCCGATGCTGGCGGAGTTCCGCGAGGTGGCCACGGGCCTGCGCACGGGTACCCCCGTCATCCCCGTCGTGTCCACCCTGACCGGCCAGCCCGCCGAACCAGGCCAGTTCGGCTCGGCGGACTACTGGGCCGGCCACGCCCGCGAGGCCGTGCGCTTCGCCGACGCCGTGTCTGCCCTGCGGGCCGCGGGAGTCACCCGTTTCCTCGAGCTGGGACCCGACGCCGTGCTGGCCGGCCTGGTCGCCGAGGGCCCGGACGCCGAGGGCCCAGTTGACGCCCAGGCGTGGCCGGCCCTGCGCGGCGGCCGGGACGAAACCTCCGCGCTGATGACCGCGGTCAGCCTGCTCCACGTGCACGGCGTCCCGCTGCAGTGGCCCGCGGTCTTCGCGGGCGCGGGGGGACGCCGCGTCGAGCTGCCCACCTACGCCTTCCAGCGTCAGCGCTACTGGGTCAACGCCACCAGCGGGACCGCCGATGTGACCGCGGCCGGCCTGGGCGCGACCGGGCACCCGCTGCTTGGCGCGGTGGTGGAACTGGCCGACACCGGTGAGGTCCTGTTCACCGGCCAGTTGTCGCTGGACTCGCACCCCTGGCTGGCCGGCCACGCGGTGCTCGGATCGCTGCTTGTGCCTGGTACGGCGCTGGTGGAACTGGCGCTGCGGGCCGGTGCCGAGACCGGCTGCGCCGCCATCGAGGAGCTGACCCTGGCCGCTCCCCTCCTGCTGCCCGCCCAGGACCAGGACGGCGGCGTGCGGATTCAGGTCCGGGTCGGCCGTCCGGACTCCTCCGGCCGCCGTCCGGTCAGCGTTCACGCCCGGCCTGATGGCCGCGAGGGCCCCTGGACCGAGCACGCCGCCGGGACGCTGGCGCCGGACGCCGACCCGGTGCGTTCCGACCCGGTGCCTTTCGACGCGGTGGCCTGGCCGCCGCCGGGCGCCGAACCGGTCGACCTCACCGGCTGCTACGACCGGTTCGCCGACCTCGGTTTCGGCTACGGACCCGTGTTCCAGGGTTTGCGGGCGGCCTGGCGACGCGGCGACGAGGTGTTCGCCGAGGTGGCGTTGCCCGACGACGTCGACGCTGCGTTGTATGGCGTCCACCCCGCGCTTTTCGACGCCTGCCTGCACGCCCTGCTGATC
>JBEKKH010000558.1:0-5497 GCA_050010815.1 Streptosporangiaceae bacterium | reverse complement strand
GGTGCGGGGGGAGTGGCGGTGGCGGCGGCAGGGGTGCGGTGCGGGGCCCTCAGAGCGTGACCGTCGCTTCGATCGTGAGCCGTCGCGCGGGCCGGTGTTCACAGTCGGCATACGGCACTGGGATGCACCGGATCCACCACGTAGCCCGGATCCACCACAATCTAAGGAGGGTGGCGACACACCACAGGCACACACGTGTTATTCCGTCACACACGGACCGGCATAGCCGCCGTCGTGCTGCGGTGCATCGCAGCTGCGTCAACCCCGTACCCCGGGTCATGTGGCCGCCTCTTCCGGGGTGAACGGGAGGAATGTTGCGACACACCGGGCTCGGTGCTCGTCTAACGCCACGCCAGCTATTACTTTGCGTCACGTGAGCACGCTCAAGGGGAGCAGCATGCCCACACCCGAAGACCGGGCCATCCGCTGCCCGGCCACCCGGGCCGCCCGGCGCTCGCCACGCCGAGGGGAGGATCGTTGAGCAGCGCGATACTGTACGTCGCCATCGTCGCCATCTGGGCCGGCGTGCTCATCCCCAGGTGGCTGCGGCGAGACTCCAGCGGCGGGGCGACCACGGCCGAGGACACGCCGGTGGCCGGGGACGAGCCGGTTCCGGCCTCCCCGCGAGGCCGGGACATGGACGCGCCGCGGGTGCGGGACATGGACGCGCCGCGGGCTCGCGCGGCTGGACGGGTGAAAACGGCGGACGCTCGGCCGGGGACGGCGGACGCTCGGCCGGGGGCGGGTGAGGCTCGGCCGGGGGCGGGTGAGGCTCGGCCGGGGGCGGGTGAGGCTCGGATTCGGGATGGCGGCGAAGAGGAATTCCGGTCCAACCGCGACCAGGAGCACGCGGCGGTGCTGACCGCGCGCAGGCGCCTGCTCATGCTGCTCCTGGTGCTCACCGCCGGATCCTGCCTGCTCGCGGTCAGCGGGCTGGCGGCCTGGTGGGTGATTGTGCCGCCGACCGTGATGCTGCTCGGCTACCTGGCCCTGCTCAGGGAGGCGGCCAAGGCGGACGCCGAACGACGGGAGCAGGCCCGCTCCCATCCGGCGCAGGTCGCGGCCGGGCCGCTGGCGCCGGTGGCCCCGCCTGCCACCGCGCCGGCACCACCGCCCGCTCCGGACGCGGAGATCATCGATATCTCGGCGTCTGTGGCCCACGGCGGCGAGGAGTTTTACGACCAGTACGCGGACGCCAAGCTGCGGGCGGTCGGTGACTTAGCCCGGTCCGAGACCGGCTGACCCCGCCATGCTCAGCGGCGGCACACGGTCAGGGCCTGCGGACCGCGGAACGAGATGTTCGGGTGGAAGGTGAGCCGCTGGTCCGGGGCCAGGCGCAGTGCCGGGTAGCGGCGGGCGAGCTCGGCCACGGCGAGCTGGGCTTCGAGCTTGCCCAGGTTCGCGCCCAGGCAGAAGTGCAAGCCTTTGCCGAAGGCCAGATGGCGGTCGGCGTCGGCCCGGTGCAGGTCGAACTCGTCGGGGCGGTCGAACGCCGCGGCGTCCCGGCCCGCCGCGGCCAGCCACAGGAACAGCTTGGCGCCCGCCGGGATGGCCACGCCGCCCAGCGTGACCGGCCGGGTGCTGACCCGCCGCCAGACCGGCACAGAGGAGTCGTAGCGCAGCGTCTCCTCCACCGCGGCCGGTATGAGACCAGGCTGCCTCACGATCTGCGCCCAGCGGCTCGGGTCCTCAAGCAGGCGCCTCACGGTGTTGCCGATGAGCCCGGTGGTGGTCTCGTGTCCCGCGAACGACAGCGAGAACAAGATCGAGGAGATCTCGTCCAGACTCAGCCGCTCCGGGTCCTCGTCACCGATGGCGATCAGGTCGCTGGTCAGGTCGTCACCCGGCGTGCGGACCTTGACGTCGACCAGGTCGCGGATGTAGCCGCGGTACGCGGCGATGGTGGTGGCGATCTCGACCTGGTCTTCCGGCGCCGGACGGCCCCACGACAGCGCCGCCCGGTATCCGCACCAGTACTTGAGCTGAGCGAAGTCCCGCTCGGGCACGCCCATCAGCGAGAAGACGATGTTGGCGGGCAGCGGGAAGGCCAGCGCGGCCACCAGGTCGAACTCGGGCGCGTCGGCGACCTGATCGAGCAGCCGTTTCGTCGTCGCCTCGATGGTTCCGGCCATGGCCGTGACCCGCTTCATGCTGAACGCGCGGGCGGCCGGCTTGCGCAGCCGGCCGTGGTCGGGCTCGTCCAGGCTGACCATGGTCGGCGCGGGCTTGTGGCCGCCGGCCAGCAGGATCCGCTGCGCCTCGGCGACCAGCGGGACGAGCGGGGCCTGAGCCACGGCCGCGGAGTACGCCGCCGGGTCGCGGAACACCGCCTCGATGTCGGCGTACCTGGTGATGACGTAGTAGTCGATCGAGGGAGCGTAGAAGACGGGGGTTCCGTCCAGCCGAAGCGCGGACATGGCGGCGTAGGGATCGGCGAGGAACTCCGGCGCGAGCGGGTCGAAGGACTCATCGACGGGGCAGCCGGGCACGGGGGCGGCGGTGGTCATCGCGGGCCTCTTCCGGATAGGGCCGGCCGGGTGTGGCGTCGGGTGCCGCGGTGAGCAAAGATCGAGTTGCCCACGGCGGCTCATCCCCATAATGTCGGCTAGCGGCGTGGCTGTCATCTGGTGCCGGTGCCAGCCGGACGCGAAGACGTGAACGGTGGTGATGCACGGTAAGGGCGCTTCGTTTGCTAGGCTAACTCAGGTTCTCGGGGCTGTAGCGCAGTCCGGTAGCGCACCTCGTTCGCATCGAGGGGGTCAGGGGTTCGAATCCCCTCAGCTCCACCCGAGTTTTTGCAGGTCAGCGGTACTGTTCGTAGACTTTTAGTTCCTGGCCAGGCAGAAGGGATGCCCGGCTGGGTCGGTGAAGACGGGCGCCCGGTCGCCGCCCGGCTGGAACTCTGGCTTGGCTGCACCCAGCTCGAGTACCCGTGCCTCGGCCTCGTCGAGGTCGTCGACTTCGAAGTCGAGGTGGAGCTCCTGTGGCACGCTCTGATCTGGCCAGCTGGGCGGCTGGTAGCCGTCGGCCCGCTGGGGTCGGGGCAGTCGAGCGTGATCGCCGTCAGCTTCATTTTCAAAGGCACCGGCAGCTCCGTCCGGGAAATGATGTCGGGAGCTCGCAGCTCCAGACCGTACTTTAGAAGCCACCGTCCCCGGGGGGTGGTCGCATCCGCGAGAAAATCCGGGGGCGGCCGCGCCGACCTCGCGGGCCGCCAACGGCTGAGCCCGCCAGCGGGGGACGATCACGACCGGCCCGGGCACCTTGGCCAGGTACTGCCCCGCGAACTCGTAGGGTCAGCGGCCAGACCCGGACCGAGGTTAAGGACAAGCTCAAGGCGCTGCGCTCGGAGCTGGACGCGGGCCTCCAGTCTGCTGCGGCCTGCACGGTCAAGAAGGCCGTGGCGGACTGCCTGGCTGAGGGACTGCCTGCCTGAGGGACTGCCGGGGCGGATCGCCACGACGGTCGAGGTCAACCGGGACTCGTTGCGACCGGCCAACCGGTGCTCTTCGTGCGCTTCCCCGGCCTGCGGTTCGCCTGACAGGGCCGCCGGGGCGACCTCGCCGAACCCGGGAAAATCCGGTGACAGCTCCATAACCGGCAACCTAGGGTGTGGATCGTGACGGACCCGATGCAGCTGGCGCCTTTCGACGAGGACTCCCGCTACCAGGACCGGCTGGGGTTCTTCGCGAGGCTACGCGAGTCCCGGCCGGTCGCTCCGGTGCGGATGCCGGGCTACGGGCGGGCTTGGATCGTCACCCGCTACGCGGACGTGCGGACGGTCTTGACCGACCCCCGGCTGGCGAAGGACGTCCACCGGTGGCCGGGCGGCGGCCGGTCCCGGCCGTGCGAGGCGACGGGCGTCTGCGCGCACATGCTCCACGCCGACCCGCCTGAGCACACCCGGCTGCGCCGCCTGGTGCAGAAGGTGTTCACGCCGCACCGCGCGGCGCTGCTGCGACCGCGGGCGCAGGAGATCGCCGCGGGCCTGCTGGAGGAGATGGCGGCGGCACGCGGCGACGTCATCGACCTGCTCGGCGCATACGCCCGCCCCCTCCCGATCGCGGTGCTCTGCGAGCTGCTCGGCATCCCGGTGGCGGACCGCGCGTGGATCGCGGTCACCGTGGCCGCCTACGACGAGCGCGCGGAGCACCAGCGCGTGGAGCGGGATCTGGCCGCCTACTTCACGGAGCTGATCGCCGCCAGGCGCGCCGGGCCCCGCGACGACCTGGTGTCGGCGCTCGCCGTCGCCCGCGACAACACCGGCGGCGCTGCGGACGGGCTGACCGGCAACGAGCTCCTTTCCACCCAGGACGTGCCTGTCGGCGACGTGGTGATCCCGGCCGGGGAGTGGGTTTTCCCCGCGATCAGTTCCGCCAACACCGATCCCGCCCAGTTCCCCGACCCGGACGGCCTCGACCTCGATCGCGACACCAGCGGCCACGTCGCCTTCGGGCACGGCGTTCATTACTGCCTGGGCGCTCCCCTGGCCCGCATGGAGGCTGAGGTCGCCCTCGGCGCCCTACTCGCCCGCTTCCCGCGAATCTCGCCCGCGGTCCCCCCGTCCGAACTCCGCTGGCGTCCCGTCAGCCTGATGAACGGCCTGGAATCCCTCCCCGTCCGCCTCGCCTGACCCGACACCGGCGCGGTGCCCGCTTGATGGCGTTCCGTGGCGACATGACCCCCGCCCGGCACCTGTTCGCGGTCCCCGGTGCCGCCGAGGCATGTGACGTAGACCGCGACGACGGCCCACAGCAGATGCTTCGGGCTGATCAGGTCCCCATGGGTGACCGTGAGGGTGAGGGCGACGCCCAGTTGCCCCGCGACGCGGCCAGTGAGACGCTCGGCTGAACTCTCGCAACCATCCGCAGAATCTGCTCTGGGGTGGGCAGGTTCTGCAGACGTTCGGCTTCAGATCAGGAGTGGCTGAGGATCATGGGCTCGCCGGTGGTGTCGTCGGTGCCGAACAGCCAGACGTGGCTGGGGCTGCTGGCCGCCGAGCCGATCGAGACCGAACTATCTGCTGGAATCGGGCTCGGCGAGGTCGTCCACGACGAGCCGTTCCAGTTGGCTAGCAGCACTGCCTGGGTCAGGGGGTTGTGCACGCTGAAGATCCAGACGTCGGAGTCCGATTTCGCGGTCATCGCGAGCACGCCGGCGCCCGAGAAACTGGACGGCGTCGACATCACCTGCCACGACGTCCCGTTGAAGTGCTCGAGGAGGGGGCCGGTGCCGTTGGTCCCCCCCGCCCACACGTCGGTCGGCGAGAGCGCCTCCACGCTTTCGAAGGCGGTGCCGCTCGGTCCCGACAGCGTGTAGACGCTCCAGGAGGTGCCGTTGTAGTGGGTCACCTGATCATTTCGGTAGATGCCCCAGATGTCGTCGGGGCCGTCCGCGCTCACCGCGAGGGCGGGGAGAGCACCGGAAACGACTGACCACGCGGTCCCGTTCCAGTGCAGGACGGAGAAGTCGGCGAACGCCCAGGCGTTCGCCGGGC
>JBEKKH010000557.1:0-5502 GCA_050010815.1 Streptosporangiaceae bacterium | reverse complement strand
CGCGGGCGTCGATACCTAGTTCCCTGGTGCCGCCGTCGGCCTGCCGGGCGGTGACCCAGGCGAGCGCGCCGCCCTGGTACAGCCCGGCTCCGGCCCAGCGAAGGGCCGGGTCGGCGAGACCGCTGCTGCGGGCGGCCGGGGTGACCGACAGCCGGCCGAAACGGGCACCCTTGCCGTGGCCCTGGGCGATCATGGTGAGGAGCCACAGGTCGAGGTGCGCTGCGGGCTCGTCGTCGCGCACGCGGATCCCCGTCCAGCGCTGGTCCGGCTGGCGGTGGAGGACGCCGGACAGGGCAGCGGCGTCGGGGTGGTCCTCGGCGTCTACCTTGAGCGCGGCTCCGGCGTCCAGTCTGATCTGCTGCTCGGCCTGCTCGCCGCTGCCGCGCATGGCGACGAAGCCGCATACGTACGCTGAGTCGGCGACCATGGTCTGGGGGCCGGTGCGGCGGAGCCCGAGGGACCGGGTCAGGCCGCTGCCGTGCAGGCGGACGGGGACGACGATGCGGCCGCCGACGGGGTTGAGCTGGTCCCACCAGGCGGCGGTGATGTCGGTTGCCTCGGCGGTGACGATGATGCGGTCGTAGGGGCCTTGTTCCTGGTGGCCTAGTGCGCCGTCGCCGGCGATGACCTGGACCTGAGGGTAGGCGGCGCGGCGGAGGTTCGCGGCGGCCTGCCCGGCGAGGCCGGGATCGTATTCGATGGTGACGACTTTCCCGTCGGGGCCGGTGAGGGAGGCAAGCAGCGCGGCGTTGAACCCGGTCGCGGCGCCGATCTCCAGCACCGTGTTCCCGGGTTCCGCCTGGAGCTGTTCGAGCATCTGGGCGACGAGGTTCGGCGAGGACGCGGAGCTTGTCGAGCTGCCGTCGGGGGCGCGCTGGGTGACCACGGGGTTGCGGCTGTAGGCGTCCTCCAGCGGGTGTCCCGGGAGGAACTCGTGGCGGGACACGGTGCGGAACGCCTGCTCGACGCCGGGGGTCTGGAACGTTCCCCTGCCGCTGATCCAGTCGGCGAGCTGGTTGCGCAGCTGCGTGGCCCGGTTCTCGTCTGTGCTGTCGGTGGTGGCTGTCACGGCACTGACTGTAGCGGCGCTCCGGGCGGCCCGCCGAAGTTGAATGGCGTGGCCGCGGTCGGCTGGCTGCCGAAGACGGCCTGGCAAGCGGCAGTGGCTAGGAGGTGCTGGTCGGAGGCGGAGACGCCGTGGCGGTTGAAGAGGAAGAGCAGGTGCTGGGCAAGCACCGCGCGCTGGCCCCGGGCGAGGGCGCCCCGCCCGGCCAGGGCGGCGATCCGCCGTCCGGCGTCCTCGAAGGCGCTGGCCCATTCCGGGCGGTCGTGTAGTGGGCTGCCGGGTGCGTCACCGCCGGCGGCGAGGAGGGCCATCATCGCGCTGATGGTTCCGGCGTCAGGTTCCGGGGCCGGGCCGTGGCCGCCGTGGCGGTGCGCGGCCATCTGCTCCCAGCAGTCGCCTTGCTCGTACCAGTCTTGGCGGGCGGCGCGCAGCAGGCGGGCGGCGAGGACGACGGGGATCTCGCGGAGCAGCCGGGGGCTGTTGCCGGCGAGGTGGTCCAGCAGGCGCAGGCTGTCGGCGGCGAAGAGTTGGTGCGCCGCGTCCATGGCTTCAGGGCCGCCGAACCGTGTGGTCTCGGGTTCGTAGGTGCCTTCGGTGACCGCGCGGGCATCCCCGTTCCCGGCGAGGGCCTCGGCGAGTCGGCAGGTGAGGCTGTCGGCGGGTGATTCGAGCCGGACGCGCCATTCGGGTCCCTTGCGGATGAACCACCAGCTGGCGATGTCGCCCTTGTCCTGCGCGGCGGCGAGCAGGGGGCCGAGGACGGCGACAGCGGTGTTCTCGGCTGCGCGCCAGTCGTCGCAGGTGTAGGTGAGCTGCTGCCACGGGCTGCGGGGGTTGTCGGTCATGGGCGGGCCTCCGTCGGTTGGTGATCAGGTCAGTAGCAGGCAGCGGGTCCAGGTGCCCGCTGCCTGGGTGGCGAGGTCGTGCAGGGTGAGGGCGGCGCCGGCGTAGCCGTCGATCAGCCCGTACGGGTGGTCGCCATCGGCGGACGACGCGAGGGGGCCGGCGAGGGTGCACGCTGCGGCGCTGAGGGTGGCGTCGCCGGAGTCGCGGGCGGCGTGCCAGGTGGCGGCGGTCGTGCCGGCCCAGCCGTGGCACAGGCCGGGGCCGGTCAGGAGGGCGGTCTGGGCGGGGTCCGTGACGCACCGGCGAAGGCGGCGAGTTGCAGGGCGCGGGCGATGCCGGGGGTTCCGTAGCACCATGAGGGGCGCCCTGGTCCTGGCCGGGAGGGGCGGCCCGCGCGTAGTTCGGCAATGGTGATCCAGCCTGGCCACCAGGGTCCGGCGGGGCCGGGCTGGCGCCAGGCGTCGAGCCAGTCGCAGATCCGGTCGATGGCGTCCGCCTGGCCTGGCACGGTGATCCCGTGACGGGTAGATAGGGCAAGCAGTGCGAGAACGCCCGAAATGCCGTGTGCCATGCCGAAGTTGCCGTGACCGCCGGGGGTGCTGGTCGTGAGGTTGGGGTTGCTGCTGCTCCACCAGCCCGGCGCCGCAGGCCCGGCCGCGTCGGCGGCGGGCACGGGCGCGGTGAGGCGGACCAGGTACCGCAGCACCTGCGTCAGCAGCCCGGGGTCCGGGTCGGTGTGCAGGAGGCAGGCGCCGAGCCCGGTCAGACCGCGGACGAGGTCGTACTCCTCCAGCGGCGGGCGGGCGGCGGCATCGATGCGAGCGTGGGCAGTGTGCAGGCGTGCCCTGGTCATGTCACTGATAAGGGATTTCAGTGCCAGGCTGGCCTCGGGGTAGTGGCCAGGGGCGCTGGCGGCGATGGCGAACGCGATGGCCGGCGCGCCGAACCACAGGCCGGCGCGGGAGCCGTCGGTGATGCCGCCGGCGGTGGCCCGGCGCAGCCAGGTGTGGGCTAGGGCGAGGCTGCCTTGGCCGTTCTGTGCGCGGACGCCGTGCAGGATCGCCACGCCTGCGGCTCCCTTGGACAGCGACTGGAGCCGCCAGCCCTCGTCTGCGGGCGTCGGCACCACGAGCTTTCCGGTCAGGCTGCCGGCCGCCGCAGCCAGGGCGTGGGTTCCGTTCACCGGAGCGGGGCGCATGGCGACGTCGTCCTGCCGTTAGCGGGGGTATGGCGGAGCGCGCAGGCGCGGGCGAGCCGGTAGGTGAGGGATTCGGTCGCGCGGCCGGGTCCGTGGACCCGGTTGTGGTGCAGGTGCAGCAGCGTCTCAAGGACGCCAGCGGGGTCGCGGCCGTTTTCGGCGAGCAGTCCCGCGTACGCTGTGGCCGCGCTGGCGCGTGCCCGCCATGCCTGGCGGACTGCGGCGGGCACGGCGTCGCCAGGGGTAGTGAGGGCGAGGGCTTGCAGCCGCGCATCGCGGGCGAGGGGTTCCCGGGCGGCGGGGACCTGATGGTCGCGGAGCCACGACATGCCGGCCTGGGGTCCGCCGAGGAGCGCGGCGGCGAGGTCGGCCAGGCTTGCCGCGGTCAGCGCACGGGGGTCGGCTGTGTCGGCCGACGCAAGTTGCGCGGCGGCTGCGGCGGAGTCGGCGGCGAACAAGGTCTCGGCGGCGGCTAGGGCCGGTCCGGTGCCGAACCGCCCGGTCTCGGGCCGATAGGTGTCCAGTACCAGATCGCTGGCCAGCCCCTGGCGGCGCAGTTCCGCGGCCCACTGGCCGGTCCGGGCGGCGGCCTGCCCGAAGTCGGCGGTGTGCAGCCGAAGGCGCAGGTGGTGACTGGGGTCCCGAGGTTCTTTACCGACTGGATCGCCGGAATTAACTCCCTGACCTGCTGCTTTTCATAACTTACATGTCAGCGACGTTTGCTGCATGATTTGCTGGTGATTCGGCGTGTTGATTTCCTATGCGGGAAGCCATCGTGAATGTTCGCCGGTTTCGACGGCGCCGTGGCCGGGGACTATTTCGCGTTCGGCGGCGGGGCTGCGTCAGCCGGTGACCAGTCCGTCGCCGGAGTCCGCGAGCCAGGTCGCCTTTGGGCCGTGATCAGGGCCCGGAGGTTTTCCCGGCGACTGGCCGGACGCGGACCGGGAGGCCGCCCAGGGATCTGGGAGGATCGGGCATGCAGCAATGCTCAGGGTGCGGTGGTCCCGCCTCCCCGCGCTCGTGCGACGACCTCTTCCAGGAACTGCTGGCCCTGGACCACTCCAGGCAGGCACCGTGGGGCCCGCTCCACGCCATCGCCGTGGCGTGCTTCCTCCTTCAGCATTCCTGCCGCCTGCCAGGGGCAGCCCGCTCGGTCTACTGGGCGATGCTGCATGCCTATTTGCGGGGTGGCCTCGCAGCCGCCGCGCCCATGACCGAGCGGGTCCGGCAGCTTAACTCACACCGGCGCGGCGGGCGTGCTCCCCAGCCCGGCGACTACCCCGGCGCTCCGCCCTTCCCGGACACCGAGCCGCCCCGAAACTACGCGACCACCATCGCCGACGTCGCGCTGGATGGCAGCTTCCCGGCTGCCGGGCACGAAGATCGAGTCCGCTCCTGGGCGGCGGACACCACCAGCGCCTGGCAGGCCGCATCCTGATACCCGCCGTTCAAACTGAGGCACCCCAGGCCGGCCTTCACTGAGACCGCACACTCGCGGGCCGGTGCCGCAGCCGGCGGGCTGAAGACCGTTGGCGCCGGCAAGAGGCGGGTGCCGGGCCAGGTCGGCGGCTTTCGTCCGGTCGCTGGCCGGGCGGTCACAGGCAAGATGAGCGTGCCGGGATGAGCAAGCCCTGCTCACCGTATGGCGAGCAGGGCTTTCACGGGTTGCCTGTGCGGATCGTGCTGCCGGGGCCTATTCCGGCGGGGTGAGCTGTGCTTCGAGGTCGGCGATGCGCCTGTCGTGGAAGCGGAGATTCTCCCGGGCGGCCTTGAGTTACTCCTCGAGGGTGCGGTTGCCGGCGGTGAGCGTGCGGACGCGCTACCTGAGCGTAGTGTTCTCGGTGGTGATCCGCTGGATGGCCTCCTGGGTCCATTCGGACTGCAGGTCCCTGACCTGGCCGAGGAGCTCGCCGATCCGGCCAGCAGGGCGTCAACGGCGTCCCCGGCCTCGACGAGCTTGACGTCGAGATCGAGGTCGAACGCGGCGGCGGTGGTTTGCGTATCCATAGGAGTGATTCCTTCCAGTTACCGTGCGGTTGCCGGGTGCAGAACGGGTTCCGTAATCTGCATTGAGACGAGCACACACCGTCATGGCACGCTCCGGCAATGAGGCCGGCCGATTCACCAGCGATTCAAGACGACCGGAGGCCCGGCGGTGGCTGACAGCCTGGGATCAGCACTCCGCGAGGCCCGCAGGAACTCCGGCCTGTCTTTCCGCAGGTTCGCCCGGCAGGCCGGATTCTCCGAAAGCCATCTCCGCAGCGTCGAGAACGGCCACCGTTCGGTTACCGATGACATCGCGGCGGCCTACGACCGGGTCCTCGCCACAGGCGGTGAGTTCGCCTCGGCTGCTGCCCGGGCACGCGATCCCGGGGCCCCGGCTCCCGGCCCC
>JBEKKH010000556.1:0-5503 GCA_050010815.1 Streptosporangiaceae bacterium | reverse complement strand
GTTGCTTGTAGGTCTCGTCGCCGGTTTGTGTATCGGGCGAGCAAGTCACAGGATTACTTAGTCCGTTCTTGTCAGCCCGGTGCCTGCTGCCGCGCCTCGGCTTGCTGCTTGATGACCTCGTTGATCGCCTCGAACGTGCCCTGGATGCTGCCGATCACATTGACTATCCGGCCGCCGCGAAATCCCTTCCTGGTGCCGCCAAGTCCCCGGTAGGTCGCGGACTGCACCATCAAGGTGCCGCCGCCAGATGGGCTCAGGAGAAAGCTGCGCTTGCTTATCGTGATCCCGAGTAGCTTCGATGCCCACCGCAGTTCGGCACCTGGCTCAACGGTCAGCACCTTCACCCTGGCGGTCATAGGGTTGCCGGTCGCCGGAACGGTAGTCCTGATGGTGAGCTTGCTCCCGGCGGCGAGTTGCCCGGTCACCGACAGGAACACCGGATGCCACTGCGGATAGCTGGCCAGATCGGCCAGCACCGCCCACACGTTCTCTGGTGTGGCGGCAATCTCGATTGACGTCGATACTTCGTAAGCCATCGCGGCCGGCCTCCCGCGTGAATCATACGATGAGGCCAGCCAAATGACGCGCGTGTCGATGATCCTCATGTCTTCATAAGCACTACCGTGTATATCCCGCACCTCCCCTTCTCGGGGAGACTGGCCGTGACCGCACCTAGGGATCTGGCCACTCATAACTGCTGGCATAGCCCCTGGAGGGGTGCCCATATGGGCCCGGCCGGGCAGGTCAGCTGTACACCAGGCTGCGGCTGGGGGTTTGAGGCTGACTTAATCCCCGCCCATAGTCCGATGATGACCAGGACCATGATGATCCATCCAATCCCAATCCACCGATTCACTGGCTTCCTGGGCGGCTCCGGCGATCGCTTCGGCAGGCGTCGCGCGAGCAGGTAAACGAGGCCCCCGACCACGAGCAGGACGCCGAGCAAGATCGCAATCAGCACGACCGAGACCGCAAGCCCTTCCATATCCCGAACGCTACACCGTACACAGCGGACTGGGTCACGCCAATATTGCTGGCCCCTGTTGCTCGTCGCCATCCAGCAACCTACGCGTTACGAGGGGTGTTCCGCTCGGGCACTCCGAGATCGGCGTGGCGATGAGCACCCACACGCATCATCGCACTTGCCAGTACCAGCACGCCTGCTATGGCCGACAGCAGATATACCGGATGCTTCACGCATCAATCATGCCCGACTGCGCACGTGTCGGCGTTACCGCACGCGGCCGGACACCGGGGCCACCGGGCGCGGCAGCTCGGCGCGCCGTAGGGCTCCGGCCCGAAGGCCGCCAGGGCCGCCGAAGGTGCGCACTTGAAGCCGTAGAGAAAGCATCACGACCGCGCTGGACCTGTACGGGCAGCTATACGCCGGCGAGATGGACCGCTACGCCGACCTTCTCGACCAGGCGGCCACGAACGATGGTGCGTCCAAAGTGCGGCCAGATGACGGCACGGACGAGGACGGCGGGAAGTGACTAGCACGTCTACCTGGGGATTCGTTGGCGCGCTCGGAGGGACTCGAACCCCCAACCTTCTGATCCGTAGTCAGATGCTCTATCCGTTGAGCTACGAGCGCGGGTCTTGAGTTGTCCTACCTGCGGTTTCGCAGGTATCTGCTACGATAGCACATAAGCACAGCGTGGATAGAGCGTCTGATTCGTTGCCCATCACAGTCATGCCTACCCATCAAGGGTAGGGCATGGCGGGCGCGGTCGCACCGGTGACCGGGAGGAACCCATGTCATCCGAGGCCAGCTCATCCGTGACCAGCATGCGCGAAGCGCGGCGGAGCCGGACGCCGCGCGCTGCTGCTACGTCCGGACCTGCGCTCAGTACGTTCATCGCCTCATGGCAGCTAGCGCTCGATGCCGCAGCCAAGAGTTCCCGTACCGTCCGCTCCTATACCGACTCCGTCCGGGCGTTCTGCCGGTTCCTCGCGGACCAGGACATGCCCGCTTCGGTCGAAGACGTCGACGCCTCGCACATCCGCGCGTTCCTGCTCGCTGAGGAACAGCGCACGTCAGCCGCCTCCGCAGCCGTCCACTTCCGCAACATCCGCGTGTTCTTCGGCTGGCTCGCGAGCGAGGGCGAGCGCGAGAACCCGAACCCCATGGACCGCGTGGAAGCGCCGAAGGTCAGCAAGAAGGCGAAGTCGTTCTTCACCGGGGAAGAGCTGACACGGCTCCTGAAGACGTGCTCGGACGCAACGTTCGTGGATCGTCGCGACACCGCGATCATGCGCGTCTTCATCGACACCGGGCTACGGGTGTCCGGCCTGGCCGGGCTGCGGTACGACCCGGACGACGAGTCCGCGAACGATGTCTTCCTGGCCCAGCGACGGCTCCGTATCCGCCTCAAGGGCGCAGACGAGACCTGGGTACCGATCGGCAAGAAGTCGGCCGCAGCCTTGGACAAGTACATACGGGCACGTGCTAGGCACGCGCAGACGTCGTCGCCGTGGCTCTGGCTTGGCGTCCAGGGGCACAACACGTCGCGCATGACGGACTCCGGTATCCGCGACATGGTGGGGCGCCGAGGAGAGCAGGCGGGAATTCAGAACGTCCACCCGCACAGGTTCAGGCGATCGTTTGCGGACAGTTGGCTCGCCGCCGGCGGGTCCACCGACGACCTCATGCACATCACGGGGTGGAAGACCTACGACATGGTCCGCGAGTACACCGAGGCACGCGGGATCGTGCGGGCTCACAACGCTCACGCACGTCTTAGTCCCGGCGACCGTATCTAAACGAGTACGCGTGTCCATGGAGCGAGTGCACAAAAACCAATGCAGCCTGACCGCTGAATTTACGCTTGGCGCGCGTGGTGTCCGATGAGGGCTGACTTGGGCGTACGGCCAACGCTCTCTTGTAGAAGCGACACCGCAGATCAGAGCAACAGAATGGTGACCTGCCACCCTGGACAACGGTACGGCCGAGACCACCCTCTTCTGGCCGACAGCACCGCAGTTGGGGTCGCTGCGCCGGGAGCCTACTGGGCTAGCATCCCCAGATTGGTTCCTGGAAGTCGTCGGCCGAGGCGCTCGCCAAGCCCTCTGTGACAGGAGCGCAACGACCGGCACAGAGGAGGCAACGGCCTTGCTGGTTTCAGGCTGAGCCTTGCGAGGCGGACCTAACGTAGAACGCGGTATTAGCCAGGTCTTTCCCGTCGACTTCCAGGGACCAGGTGTATGGCTGCCCGGGGGACAAAGGAAGTATGACGTTAATGGCGAAGGCGGCGTTCAGGTCGGTCGACCCACCCCACCCCTCTGGCTCGCGGATCTCAACCTGGCCGCTGACCTCCATGCGCTGCATTCCTGCAGGACCCTGGACTTCTACGACCTCACCGGCCTGATCGGTCAGGCGCAGCGTGAACGTGATCGCTGCTCCAGCCTGTTCCGGAGGGACCTGAATGAATCCGACTACGGCCTGCGGACCCGGCTGAGGGCCTGTCACAGACCAGCCGGCGCCGAGAACATGGACTTTGCCGCCTGGGTCGGTCTCGGCGAAGTCCGCGAGGACGATCGACGCCCGCATCATGATGCTGGCACCCGGCGCAGGGATGGCCGCGCAGACGAGACAAAGGTGCGGGCGGTGCCGGAACTGCTCAGTACGATCAATCCTGGCAGTGACGCACCCTGGAGCAAGCCGCAGCCTGCAGCTGACGTGCAGATCTCAGGGTCGGGAACGGGGAAACGCTCCAGTACCTTGACGGCCGGATCGAGGAATTGGCTGAGATCTTGCCGGACAAGACTCCTAGTCTCATGCAAGCTACGGCCGGTGGTCTGGAAGCCCCTCACGTCCGGTGATGCTGCCGTGAAGATGCCATCTGCGTAGCGGTAAACTACGGTGACTTCCCGTGGCGACCGCACGACCTCCACAGGGGTGGCAACCTCCAACGTCGCGACCGCCTCGTCCCACGTCGGTTCGCGCTCGTCTTCTACGTTCCTGCCCATGTCTGTCACAACACTCATGATGCCCACACTTAGTTCCGCCTTGCCAGATGTTAGGTAGCTGGTTTTGGGATAGCAGTTTTCAGGACAAACGTGCCTTCCTCAGGATCACCCTCGTTTGCTGGCATCAGGTAGGCGAGGAACTCGACGCCGGCATAGGTGGTCGCCCGCACGACTAGACGTAGCCCGTGCTCATCGCTGTCATCCCAGCCGGCACTGATGACGCGTCCGTACACAACCGCCTGGCGCACGTCTTCCGCTGTAAGAGGAAAGTGCTTGTCGCGTATCTTCGCCTCAATCGGCTCATCCACGATGAGCACCGCGACATCCACCTTCTGCACGACAGGAGAGTAGCGGTTGTTTGTCCCCTACGGCCCTGCATGCTGTCGCATGCCACCGTTTCCTAAGTTCGGTAATGAGCGCACCAGCGACCCCGCACAGGATCGCGGTCCCCGTAGCGAGCGGTTTTAACCGGTCACGAGGGCAATGAGCCCGGCTGCGAGCACGCGAAGGAAGGCCAACAGAATGCCGAGTTTGGTCTCAGCGTGCTTGATCAAGAAGTCGTTCACCGACAGCAGGGACCAGGCTGCGTCGGAGGTTGCAGGCGACTGGGTGCTGGACGAGACGGGATGTGCAGTTGGGTGGGCGTCGCAGCCAGGAGAACACGGTGCTCCTCAGTAGTCCGCCGCGAGGTCGGACTCGTAAAGGGCTTTGGCGGACTCGGCGCAGCGAATGGCTTTGCGGACGTTCTCGCGGATGATATCCAGCACGCGCAACTTCAGGCTCGTCTCGGCCACGGACTCGATGCGGCGGAAGTCCGCCTCGAACTGCTCCGCGAAGTCGGCCAGGCCCTTCAACTTGGGCAGGGCGTCGGACAGGTGGTGCCCGTGTGGGTCCACCAGGTCTACGGCCACCGACCCGTCATGAGCAGGCCGTGCGCGCCCGAGCACAGCGAGGATTAAGCGTTTGATCCTTAGATCGTAAGCGGCTTACGTCGCTGACGGGTTGCCGCATCGGCTCCACGGGCAGTGCAGGCGCTGTTCCCGCGTCGCGTGCTCCGCGTTGTATTGCGGCCATCGCGGTGAGCACAAGATCCTCGCGCCAGGGGCGGCCGATTACCTGAACTGCGACCGGTAGTCCAGCGCTGCCTTGTTCGACGCGCTGCGCGAGACGGTCCGCCGGGTCGCGGCTATCCGCGCGATCGCTTTCCTCGCCCGGTCGGACCCTAGTCACGGGAACCGTTCCGGCCGGCAGACCGAGCAGATTCGCGACGAATGCGTACGAGGTCGCCTCGATCAGGTCGCTCGTTGTGCCGTGCAACGGAGCCGGCAGCGCGTACACCGGGCAGATGACCACGTCGATCCCGGCTTGGTCCCAGGCGGCCATCGTGTCGGCGAAGAGCCGGCGCCGTTCGTCTAGATGAGTGATTCCAGGGGGTAGGTGCGCAAAATGAGGCGAGAGTCTCCATAGTCAGAGTTGTGAACAACGACATAGAGACTCTCGCAACCGCACTCTACGTGAAGATCGATGACATGCT